>DASZKX010000349.1:0-13178 GCA_035552735.1 Xanthobacteraceae bacterium
ATCGATGCCCTGCAGGCGGATACGGGAGCGACCGATATCGACGGTGTCGCCATCGATCACCCAGGCCTTGCCGACGATGTTCCCATGAACCTCAGCCGGGAATCGATGGCTGGCGCGCTGGAAGCCATTGACGGCCACCGCAACCCCCAACAGGACGAAAATCAGCAGCGGTCGCGGGCCGACCGGCCTGATCCCGATCCGCCCCAGACTGGGTCGTGATTGCCAGGTTCGCATTCGGCTCGCCGCGCTTTTTTCGAACGCCATGGCCGCCAATCATATCCCGCCGCGCCGACCGTTGTGGCGGGGGAGCGGGCCCAAAGCGCATTTTATCCCAAGGTTTTTCGTCGCGGGAGTGCGGCAAGCCGCCTCACGTCTGGGCTCACCTCGGGCCGAGACGCACGGCCGGCCGCTGCTCAAGCATGAAAATGTCAAGCCGCAGGATATTTGGTCGCGCACTTCGAGCGGCTCGCATCGCCCCGATCCGTCGATTGCGGACGGACAGAGCGCGAAATCCGCGTCTGAGACGCGGCTCAGACCAGGGTGTGCTCGAGCCCGCGGGCGGCCAGCAACTCACCGATCCGCTTGCGCGCATAGAACATGCGGGTCTTCACCGTGTTCTGCGGGACCCCGATGATCTCGGCGACATCCTCGATCGTGCGTTCGTGATAATAGACCAGATCGATGATCTCGCGATGCGCCGGCGACAATTGCTTGAGGCAATCGCGCAAAATCTCGCTTCGCTCGGTCTTTTGCAGCGTGACTTCCGGATTGTCGGAGGGATCCTCGATGAATTCGATGACGTCTTCGTCCAATTCATCGCTCGTGCGCCGGCGCAATGCCGACAGCGCCTTGTGACGGGCAATCGCCAACAGCCAGGTCGATACTTGGCTGCGCGCCGCGAACTGGCTCGCATTGCGCCAGACCTCGATGAACACCTCGCTCACCAAGTCCTCGGCCGTCGCCTCGCCATCCACGAACCGCATCAGGAACCGGAACACCCGCACATTGTGGCGTCCGAACAGAACCTGCATGGCGTCCTTGTCGCCCTGTGCGATCAGTCCGACCAGGACCTCGTCGGAGGTCTCCTTGTCGGCGGACCGGCGCCGGCCGGCCGTGATCGCCGCGATCGCGTCACTGTATTGCATGGCCCGTCTCCCTGCGCACGCTTTCCGCGTGTCGTCCTGGGTTTGGTGGTAGCAAGCGGGCGTTTCCCCACGATTGCGCGGAACGGAAAAATGGTTTCGTGGGCGGGACCAATTGTTTCGTACGGGCCGGGTGAAGAAACAATCGGACGAGCCTGACGGCCGGTTCGGACGAAATTCCGCAGGAATCGGGCGCGAATGAGGACTGTAGTCCTAGAATCGTCCGAATCCGGCGCGCTCCTGCGGCACTTGCGCCGTCATCTGCCAGATGGCGGGAGGGCGAAGACGACTCTATGATGGGGAAACCGGCGGCGCCCGGACCGGCGCGCCGGGTTGCGTGTGGGCGATATGGGGGTTCTGTCCAGATATTTGACGGTGGGGGCTGGCGCTGCCTTGGCGGGGCTGGGGCTCGCGGGATCGCTTGACGGACTCGTCGCCCGGGAGTTTCGGGCCGCCGACATCCAGGAGGAGAGCTATCCCACCGTCCAGGCCCTGCTCTACATGGACAAATTGGTGGCGGAACGAACCGAGGGGCGTCACCGCATCCGGGTTTTCCATTCCCGGCAGCTCGGCGAGGAAAGCCAGACCATCGCGCAGACTCGCGTCGGTGCCATCGATCTCAATCGCATCAATGTGGCGGCGATCGGCGACGATGCGCCGGCCTTGAGCATCCTTGCGCAGCCTTTCCTGTTCCGCTCGATCGACCACCTCTACAAGGTGATCGACGGGCCGATCGGCGACGACATCCTGGCGGCGATCGAGCCCAACGGTTTCATCGGGCTCACCTATTACGATTCCGGGGCGCGCTCGATCTATACGCGCTCGCCGCCGGTGCGCAGCTTGGCGGATCTCCGGGGCCTGAAAATTCGCGTGCAGCAGTCCGATCTGGTGATCCGGATGATGAGGGCGCTCGGCGCCGAGCCGGTCGTGCTGCCCTACGGGCAGGTGCTGACCGCCCTGTCGGCGCAACTGGTCGACGGGGCGGAGAACAATTGGCCGTCCTTCGTGACCACCGACCATTACAAGGTCGCCCAATACTACACGGTGACGGAGCACACGATGGGGCCGGAAGTCCTGGTCATGTCGCGCCGCGCCTGGCAGGAATTGTCGGATGCCGACCGCGTGATCTTTCGCGGCGCGGCGCGCGATTCGAGCCGCTATATGCGGGCGCAGTGGCAAAGCTGGGAGGAGCGATCGAAGCAGCAGGCCGCCGACGCCGGCGTCACCATCATCGACAAATTCGATCGTAAGCCGTTCGAGGATGCGACCCGCCCGCTGCGCGACGAGATGCGCGGCGACCCCAAATTCGGGCCGTTGATCGATCGTATCTTGGCCGCGCAATGAGCCATGGAGCCACATCTGCAATCACGCCCGACATCCAACGAAGCCCCCGCAACGGCGGCTGCGACCTCCGGGGCACTGGACCGGCTGCGGGCGCTGCCGATTCGTTGGCGCGTTCTCTCGATTGCCACGCTCAATATCGCGATCGCGGTCGTCTTCACCGCCATCATCTGGAATGGCGCGCAGGTTCTCACCACGGCGCGCAGCGAGCTGCGCGAGAGCCGTGAAGCCGACCGCCAGCTGGCGGTCCTGGAGAGCCAGGCCGGGCGCCTGCAAGGCCTCATCCACCGCTACTTCACCCAGCCCGACGGCGACGTCCTGCAGGAGATCACCGAGCTGCGCAAATCGCTGCTCGGCACGTTGCAGAACCGCGCCTTCGTGGATCCGACCTTCGCGGCCTCGGCCGCCGACGTGGTCCAGGCCACCGAACGATTCGTCGCCGGCTTCGACGACCTGCGCAATGTGCAAACCGCCATCATGGACACCTACGAGAACCAGGTGCTGTCGCCGGCACGGGAAATGTCCGGGCTCTACGCGATCGTAGAAGGCGCCACCACCGACCGCAGCGCCCTGGTGTGGCCCGCGCTCTCGAAGTCGCGCGAATCGTTCTCGACCACGCTGGTCCAGACCAACGTCTTCTATCTTCAGCACGAGGCCGATACCGCCAAGGAGGTGATGCGAAACCTGGAGCGGATCGAGAGCACCGTCCCGGTCATGCTGGACCTCGCCGACAACGATCTGCAGCGCGGGGCGTTGCGCGCCATCCAGGCGCGCGCGACCGCTTGGCGGCAGGGCATCGCACAGCTGGAGAAAAGCTTCGCCACCCGCGCCCACCTCTTGAGCGATGCCGTCGACGGCAATCAGGCCGCCATGGCCGGTATGATCGAGCGCCTGTCCAGCAGCATGCGGGAGCGGGAACGCCTCGCCTATGACCGGTTCGAGAACACGCTCGGCGATCTTTTTGCCGGCATCGCGATTGCGGTCGTGCTCTCGGTGTCGATCTCGATCCTGGTCGGGCTGGCCATCGCACGGAGCATCGTGCGTCCGCTGCAGGGATTGATGAGCTCGGTGGACGCGATCGTATCCGGACACTATGCCCAAACGGTCGACGATCTGAACGCCCGCGACGAGATCGGGGACATGGCCCGGGCGGTCGAGGTGTTCCGCACCAACGCCATCGCCAAGCGGCAGGCCGAGATCGACCTCAAGGCCTCCAAGGAGCACGCCGAGGATGCGTTGCGCGACCTGCAGGATGCGCAGCGCAGCCTGATCGAGGCCGAGAAATTCGCCGCGCTCGGCGGCCTGGTCGCCGGCGTCGCCCATGAGGTCAACAATCCGGTCGGCATCAGCCTGACGGTGGCGTCGAGCTTCGCGCGCCGCTGCGCGCAATTCTCCGACGAGATCCGCGACGGCGCGGTCCGCCGCTCCAAGCTCGAGGAATTCGTCGCCGGAAATCACGAAGCCGCCAAGCAGCTGGTCACCAACCTCAATCGCGCCGCCGACCTGATCCAATCATTCAAGCAGGTCGCGGTCGACCGCAGCCACGCGGAGCGGCGCGTCTTCAATCTGCGCGAGGCGACCGAGCAGATGATGGTGAGCCTGCGTCCCGCCCTCAAGCACTCCTTGATCTGGCTCTCGGTCGACGTGCCCGCGGAGATCTCGCTCAAGAGCTATCCCGGACCCTATGGCCAGGTGCTGACCAATCTGGTGCTCAACGCGCTGTCCCATGCGTTTCCGGACAAGCGGGCCGGCACCCTGCGACTGTCCGCCCGCAAGGTCGGAATCGATCAGGTCGAGATCGAGTTCGCCGACGACGGCATCGGCATGAGCGAGGAAGTCCAGCGGCGCGCCTTCGAGCCGTTCTTCACCACGCGCCGCAACCGCGGCGGCACCGGGCTCGGCCTGCATATCGTCTACAACCTGGTGAGCCGGCGGCTGGGCGGCACGCTGCGGCTCGAATCGCAGCCCGGCCACGGCACCGTTTTCCGGATCAGGCTGCCGCTCGCGGCGCCCAAGGACGACTACGTCGACACCACATTGACTCTGGCGGAGCTGGAATGAGCGACGAGCAGGATATCATGCGGGTGATCGACGACGCCGGCGGGCCCGCCGCCGAGGAGGTCGGCCCGGCCTGGAAGGTGGCCGTCATCGACGACGACACAGCGGTGCACGAGGGCACCCGCTTCGCGCTCTACGACTACAGCCTGCAAGGCCAGGGCGTCGAGATCATCTCGGCCTATTCGGCCGCCGAGGGCCGCGAGCTCATGAGCTCGGTTCGCGACATTGCCGTCATCCTGCTCGACGTCGTGATGGAGACCGACGACGCCGGCCTCAAGCTGGTCGATTTCATTCGCACGCAGCTCAAGAACGAGTCGGTGCGCATCATCCTGCGCACCGGACAACCCGGCCAGGCCCCCGAGCGGCAGGTCATCGTCGATTACGACATCAACGACTACAAGGCCAAGACCGAGCTGACCGCCGACAAGCTCTTCACCTCGCTCACCGCGGCGCTGCGAAGCTATCAGCAGATCCAGCGGATGGTCGAGACGCGGCGCGGGCTGGAGATGATCATCGAAGGCGCCTCGACGCTCTACGACTTCAAGTCGATCCAGCGCCTGGCGGAAGGCGTGCTGACGCAGATCGCGTCGCTGCTCAATGTCGAGTGCGGCGGCATCCTGGTGCTGCGCGACGCCGGCGGCAGCCAGGAAAAATTCTCCGTTCTCGCCGGCTCGGGTTGCTATCGCCGCTTCGCCGGAGCCGTCTCGGCAGGCGCGCTCGATACCATGCTGGAGCGGACCGTGCTCAGCGCGTTCGAGCGCCGGTCGCATCAATTCCTCTCCAAGCTCTCGGTGCTCTACATTCATACGTCGAGCAAGCGCGAGATCGTGGTGGTGCTGGAGACGGCGCGGCCGATGTCAACCACCGACCGATCGCTGGTCGAGGTGTTCTGCAGCCGGCTCTCGGTCGCCTTCGACAATGTCATCCTCTACGACCAGCTGCACGAGGCCAATATCCGGCTGGAGGAGCGGGTGCGCGAGCGCACGCACGAGCTCACCGCCGTCAATCAGCGCTTGGCGTCCCAATGGACGCAGCTGCGCCGGTCGAACGAGTTCAAGAACGAGATTCTGGGCACCGTGGCGCACGATCTGCGCAATCCCTTGGGGGTCATCCTAGGCCGCGCCGAGCTGATGAACGAGCTCGCCGCCATGGAGCCGGTGCAAATCGAGAAGATCAAGGACCAGCTCGGCCATATTCGCGCCTCCGCCGGCCAATTGACCGAGATGGTCAACGACCTGATCTCGGACGCCATGATGGACGCGCACAACATCGCGGTCCGGCACGAGCAGATCGATCTCGTGACGATGCTGGGTGAGATCGTCAATGCGAACCGCGCGCAGGCCGAGAAAAAGCGCCAGAGCATCCAGCTGGTCGCGCCCGCGCACCAGATGTGGAGCGGCGACCCCGACCGGCTGCGCGAGGCGGTCGACAACCTGGTCTCAAACGCGATCAAATACAGCCCGCTCGGCGGCCATATCGAGCTGACGATGAGCCTCGCGGACGCGCACATCCTCATTCGCGTCGCGGACGAGGGTCCAGGGCTTTCCGAGGACGACATATCGCGGCTGTTCGGCCGCTTTCAGCGACTCTCGGCGCGGCCGACCGGCGGCGAGAGCTCGACCGGGCTCGGCCTGTCCATCGTCAAGCGCATCGTCGAGCTGCACGGCGGCCGCGTCGGCGCGCACAGTCCCGGCCCCGGCCGCGGCACGACCTTCACCATCAGCCTGCCGGCCGCCGGAGCCGCAATCGCCGGGCCGCGATGAGTGAACGACCGCACATTGTCGTGGTCGACGACGAAGCGCCGGCGCGTGAGATGGTCGGGGACTATCTGCGCATGCACGGTTTCGAGGTGACGACCTGCGATGGGGGCGCCAGCCTGCGCCGGACCGTCGCGGCGCAAAGGCCCGATCTCATCGTGCTCGACCTCAACATGCCGGAGGAGGACGGACTTTCGATCATCCGCGCCCTCAAGCAGCAGTCGGCGGTGCCGATCATCATGCTGACCGCGACGGCCGGCGCGATCGATCGTATCGTCGGCCTCGAGCTCGGGGCCGACGATTATCTGGCCAAGCCCTGCGAGCTGCGCGAGCTGCTGGCCCGCGTCCGCTCCGTGCTGCGACGAAGCGTCCCGGCGGTCGCCGGCGAAGCGGCGGCGCCGCGTCGACAAGCCCTCGTCAGGTTCGGAACCAAGTGGCTCGACCTTCAAGCCCAGCTGTTGCGCGACGATCGCGGCCACGAATTCCCGCTGGCGAGCTCCGAATTCGCCCTGCTCAAGGTCTTCGCCGAAAACCCGAAACGTGTGCTGTCCCGCGAGCAATTGCTCGACCTGGCCAATGCGCGGGATCGCGAAGCGTTCGACCGTGCGATCGATGTGAGGATCACCCGCTTGCGCCGCAAGATCGAGCCGGATCCGGCACATCCTTCGGTCATTCGCACGGTGCGCGGCGCGGGCTATCTGTTTTCACCCGGCGGCCCGGACGCCGGATAGCGCGTCCCGTCATGCCATGCGGTTCGCGCCCGTATCGGAGCCGGAGTGGCACGAACGTGAACGCGCACGTCGAGCGCTCTGCAACCCCAACGCGCGTCCCCGGCAATTCACGCGTCAGGACGGCGGAAAGTCGCAACCGCGAGAAGACCGCCGTTAAGCTTGGATTAATCTCAGCAGCGATTTTCGAGCTCGAGATGCAGCCGCTGAACGTATCCGAAATTTTCCTCGCCTACATCCAGCCCGCGAACGGCATCAGCGCGATCTGGCGGGGCGACCGAAAGTGCTTTGCAGCATAAGATCACGGCTCCTGGGGCTGGCATTCGCGGCCGTGATTCCGCTGGCGGCCCTGATGACGGCCGCTTTGTGGAGTCAATGGAAGAGCGACCGCGCGGCAGCCACTGAGCATGCGGCTCACGAGGCGCGGATTCTGGCCTCCGAGGTCGACGACCACATCAGCGCGCTGCAAAACCTGCTGTCGGTGCTGGTCCAGGCGGTATCGTACGATCCGGCCGACCGTAGCGCCAACGATGCCTTGCTCCGGAAGGTCAAACGAGAGCTTTCCGGTTTCGATTCGCATATCTTCCTGCTCGACACCGATGGCAACAATATCGGAACGTCCGCCAGCTCGGACAATCGGCCGCCCAACGCCCGCGACCGCACCTACTTTCGCGAGGCCATGGCCGATCACCTGCCGGCGGTCGGCGATCCGATCCTGGTCCGCAGCGGGCGCTGGGTCGTCAACGTCGCGCGCCCCGTCAAGGATGAGACCGGGAAGATACGGGCCGTGCTGACGGTCGGTCCGGTGCTCGACCATTTCCAGGACACGTTGCGGCTGCACGGGCTGCCCGCGAATACCGCCATCAGCATCATCAACACCAGAGGCTACGTCATCGCGGCGAATGGCGGTGATTGGATCGGGCGCCGCCGGGCCGACTGGGGGCAGTTGCCGGGGCGCATCGCCGCCAAGGAGGGCAGCGACACATCGCGCTGGAGTCACCGCGATAATCTGGAACGCGTGAACGGCTTTGCGCTCGCCCGCCGGGTGCCCTGGATGGTGACCGTCGGGGTGCCGACCGACATCGCCTACGGGGCTTTGGCCAATCGGCTGAAATGGGGCGCCCTGATGTGCGGGGGGACGCTCGCCATCGCGTTCGCGATCGCGTGGCTGCTGTCGGGACGAATCGTGCGACCGCTGCGGCGACTCGGGATGGATGCGGCGGTGCTAGCGGGCGGCGATTTCAGTCATCGAACCACGGTGCGGACCCGCGACGAGGTCGGGACGCTGGCGAGCAATTTCAATCAGATGGCCGCGGCGCTCGAGCGGCGGCGCCAGAAGGTGCGCACCGCCAGGGGCGAAATGCGCCAAGCCAAGGATACCCTCGCCACCGTCATCGATACCTCGCATGTGGCGATCGTTTGCTGCGAACCCGACCAATCGATCGTGCTGTGGAGCCGCGGGGCCGAGCGGATGTTCGGCTACGGCGGCGGCGAAGCGCTTGGCCGGCAGCGGATGCTGGTGCCGCCGGAAGGCATGGCGGAAGCGCAAGCGCTGTTTCAACGCGCCTATGGGGGCGAGACCATCCGCGATCTGCACGTGAAGCGCCGGCGCAAGGACGGCGCGCTGCTCGACGTCCGGCTCGCGGCGGCCCCCATGCACAACCCCGACGGCACGGTGCGAAGCGTCGCTTTCGCCTACGAGGATATCACCGACCGCAAGGCAGCCGAAGAGCAGCTGCGCAGGCTCGCGCATTACGACCAACTGACCGGACTGCCCAATCGCGCCTTGCTGCAGCACGAATTGGGGCGGCTGCTGGCGAAGGACGGCGGCAAGACACCGACCTCCGTCGTGCTGTTTGATCTCGACGAGTTCAAGGACGTCAACGATACACTCGGCCACTCGACCGGCGACCAGTTGCTGATCGAGGTCGGTCGGCGGTTGATGGGCGTCGCGGAGGAGCGGTCCTTGGTGGGTCTGGCGAGCCGGCTGGGCGGCGACGAATTCGTTGTGATCCTCCCCAACTGCGGCGACCCGCGTTGCATCCGCGAAATCGTGGACTTGATGCTGAAGCGGCTGAACGAGCCCTTCGTCATCAACGATCAGGTGGTGCATCTCGGCGCCAGCGCCGGCATCGCCATAGCGCCGCAGGACGGCGCCGACGTTGAGGAGCTGATCGCCAACGCGGATCTGGCGCTCTACCAGGCCAAGTCCGCTGGCGGCCGCAATCTGCGCTTCTTCATGCCGGTGCTGCGCGCACAGGCGCAGGCGCGGCGCAGCCTCGGTCTGGAGCTGCGGCGCGCCTTCACCAACAATGAATTCGAGATTCACTTCCAGCCGCAAATCCGTCTTTCCGACAATGCCGTGGTCGGGGCCGAGGCGCTGCTGCGCTGGCGGCATCCGCAGCGCGGCGTGCTGGGGCCGGGAGCCTTCATCGACACACTGGCGGAAAGCGCGATCGCATCGGGGGTCGGCCGTTGGATCATCCGGACCGCGTGCGAGCAATCCGCGGCCTGGCGCGGCATGGGATTGCCGCTCGCCCGCATGGGTGTCAATCTGTTCCCATCGCAAGCCTACAACGAAGCGCTGTACCAGGATGTCATGGAAGCGCTGCGGGATTTTGCGTTGCCGGCGGATGCGCTCGAGCTCGAGATCACGGAGAACATCGCGCTCAACCCCGAGGACTCGGCGGTCCTGCAGCGCCTCCACGACAAGGGCGTGAAGCTCGCCTTCGACGATTTCGGCACCGGCTATGCGTCGTTGAGCCATTTGACCCGGCTGCCGCTGTCGCGCATCAAGATCGACCGCAGCTTCGTCGGAAAAATCACCCACGATGCGCATGACGCCGCCATCGTGCGATCGCTGATCGCCATGGCGCACAATCTTGATATCGGGGTGATCGCGGAAGGCGTCGAGACCCGCCAGCAGGCGGACTTTCTCTTGAACGAGAATTGCGAGGAGGCGCAGGGTTTCCTCTACGCCAAGCCGCTGCCGGCCGCGAAGTTCGAAACCTATCTGAGAACGCAGCGCCTCGCGCTGCAGTTCGCCGACGGGCTTGAACCAAGCGGCGACGACCCCGTGCCGTTCGAACGGCGCGGCACGAAATCTCCCGGCCGCCGGAGAGCGCGCAGGGCCTAGCTTCCAACCAGGTTCCGGCGAAGCCTGGGCTTACGCAGAACGTCGCGAACGGAATTCGTCCGCGATCTTCTTCGCTTCGCTCATGGCGGCTTCTTCGTCGGCACACGGCGGTGTCGCCGCCATGCGTTTGCTCCCGGAGAAGACTTGCGCCTGCCATTTTTCGCCGTCCTTGATGGGGACCAGCTCGAAGCCCCGATACATGATCAACATCGCCGCGCCTCCATCGACAAATTTCGACCGACAGTCCGGTTTGACTGATCGCGCTGACGCAGCATTGTGCGCGGGTATTTTTAACCAGACGTTGGGTTGATCTCCCACTCCGGTAGTAGCCCGGTAGTGCCGCCGGTGCGGCGCGGCCCGTGTGGTGAATGAACCGTTGACCGAGGAGCACAATTCGAGAAACGACAATTAAGAAAAACTAAAACGGCGCGACTTACGCTTTCGCGCCATGACCGATACGCGCAGCCCTTCGGGCGTTTCATTCTGGCGGCAGGATTTCAATTGGTATGTCCAGCAACAGAGCTGGACCCCGTCCTTCTTTCAGCGGGACCAGGACTGGAACCAGCGCCTGTCCGGCAGCAATTTCCGCAACCCGGTCCACCCGCCGGCCGGAGCGGCTGACGTCGCCGATCAAAAAATCGTCAATCTGGTCAATGCACCGGCCGCGTTGCCTTTGATTGAAGCGCCGCGGTCGAGCTCAAGCGGCGCTTCCGCCGCCGGCTCGGACAGCGCGATAAACGGAACCGCGCTCGATCTGCTGGCTTGATGCACGCGCGGCCCGTCGGGCTAGCATTTTTGCATTGTCGCATCTTCGGACGGAAACCGGATTCCACGCCCGCCGGAATCTATCATCAGGTTGGCGAGGGCGGGCATTTTCCTGAAAATGCTCTCTCGGCGAGCCAAGTGGTCAGACGTCCTCGCTTGAATCTGGCGGCTCGGTCGTCGCCAAGCCGGCGACCTGCTCATTTTTTTCCGCCTGCTGCGCCAATCGGGTCCACGCTTCAGCCAACGCGAGGACTGTGGCCCGTTGCCCAGGGTCGGAATAAAATGCCGTGATGGCAATGCAATCGAACGCGTTACGCCGGTACTGATCAGCCGCCGACATCCGGTCCCCTCCGCTGGCGGACGCCCCATCCACCAAAAAACAGTATGCTTCTGACGCTTTTGACATCCGAACAATGCCTTGGGCGGGCTTCGGTTCCGCCTAAAATATAGGCAATCAGGCTGCGGTCCCGGCCCCCGACCAGCGGCGACATCGGCCCCGTCTGGACAATCGGCCCGTCTGGACAATAGGTGTGACGCAGGAAGGCCTCGAAGGGCTGGTGGTTACGAGTTACCATGCCGGGCGCCCCGGCTTGAACCAGAAGACCGATCGGCATTGCGCCCGGGGGGAAGCATGCGGCTCACGATCGTCGGCTCGGGTGATGCTTTCGGCTCCGGCGGCCGGTTCAATACCTGTTTCCAGGTCGAATCGCCGAGCGCAAAGTTGTTGATCGATTGCGGGGCTTCTTCGCTGGTCGCGCTGCGGACACGCGGCCTCGACCCCAATCAACTCGACGCCATCATTCTCTCGCACCTGCATGGCGATCACTTTGGCGGATTGCCGTTCCTGCTCATCGACGCGCAACATATGAGCCGGCGCCAACGCCCCTTGGCGATCGCCGGCCCCCCCGGCACGCGCGTGCGGCTGGAGGCAGCGCTTGAAGTGTTGTTTCCGGGCTCCCCTGCGACCAAATGGCGGTTTTCCTGGGAGGTGATCGAGATCGAGCCCGGCCGTCCCCACGATGTTCTCGGGCATCGGGTCGTGACCGCGGAGGTCCCGCATCCGTCGGGCGCGCCCTCGACCGCCGTGCGTTTGTCCGACGGCAGCGCCACGCTCGCCTATTCGGGCGATACCGAATGGACCGAAGCGTTGCTGCCGATCGCGGACGGCGCCCAGCTGTTGATTGTCGAATGTTCCGGTTATGCGGGCCGGCTGCCCTATCATTTGACCTGGGAGATTCTCAAGCCGCGACTGCCCGAGCTGCGCGCGCAGCGAATCATGATCACCCACATGAACCCGACGGCGCTGGCCCATCTGGACGAGATCCGGGCCGCCGGCGTGCTCATCGCTGCCGATGGCGACGTGATCGAGCTCTGAATTCCACCGCCGTCCTGCGCATGCTAGAATCGGTGTCGCAACGACGGAGACCGGCATGGGTTTGTGGGCGGAGCCGATGACCTGGAAGGTGGCCGGCATCCTGCTGGCCGGGCTCGTCACATTGTTCGTCCTCATCGCCTCGGAGATCCGCAGCCAGGCGCGCCCCAAGGGCCCGCAGCTTCCGAAACCGCCGCGCGTTCCCGGCGCCGTTTCACGCGCCGCTGTCCGGCTCGGACTGATGGTCGCCCCGTTCGCGGTCATCGGATTGTGGTTCGGGACGCTGGGGGCGGCCGTGGCCCTCGGGATGGCGATCGCGGTCGTGCTTTGGTCATTGCGCTTCACCGAGCCGGCCATCCTGGCGCAATGCGGCGCGCGCGCCGTGACGGACCGGATTCTCGTCGATGCGGTGCAGGATCTCGCCGCCAAAGCCGGCATTCCGGCGCCGCACCTCCTGGAGATTCAAGAAACGCATCCGAATGCTTTTGCGCTCGGACCCGATCCGGCCCACGCGGTCATCATCCTGACGCTCGGTTTGCGCAGCCGCTTGACGGCCGGCGAGCTGCGCGCCGTGATAGGTCATGAAATTTCGCACATCGCGCACCGCGATACTCTGCGGGCGACGCTGGGGGTGACGCTCATGAGCGCGGTCGCGGCGCTCGCCTTGCGGCTCGGCCTGATCGGCCCCTCGGTGCATCGCCAGGGCTTCGGGGCACTCCTGTTCCTAGCGTTTTTGGCGCCGGTTTCGGCGCTGGTGCGGCGGCTGGCCGGATCGCGCGCGTGGGAGTATCGCGCCGACCGCGAGGGCGCGCTCTTATGCGGCCATCCGAACGATTTGATGACGGCGCTCGGCAAGCTCGATGCCTCGACCCGGCGCGT
>DASZKX010000350.1:0-5873 GCA_035552735.1 Xanthobacteraceae bacterium
CTGCCCGAGCTGGTCGGCGTGGATGCCGCCGCCATGACGGCCGAGAGCTGGCCGCGGTGATCATTCTCTACCGCGCCACGCGCGCGAGCCGCAGCACCAGCCAGATCGGCACCACGATCACGGCGCCGAGCAGGAGATAGCGCCACAGAAAGCGCACCGCATCGAACCCCATGTCCCAGATGTGCTGCACCAGCCGCCGCAGGCTGTCGAGGATGTTCCAGGGATCGAAGCCGAGCGCTTCCAGGATCACCCCGACCAGGATCGACAGCAGCACCAGCCGGAAGAGCACCGACAGCGGCGGGCCGCCGAAGAAGCGGGTGACGTAGTCGTCGGGCTTGCGTGCGTCTTTCGACGTTTCTGTGGGCATGCTCATCTGCTTATCCTATCACGTTGCCGGTTCGCACCGTCAAACCGATTGCGGTCCGGCCGCGGGCGCGCCGCGCCCGGTCTCGATTCGCTTGAGCATGTGCTCGAGGGTCTCCAGCCGGTCGGCCTCCTTGGGCGGCTTGTCCCAGCGCAGCCGATTGATGCGCGGAAACCGCATGGCGAGGCCGGATTTGTGCCGCGTGGAGCGCTGCAATCCCTCGAACGCGACCTCCAGCACCAGGCCGGTCTCGGCCTCGTGCGTCACCTCGCGCACCGGGCCGAAGCGCTCGGTGGTGTTGCGCCGTACGTATCGGTCGATCTCGATCAACTCCTGGTCGGTGAAGCCGAAATAGGCCTTGCCGACCGGCACCAGGACGTCGCCTTCGTCGGTCTTGGTCCAGACCCCGAACGTATAGTCGGAATAGTACGACGAGCGCTTGCCGTGGCCGCGCTGGGCGTACATCAGCACCGCATCGACCATGAATGGATCGCGCTTCCATTTCCACCACGGACCCTTGGGCCGGCCCGGCAGATAAGGCGCGTCGCGGCGCTTGAGCATGACGCCCTCGACCGCATCGGCGCCCGCTAGGGCCCAATCGGCGCCCGCCTGGGCCGGATCGGCGCGTGCGGCCGTGAGCTCGTCCCAGGTTCGGAACGGCACCAGCGGGGATAGATCGATGCGGGGCTCGTGCAGGCGCGACACGAACGCCTCGAGCCGGGCGCGGCGCTCCGCGAACGGCCGCTCGCGCAAATCGGTCTCGCCCTCGACCAGGAGATCATAGGCGCGCAGATGGATGGGAAACTCCGCCAGCAGCTTGGGGGTGACGGTCTTGCGATTGAGGCGCTGCTGCAGGACGTTGAAGCTCTGCACCCGGCCATCACGCACCACCAGCAATTCGCCATCGATCGCACCGGTGAAACCCATGGCCGCGGTGAGATCCGGAAAGGCGTTCGAGATGTCCTCGCCGGTGCGCGAATAAAGTCGCGTCTTTCTGGTGTCGTCTTGGCCGTCGGCCGCGACTGCCTGCACCCGGATGCCGTCCCATTTCCATTCTGCCATGAAGTCAGCCGGATCGAGCCCGGCGAGCTCGCCCTCATCGATGGCATGCGCCAGCATCGCGGGCCGGAATGGCACCGGGTCGCGGCTCGATGGCTTCTCGGCGCGGCCTTCGAGCCAGCCGAACAGTTCCAGATAGGGCGGCCCCAGCCCCGGCCAGATCAGCTCGATCTCCTGCACGTCGGTGCCGCCGAGTGCCGCCGCCGCGGTCTTGGCGAGGCGTGCCGACACTCCGATGCGCAACCCGCCGGTGACGAGCTTCAAGAGCGCCCAGCGTCCGGTCTCGTCGAGCTGATCGAGCCAGCGCGCGAGTTGGCCCGGCAGCTCGGATTTGCCGAGCGTGGCGAGCGTTCCGATCACGGCCGAGAGGGTAGGGGAGGGGGTGCCGTCATCGACCTTCCGCTGCGGCGTGGGCCACATCAGGGCGACGGTCTCCGACAGGTCGCCCACATAGTCGTAGGACAATCCGAACAGGACCGCGTCGGTACGCGCGGCCGCCAGTGCCCGGATGACGCCGGGCTTGGCGTGCCGGAACGACAACGCGCCGGTCAGGGCGGCGAGCGCCCATCCGCGCTCGGGGTCCGGCACCGTGCGGAAATATTCGCTCATCAGCCGCAGCTTGTTGTTGCGGCCGGGCTCGTAGGCGAGGCGGTCGAGCAGTTGCGCGAAGCGGTTCATGTCGACTTTATGCTCTCAGGTGCGCCATCGGTTTCATCCTCCTCGCCATAGCCGACCAGCGCGAGCGGCCGCGCCTTGAGCCCGTGGGTGACGCTGAAATACACCAGCGCATCCTCCTGCCCATGCGTGACCCAGACCTCCGCCGCGCCGGTCGCCCTGACGGTGGCGGTGAGCCCGTCCCAATCGGCGTGATCGGAGATGACCAGCGGCAGCTCGATGCCGCGCTGGCGGGCGCGCGCCCGCACCCGCATCCAGCCCGACGCAAAGGCGGTGACCGGATCGGGGAAGCGGCGCGACCAGATCTCGTTCAGCGCGGAAGGCGGGCACAGCACGATGGCGCCGGCAAGCTGCGCCTTCTCGGCGTCGCGCGCCGCCCGCAATTCGCCGAGCGCGATGCCGCGGCTCTGGTAGTAGCCGGTGATGCGCTCGAGCGCGCCGTGCAGGTAGATCGGCTGCTGATAGCCGGCCTTACGGATCAGCGCGATGACGCGTTGCGCCTTGCCGAGCGAGTAGGCGCCGACCAGATGCGCGCGCTCGGGAAACACCGCGACCGATCGCATGAGCTTGCCGATCTCGCCATCGGGATCGCCATGGCGAAACACCGGCAAGCCGAAGGTCGCCTCGGTGATGAAGACGTCGCACTTCACCAGCTCGAACGGCACGCAGGTCGGATCGGCCACGTCCTTGTAGTCGCCCGACGCCACGATCCTTAAGGCTCCGTGCTCGACCGCCACTTGCGCCGAGCCCAGCACGTGGCCGGCCGGATGAAACGTCACGGCGACGCCGCCGATGTTCAGGCTCTCGCCGTAGCGGATGGCCTGCATGCTGCCTGCGAAATTGTCGCCATAGCGCAGCCGCATCAGATCGAGGGTCTCGGGCGTGGCCAGGACGCTGCCGTGGCCCGGGCGGGCATGGTCGGAATGACCGTGCGTGATGACGGCTTTATCGACCGGCCGGGTCGGATCGATATGGAAGCCGCCTGGCCCGCAACAGAGCCCGGCCGCGGTGGGCAGGAGTATGTCTTCGGGGCGCATGGGTCATAGATATGTCATAGCTTGGCGGCTGCGAGCTTTCATGAGCATTGGCATGCAAACTGGTCCCGTTTTCATCTCCTCCGGCGACCTGATCGCCGACCGGCGCTACCAGTGGGCGCTGGACTATCTCGCCCGCGGCGACCAGGCGGGCGCGGCCGAGATTTTCGAGCAGGTGCTGGAGACCGCCCCGGCCTTTGCGGCAGCGTGGTTTTGGCTCGGCGCCGTCCGCGAGGCGCAGGGCGATCGGGAACGCGCCGTGGCGGCCTTTGCGGCCGCCCGCGACGCCGATCCGCCGGACTATCACGGCGCGCGCCTGCGGCTGGCGCGATTGGGGGTGGGCGAGGTCACGTCCGCCATGATGCAGCTCCATGTCCGCCGGCTGTTCGATCAGCACGCCCCGCGATTCGATCAGAGCCTGCTGCAGCATCTCGACTACCGCGCCCCGCAATTGCTGCACCAAGCCGTCACCGCCATGGCGCAATCCGGCGGCAGCCCGCCTCGGTTTGCCGCCATGCTCGATCTCGGTTGCGGCACCGGGCTTGCGGGTGCCGCCTTCAGGGCCGCGGTCGATCGGCTCACCGGCATCGATCTCTCCACCGCCATGATCGATGAGGCGCGGCGCAAGGCCCTCTATGACCGGCTCGAGACCGGCGAGCTCGCGGAATTCCTCAACGCTGAAGCCGCCGCCCGAGCGCGTTATGATCTCGTCTTGGCGGCCGATGTCCTGGTCTACATCGAGGATCTGGCGAGTGTGGCGGCGGCCGTGCGCCGCGTGCTGGCGCCATCGGGCCTGTTTGGTTTCACGCTCGAGACCCATGCGGGCGACGGCGCGCTGCTGCGCGAGAGCCTGCGCTATGCCCACGGTGCCGCGCACGTCCGCGCCGCCATGGCGAACGCGGGCCTGGAGCTCGACCATCTGGCCGAGGTGTCGACCCGCACCGAAAAAGGCGAGCCGGTTCCGGGCCTGTTGGGGGTCGCGACCGCATGCTAACAACGATCCGTCGGTGACACGGGTCGTGTCGGAGGGAGGCGGCGCAGGTCGCGGTGCAAGATGACCCCGGAATTGTTGATGCTGGCCCTGAGCGCGGTGCTGGGGCTCGTGCACATCATCGTGAGCGCCATCGCCACCACCCATCAATGCGGACTCAAGTGGAACTTGAGCGCGCGCGACGCCCCGATCCCACCCCTGCAGATCGTCGCCGGCCGGCTACAGCGGGCCCTGCATAATTTCCTGGAGACGTTTCCCCTGTTTGCGGTCGTGGTTCTGATCGCCGATGCCACCAACCGGCACGGCTGGCTGGCGGTCTGGGGCGCGCAGATCTATTTCTACGCCCGCGTGCTCTACCTGCCGATCTATGCGGCCGGCCTTCCGGTGATCCGCACCGTGGTCTGGAGCGTGGCCACGCTCGGCATCGTCATGGTGCTGCTCGACTTGTTCTAGTTTCGCTCGACCGGTCGGCGCTGCGGGGCTAGCTTTCGACCGTGTCCATTCTCGAAGCGTCTTCGGCGCCGGAGCTGTTGCCCGCAACGTTCGCACGCTGGTTTGCGAGCCGCGGCTGGCGGCCGCGCGCCCATCAGCTCGAGCTGTTGGCCATGGCGCGCACGGGGCGCTCGGTGCTGCTGATCGCCCCGACCGGCGGCGGCAAGACGCTGGCCGGCTTCCTGCCGACATTGGTGGATCTGAGCGAAGGCTCCGCGCAGCGCCCGGGGCAGCCGACCGCCACCGGCAAGCTGCGCTCGCTCGGACATGGCCTGCGGCGCGACGGCGGTCTCCACACGCTCTACATCTCGCCCTTGAAGGCGCTCGCCGTCGATATCGCGCGCAACCTCGAGCAGCCGGTCGCCGAGATGAGCTTGCCGATCCGTATCGAGACGCGCACCGGCGATACGCCGACCTCCAAGCGCCAGCGCCAGCGCCGCGATCCGCCCGATATCCTGCTGACCACGCCCGAGCAGCTGGCTCTCATCCTGGCCTCGCCCGACGCGCCTTATCTGTTCGACAGCCTCAGGCGCGTGGTGCTCGACGAGCTGCACGCCTTGGTGACCTCCAAGCGCGGCGATCTGTTGTCGCTCGGCCTGGCGCGGCTGTTTCGGCTGGCGCCGGCGCTCACCAGCGTCGGCCTATCCGCCACGGTGGCAGGGCCCGACGATCTGCGCCGTTTTCTCGTGCCGCAGCCGCCCGAGCGGGAAGCCCTCGCCGATATGGTGGTGGCCGAGGGCGGCGCCGCGCCCCATGTCACCATGCTCGATACCGCCGAGCGGTTGCCGTGGGCCGGACATTCCGCCCAGCATGCGCTCGGCGAGATGTACGGTCTCATCAAGCGTCACCGCACCGCTCTGGTGTTCGTCAATACCCGCAGCCAGGCCGAGCGGATTTTCCAGGAGCTGTGGCGCATCAACGATGATGGCCTGGCGATCGCGCTCCATCACGGCTCGCTCGACGTGGCGCAGCGCCGCAAGGTCGAAGCCGCCATGGCGGCCGGCCGGCTGCGGGCCGTGGTGTGTACCTCCTCGCTCGATCTCGGCGTCGACTGGGGCGATGTGGATCTCGTGATTAATGTGGGGGCCCCCAAGGGCTCCTCCCGCCTGCTGCAGCGCATCGGCCGCGCCAACCACCGGATGGATGAGCCCTCGCGTGGCGTCCTGGTGCCGGCCAATCGGTTCGAGGTCTTGGAGTGTCGCGCGGCGCTCGATGCCATCGCGGACAACGCACAAGACACCCCGCCGGCGCGCAGCGG
>DASZKX010000351.1:0-4667 GCA_035552735.1 Xanthobacteraceae bacterium
GTTACCGCCGAGAGCGCCCGATCGAGGTTCGAGGCGCGGCCGTTCACCGGTTGCTCGTCGGTATGTCCGATCACCTCGATCACGTCGACGTCGTAGGAATCGGCGATCTCCAGCAGCTTGTCGACCACCACGGTGCGCAGCTCGGTGGCGAAATTGGGCGTCAGCTCCGCGCTGCCGGTCGCGAAATAATATCCGCCGGCCTCGCTCAGGTTGATGATCGGCGGCCAGTTGTGGCCCTTCTTGGCCTCGGTATCCTCCACCGGCTTGGGGGGGGCGAGACCCTTGTCGATGAGAGCGGCGATCTCCTGGGGGGTGAGATCTCCGAGCTTCTTGTCGGCCACCACCGCTTCGATGGCGGCGGCGAGCGCCATCCCGCGGGCGATCTTGTCGGGATCGATGCCTTCGCTGATCAACTGTCGCAATTTGGCGGCGTAGGCGCTATCCTCCTCGAGCGCAGAGATCTGGACGCCTTCGCGCTCCATCTTCGCGACCGTGTCGTTGCTCTCGACCAGCTTGCGCCAGAAGTCGTCGATCTCGGCCTGCGACGTGGACTTCGCGGCCCGGTCCAGGAAATCCGCCAGGCGCGCGTTTCTCCTGATGGTCTGGATCACCTGCTCGTTCGAAGCCGCCGCGGTCTCAACCTGCTTCAATCGCAGCAGCGCATCATCGCGCTTGGCGCGCTCGCTGGCGAGCGAGACCCCCACCGCGATCAGCAGACAGAACACCAGCAGCAGCATGATCTCGGCCATGGTCAGGCCAAGGACGAGACCTTGACGATAGGAGGCCGTCTGGCGGCCGATCAAATCGGACATTACTCCGTGGTCTCCCATTCCGGCCGCTTTTGCGGGTCGCGCAGATCATCGACGATGCCGGCGATCCGCTCGGCGGCGAGCGCGATCGCATGGGCGCGCGCCTCGATCGCGGGCAGCGCCTCGCTCAGCTGATCGGTCCTGATCGCCATCTCGACGCCCGATTGGACCAGAACGTCGGTGAAGGTCCGCATGGTCCCGTCGGTCTTCTCCAGCATGAGGGTCAGTCCCTCGGTGCAGGCCTGCGAGCTCGCCTTGATCTCGTTCAGCACCTCCGAGGTGGCCTTGATCATCGCCGCCGCCCATTCGAGCGCGGCGCGGTTCACGGCGGCGGTCGTATCGACATCATGCCGCAGCGCACCGACCAGATCGATGGACCGCTCGGCCGCGGTATTGGCGATCGCGAGCGCGTCCGTCACCGATTTGGCCTGGGAGTCGGAATGCGCCCCGATCCGCTCGGCAGCGTGAGCCAGCGCCTGCATCACCGGATCGAGGCGGAGCTCGAACACCTGGTCCGGCATCTGCATGGAATTGAGCTTGGTGGTGACGGCGTCGAGCGCGCCCGCGATCTCACCGACGCGATTCGACAGCGTCTCGGTCTCGGCCGACAGCTGTCCCACGCTGGCGGCGAGCGTCGCCCCCATGCTGCGGGTCACGTTGCCGGTCGCGTCACCCAATTGACGCGCCGCCGCCTCGACCGGCACCGACAGCTTGGTGGTGACCTCCTCGAGGCTCGTGAGCAGCTTGGCGACGATCTCGTCGAAGCGCTCCGTCATGTGATTGAAGGAATCGGCCGCCGACTGCTGCGCGTTGCGCCGGAAATATGCGAATTCGACCACGCTGCTGTCGAGCTCGCGCCGCACCCGGCGCGCCGCTTCGGCCAGCTCGAGCCGCATCCGCTGCTCGATCTCGACCGGATCACGGCGCATCTGATTGAAGATCACCCGCAAGCCGATGCCGGTGATGGTGGATCCGATCGCAATGCCGAAATTCTGCACGATCTCCTCGGCCGCGCGCGTGGCCGAGAATTGATAGAGCGAGACCCCCAGGCTCGTGAGCGTGAAGAGGAAACCCATGTAATAGAGATTGTCGCCCGACTGGTCGTCGCGCAGCCGCAGGCCGCGGGCCAGGCTGAGGAGCAGCGCGTAGACGATCATGATGCCGACCGGCACGAACGTGACATAGAACTGCTCGATGCCGTCGAGCTTGGCCAGGATGATGTAGGCGCATCCGGCCGCCACGAACGTCATGAACACGACCACATTGGCGCCGGACGACAAACGGTCGGTTTCGTCCAGCGGACCGCTCTCGCCCCGCGCCACCTCAGCCCACTCCCTGCAGCTTGCTCGCCTGCTTCAGCCGGCCATTGTTGTCGTGAATCCACTCCGCCCAGAATTTGATGTGGTCGGCGGAATTGATCGGCTTTCCGGTCTGCCGCTGGATATAATAGATGAGCACATCGGCGCCGTGCAGGTTGGTCTGCACCTTCTTGTAGGCGCGCGTCGCCTTGAAACGGGCGAACGAGAGGTCGCCGCTATATTGCGAATAATCGGGTCCGTGCTGCAGCATGTCGGAGATCACGACCAGCGATTTTGGCACCTCCTCGACGGCTCGCCCGGTGAAGCGCTCGACCGCGATCTGCTGGATGGTTTCCATGATCGGAGACGTCTTGCCCGGCAAGGCATGAAATCCGGCCTCCAGCGCCACATCGAGCGGCTCCCGGAATCCGTCCAGCCAGCGCTGCCGCGCGATCCGCGGATTGGCGGTGTATTCGCTCAGCCCGCTACCGTCGCCCGGATTGCACCTGGAGAAGATCGATTTGCCGCCCGGCGTCTTCGGGTCGAGTAGCCTGATCTCCAAGAGCTCGTAGGCCGGCAGCGTTTCCGCCATGTCCACCAGGACGGTCCTGATCTCGCGCTTGGCGATGTCGGGGACCTCGTCGGTGGAATCGAGCAGCACCACCGCAACCGCGCGCGGGCCCTCGACCGGGCAGAGCGAGGCTTGATCGAGCGTGGGCGGACGCGCCACGGTGGCATAGACGTAGGCGCCGGCGGCCAGCGCGCCCAGCGCCAGCACCGTCAAAGCGCCTCCGAGCAGGTGCTTGCGCAACTCGCCCGGATTGCTGCTACGCCGCCTTGGCGTTCGCCGCGACAACGGCTCTCTCCTCGACAAAATTGTCAATCTCGCGGTAGCTCACGAAAGCCTTTTCGAATTCCGCGTGAATGGCTTGAATCTGCCCGACCAGAACGCCCTGGGATTCCGCGATCGAGCGCCGCAGGTCGTCGCGCGCCGAGGTCTCCAGCCAGTCCTGCTCGATCGGCAATTTTTCGAGCGCATAGGCGACCGAGAACCGGCGCGGCGCCGGCGTCTTGCGCAAACCCTTGTCGGCCTCCCGGTAGACCGAGAGCAGCACGTTCGCGGCCCGGTCGAGATACGACTGATGGGCCGAGAACAGGCGAACCACGCGGGCCCGGCTCTCGAGAATGGAATCGTGATCGGAGCGCCGGATCGACAGGTCGCGGTCGGCCTCCTCCAGGATCTCGATGGCGTCGTCGCGGATCTCGAGCAGCCCGGTGATCAGATCGTTCTTGCGCCGGATATAGGCATCATGAGCGCCGGCGCGGCGCTTCTCCACGCTGGCAAAGCCCGGGTACGGATCGAAGATGAGGAAAGAATCCGCAAACGCGATCAGTGAGCACAGGACGCCGAGGCCGAACAGCAGCCAGGATTTGAAGTCCACCAGCGCGAGCGGCGCCGTCTTCAGACGCAGCAGCACCTCGCGGCCCGCATCGGTGATCAGCTCGGCGGAAACCTCGCGATAATGCGCGAGCGCCAGGTTGATCGCGCCCAGCAGCGCCAGATACAAAAGCAGCGCGAAAAACCCGAAAAGCTTCCTGAACACATTGCGGTGATTGAGTTCGCGCACACCGACGACCGCGATCAGGAAGCTCACCCCGATGTTAAGGAGCGCGAACGTGAAGGCTTCCGCCGCCCCGCCCAGATAGCCGAGCTCGTTTCCCTTGGCGAGAAAGAAGCCGTTGAGGAACACCTCGAACACGAAGAGGACGAGCAGCACGCCGATCTTGACGGTCAGATTGCCGCCCGATGCCCAGTGCGCGGCGCGTTTCAGATTGTGGTGGCGCCGGAACTCGTCCCGCTCGAGCTCCAGGTCGCGAAGGTGCCGGCGCAGGTTGTGCAATTCGTCCCGGCCTTGCGCCGCCGCGGCGCGAAATTCGCTCACGGCAGCGGGCGCGGCTTGCCGGATGGTGCCGAAGCGGCCCTCGAAGTCGAGACCGGTCAGCCGTTCCTTGAAGGTGCGGACCTCGTCGAGCAGGATGCCGTGCGCGGCATTCTTCTCCGCCTCGATGCGCTCGACGATCGCGTTCTCGATATCATCCAGGGCGAGCGTGTCGGAGGCGGGCTCCTCACGCGCGCCGCGCTCCGCGCCGGTCTTGGCGAGCTTCAAATCGGCGGCGATCTTGTCGGTGTTCAGGACCGGGAAGACGTCCAGCGACACGCGATAATCGTGCTGCTCGCGCTTTAGCCCATTCACCAGGCGACTGAGCGCGGACTTCGGTCTTGATTCCATCGTTCCACTGGCCGAGCTCGGCCTCCAATCCCGCAACACCATTGCCCATCGGGATATATTCGCCCAGGGTGACATAATTGGCCACGGTGAGCATCTCAATATCGAGCATCTCAATATGGCGAGCAACTCGACACGAGCGGCTCACCTGCGACGTGCCGACGTGCCAGGATTGCCAACCGCGAGCCCGATTCGTCTCGACCCATGCGCGCGGGCCATCCCTGGCAAGCTCGTCAGCGCCCGGCGATTCCTCGCAACCGTAGAATCAGGCC
>DASZKX010000352.1:0-3975 GCA_035552735.1 Xanthobacteraceae bacterium
GGCTGCGGATCGAGGCACACCGGGACATCGGCGCCGGTCGCGCGTGCCGCCGCGATCAGGCGATCATCGTCGAGCGCGATGCGGTTGTGCATGGCGAGGAGCCGCAGCGCCGCGGCCGCATCGGTCGAGCCGCCGCCCAGACCCGCCGCCACCGGCAGCCGCTTGGACAGCACGAAGTGGCCGACCTTCAGGCCATCGGTCCGCGCGGCGAGCGCATTGACGGCCTTGAGCACCAGATTGTCGGCGATGTCGCCGGCCGCGACCGCGGTCGGGCCGCGCACCGCGAGATCGAGCTTCTTGCCGGGCGTGAACCCCAAGGCGTCGCCGACCGTGGCGAACACCACCAGGCTGTCGATCTCGTGATAGCCGTCGGGGCGCCGGCCGAGCACCCGCAGCGTCAGATTGACCTTGGCGGGCGCCCGCTCGACGCGCGCCGCCGGTACGACCGAAGTCGGCACGACGGAGCTTTTGAGCTTGGACTCAGCCGCCCCCGTCGGGCTTCTTCGGCTTGGCGGCTTGGGCCGCCGAGGAGGTGTCGTCGGGCAGGCCGGATTTCAGCTTCGCCTCGATGGCCGGCAGATCCTCGGGTTCGGGACCGAGATCGCGCGCATGCGCCCATTGAAAGCGCGCCTCGACGGTGCGGCCGATCTTCCAGTAGGCATCGCCCAGGTGATCGTTGATGGTCGGATCCTCGGGCTTGAGCTCGACCGCGCGGTCGAGCTGCTTGACCGCCTCGTCATATTTGCCGATCCGGTAATTGGCCCAGCCCAGCGAGTCGACGATATAGCCATCGTCCGCCCGCTGCTCGACGGCACGCGTGATCATGTGCATGCCCTCGTCCAAATTTATGCCCTTATCGACCCACGAATAGCCGAGATAGTTGAGCACGTGCGGCTGATCGGGGAACAGCTCGAGCGCCTTCTTGAGGTCGGCCTCGGCCTTGGGCCACTGCTTGGAGCGCTCGTAGCAGATGCCGCGGAAATAGAACCAGGTCCACGCCGACTTGTCGGGCGTCGGCATGGTGGCGAGGCCCTTCGAATACACATCCGCGCATTCGGCGAATTGCTTGCGCCCGCGCAGCAGGTTGCCGAGCGCCATGATGGCCTCGACGTCGGTCGGCGACGCCGCGATCAGCTTTTCCAGGTCCGCCTTGGCCTCATCGCTGCGATCGGAACCGTCCAGGTCGATGGCGCGCTGGATGAGCGCGCTGCGCTCCAGCGGCGAATTCGGCGGCATCCGTTCATAGGTCTTGATGGCGAGCTCGGGCTTCTTCAGCCCCTCGTAGAGATCGGCCAAGGACAGCAAGGCGAGCTGATGCGAGGGCACCAGATAGAGCGAAAGCTGCAGATAGATCAGGCTGAGGTCCTCGCCGCCGCGCCGGCCGAGCGCCGCGCCCAGCCCGTAGAGCACCTCGGCGGCGCCCGCCTGCGGCGAATCGATGAGAATGGGCAGCTTCTTGCCGGCATTGAGGTCAGTGATGGCCTCGGTGATCAACGGATGGTGCGGCAGCACCTCGTCGAAGGCCTTGAAAGTCTTCAGCGCGTCGTCCTTGCTGCCGTTGCGCGACTGGAAGCTCCCGTAGGCCTGCACCACGCGCAGCGCGGTCGGGTCGAGCCCATGGGCGTGCTCCAGGCGCTTGCCGGCATCCTTCTTCTGGCCGGCGGCGTCGAGAATCATGCCGGCATGCAATTCCTTGAAGATGCCGTACCAATCGGGCCCAGAGAGCTTGTCGATGGCATCCACCGCGGCTTTGCTCTCGCCGGCGGTGTCCTGGGTCCAGGCCGACAGCAAGGTGGCGGCAAGATCCGTGATCGGACCGCGGACCGATTGGGCGAACTGCTGGCGGGCGACCTGGTATTGCTTCTGCTTGATGGCCCGCACGCCCAGCACCAGCCGCGCGATGCGATCGTCCTTGTCGACCTTGAGAACCTGGTCGGCGAGACGGACCGCCTCCTCGACATCGCCGTTCAGCAGAACCGACAGGAAGGTGCGGTCGAGCAAATCATTGTTGTGCGGATCGCTGCGTAGCGCCGAACGATAGTAGTTCGCAGCCGCCGCGGCGTCGCGCTCGCGGCTGGCGTGCTGGGCGGCCAGGAAGCTGCCGGAGGCGGATACGCGCGTGCCGACCGCGGGACCTTGCGCAAAAGCGGGCTGCGGGCGGGACCATGTCATGGTCCCGGTGATGGCAACTGTGGCAACGGCGGCCAAAGCCGCGCGCCGGACGGTGAGCGAAAGGATCACGATTTGGTCGACTCCATCTGGCGGACCCCGCACTCGGCAGGACCGCATTGCAGGACCGCTGTGCAGGACCGCTTTCTTGGGACCAGAATAACTTGGGACCAGAATAACGGAACCAGGTGGCCTTGGGACCAGGATGGCCCATTGGGTCGAAAGCCGAACGAACGGCCCGTTTAGAGCAAGTCCAGCCTCATTGGAAGGTCTGTTATGGCAGCATCGTGACGCGGCCGATCACATATTTGGGTAATTGGGCCCGCCGCCGCCCTCCGGCGGCACCCATGTAATATTTTGATTCGGGTCCTTGATGTCACAAGTTTTGCAGTGGACGCAGTTCTGCGCATTGATCACGAAGCGCGGACGGCCCGCCTCCTGCACCCATTCGTAGACCCCGGCCGGGCAGTAACGCGCTGATGGCCCACCAAAAACATCGTGCTCGGAGGCGGTTTGCAGGGACGGGTCGGCGACCCGCAGATGCACCGGCTGGTCTTCCTCGTGATTGGTGTTGGACAGGAAGACCGAGGACAGCCGGTCGAAGGTGAGCTTGCCGTCGGGCCTGGGATAGGGAATGGGCGCGGATTGCGCCGCCGGTTGCAGGCCCTGCCAATCGGGCTTGCCGTGGCGAAGCGTTCCCAAGGCCGAAAACCCCAACGTATTCGACCACATGTCGAGACCGCCGAGCGCAATGCCCGCAAGCGTGCCGAAACGCGACCACAGCGGCTTGACGTTGCGCACCCGCCAAAGATCGTTTCCGATGTCGGAAGCGCGCCAAGCCTGCTCGTAGCTCGCCAGCTCGTCATTGGCGCGTCCGGCCGCGAGCGCGTGCGCGATGTGCTCGGCGGCCAGCATGCCGGAGAGCACCGCATTGTGGCTGCCCTTGATGCGCGGCACGTTGACGAAACCGGCTGCGCAACCGATCAGGGCACCGCCCGGAAACGTGAGCTTGGGGACCGATTGGTAGCCGCCCTCCGTGATGGCGCGCGCCCCATAGGCCAGTCGCTTGCCGTCCGCGAAAGTGTCGCGCACCAGCGGGTGGGTCTTGAAACGCTGAAACTCCTCGAACGGCGAAAGGTGGGGATTGCGGTAGTTGAGATGCACGACAAATCCGACCGATACCAGGCGGTCGTCGAGATGATAGAGAAACGAGCCGCCCCCGGTGCGATCGTCGAGCGGCCAGCCGAAGCTGTGCTGCACCAGGCCGCGCCGATGCCGCTGCGGCGCCACCTCCCACAGCTCCTTGAGGCCGATGCCGAATTTTTGCGGCTCGCGATCCGCATCGAGACCGAAGCGCGCGATCAGCGTCTTGGTGAGGCTGCCGCGGGCGCCTTCGGCCAAGAGCGTATATTTGGCGCGCAACTCCATGCCGCGCGTGAACGAATCTTTGGGATGGCCGTCCCGGGCCACCCCCATGTCGCCGGTGGCAACGCCCGCGACCGCACCGTTGGGGTCGAACAGCACCTCGGTCGCGGCGAAGCCCGGATAGATCTCGACCCCCAGGGCCTCCGCCTTGGTGGCGAGCCAACGGCATACGTTTCCGAGCGAGACCACGTAGTTGCCGTGATTGCCCATGAGCGGCGGCATCAGGATATTGGGCACCCGCAGCGCGTGCGATTGGGAGAGATAATAGAAACGGTCCTCGCTCACCTGCGTCTTGAGCGGAGTGTCCTCGGTCCGCCACTGCGGCAGCAGCCGATCGAGCCCGATCGGATCGATCACGGCACCGGAGAGAATGTGGGCCCC
>DASZKX010000353.1:0-5848 GCA_035552735.1 Xanthobacteraceae bacterium
GCTTAAGTTGTCACGATTACATTTGCATCTGCGATCGGGCGGCGCGCGGTCAGGCCGAGGCGATCTCGCCGGTCCTGTCGCTCGTGCCGGATGCAGGCTGTCCCGCCGCCGGAACATCGAGGCCGAGAACGCCCTCGGCGATCAGCTCCGCGATCAGCGCGGGCGCGCATCCGAGCTCGTCGGCGATGGCGGCGCTGTGCTCGCCGATGCGCGGAATATCGAGGCGCTTCTTCAAGCGCTGCCCGTCCATCTCGATCGGCAAGGCCGGAATCGGCGTGGAGCCGCCCTGCGGCAGCGCCACCTCGATCATGGCGCCGGGAGACGCCAGATGCGGGTCGTGAAGCAGCTCATCGGGACGCCGGATCGGCGCAAACCCGATATTCGACGCCTCGCAGATACGGCTGATCTCCGCGCCGGTGAGGATCTTGAACAGCGCGCGCAGGTCGGGCAGCAGCCGGTCGCGGGCCGCGACCCGCAGCGGATTGGTCGCGAGCGTCGCGTCCGCCAGCAAGCCCGGCCGCCCGAAGGCCTCGCAGAAGGCGCGCCATTGCGTATCGGTGACCACCGCGATGAAGATCTGCTGACCGTCGCCGGTGTCGAACACGTCGTAGACGCCCCAGGCGGAGATGCGCGCCGGCATCGGGGCCGCCGGCATGCCGGTGACGGCGAATTGCGCCATGTGGGGCGAGACCAGGAATGCGTTGTTCTCGAATAGCGCACTGCGTATCATCTGGCCGCGGCCGGTTCGGTGCCGCTCCTGCAGCGCTGCCAGGATGCCGATCACGGCGAACATGCCGCCCATGATGTCGTTGACCGGAGCGCCGGCGCGCAGCGGCCGTCCGGGCGGCCCGGTCATATAGGCGAGCCCGCCCATCATCTGCACCACCTCGTCGAGCGCGGCGCGGTTCTCGTAAGGGCCGGACAGAAATCCCTTGAGCGAGCAGTAGATCAGGCCGGGATTCTCCGGCCGCGACGCCTCGTAGCCGAGCCCGAGCCGATCGAGCGCGCCGGGCCGGAAGTTCTCGATCAGCACGTCGGCGCGGGAGATCAGCCGCCGCGCGAAGGCCAGGCCCTTGGGCGATTTGACGTCGAGCGCGAGGCTGCGCTTGTTGCGATTGAAGGCATGGAAGAAGCCTGCGCCCGAGCCGGGCAGCCGCCGCGTATTGTCGCCCTCCCCGACCGGTTCGACCTTGATCACGTCGGCGCCGAGGTCGCCGAGCACCAGGCCACAGCTCGGACCCATGACCATATGGGAGAACTCGACGACCCGGATGCCCGCAAGCGGGAGCGCCGGTTTCATGCGGCCCTCTGCCCTGATGCCGGCGCAAATCCCTTCGGCAGACCCGCTTGCGCCACGTAGCCGTACAGCGTCTCCTCCGGCAGCGCCTCCGCCAGGACCGCACGCGCCGCCAAGAGGCGGTCGAGATCGATGCCGGTCGAGAGGCCCATGGATTCGAGCAGAAAGACCAAGTCTTCGGTCACGATATTGCCAGTGGCGCCGGGCGCATAGGGACAACCACCGATGCCGCCTTGCGACGAATCGAAGGTGGTGACGCCGGCATCGAGCGCCGCCACCACATTGGCGAGCCCCTGCCCGCGCGTATTGTGCAGGTGCGCGCCGCCGCACTTGGGGCCGAGCGCCTGGCGCAGACGCGTGAACAGGCGCCTCACCTGCACCGGGTTGGCATAGCCGACCGTGTCGGCCAGATTGACGGTGTCCACGCCGCAGTCCGCCATGGTGACCGCCATGCGCATGGTGTCGTCCTCCGGCACCGCGCCCTGAATGGTGCAGCCGAACGCGGTCGACAGCCCGGCATCCACCTGGACGGACGGATAGCGCTCGTTCCGCAGCGCCACGATGGCGCGCACGTCCGCGATGATCTCGGCGTGGGTCTTGCGAATGTTGCTGAGCGAATGCGGCTCGCTCACCGAGACCGGAATGGTGATGACATGGGCGCCGGCCTCGAACGCAAGCTGCGCATATCTGAAATTCGGCACCAGCACGACCACCCGGAGCCCGGCGATCTCGCGCGCCTGCGCCACCACCTGCGCGCAATCAGCCATCTGGGGCAGCGCGCGCGGCGACACGAACGAGCCAACCTCGATCTCGCGCAACCCGGCCTGCGCCAGCGCCGCGATCCAGCGGTGCTTGCTCGCCGTCGGCATGATGCGCTTGACGCTTTGCAGACCGTCGCGCGGTCCGACCTCGCTCACCAATATGTCCATGCGGGCTCCATTTTGTCCGATGGAGCATATCATCGCCCGCCGGAATAACAGGCAGGGTTTCGGTCAAGCCAAGATGCTGAGCAGGCTACCGGCCGGAATCTCGCCGGCCAAGAGCGAGGCGGCGGTGCCATCGGACTGAAAATTCACGGCGCCGCTCTGCAGGAAGCTGTCCGTCGAGCTGGTCTGCGGACTCGAAGCCGAAGAAGGGCTCGAAGCGGCACCTGAAGACGCCGTACCCGAATTCGCGGCAGCGTTGGAGGTAGAGCCGGCGGAAGCCGAAGTCCCGAGGGCGGAGGTCAGCGCGCTGCTGATCTGCGAGTTCACGCGCGCCAGCGCCTGCTGGTTGGCAATACTCGCCAGACCGGTCGTCTGATCCGTCAATGCGCTGGTCATCACCGACGAAAGCGAGCTCGCGTTACTGAGCTGCTGATCCCAGCTCTGTTGCTGAAGCTGCCAGTTTTGATCCTGTTGCCAAAAAGAAGTGCTTGAAATGGCGATGGCACCCTCCTCACGTCAGCCTCGCGTCGCACCCCTCCTTCGCTCACCGTAATCGGCATCTGGTTAAAGTAACGTTGCCGGCGCGAGGGCTCGCACTCCATGTACCTATCAATATCGGCAGAATTTACACGATGTATACGGACGGTGAGCGGAATTTACGTGGTGGATATGGTGCGCGAACAACCGCTCGCATGTCAGATTTGCACGGCTCATTCGATTGCGTCGACGATCTTGTTTTCCTTGGGATCAACGATCACGACCTTGCCGCCTTCAATAAAGAACAGGTGCGATTTGATCTGCGGGACCTTGTCGGCGACCACCTGAGGCATGGGATTTAGCTTGATCGAAGTCGGCACGGTCGCCCCCACCGTGGTTTCGACGTTCTGCGCGGCCGGCGAGACGTTGAGATCCTTGATCAGCTCCTTGATGACATGGCGCTGCTCGAGCGAGAGATTGACCTTCGGCTGCTGCGGTACGGCGGGGGCCTGTGCGGGTGCGGGAGCCTGCGCGCGCGCCGGCGCTGCCGTGCCCAGATATCCCACCGCAAACGTCATGGAAACAATCGACGCGACTAACAATGTGATCATTGAATTCGCCTTCATCGGAGACTCCGGAATTTTCATTATAAGGGATGGGAGAGGCAACACCGAACGGCGGTCACAGAAACTTGTCCCAGAAATGATCCGGAACGCTCGCGACCACCCATTGAATGCCGCGCGAGAACAGTCCCGCCACCACGACAAAGACCATGATCCCGAACGCGGTAACAGCCATCGTCCAGAAGGCAGCGGCAATTCTTCCAAACGCCGACAGAGCACGCCGAAACATGATTGCGAGCAATGCGATCAAAACCGCCATTGCGATCAGGCCGATGGCGATCTTCCAGGCCGGCAGGTTCTGCCACGACAGGCTGAAGGCGGAAACGATCTGAGACCACGACCAGTCCCACAGGATCTCGATGGTCTTCAAGAACCACGCGAAACCCTCAAGGATGAGCCGCAGCAGCTGATGGACCGATTGATTCATCACAGGCCTCCGGCAATCGCCAAGGGTTTCCGGCAATCTGATTTAACGCCCGGCCTTGGTTCCGGTTCCATCCCGTGCCAGATCGCACGGTCCATTCCCGAGCCAGGCCCGGCGATCAAAGCCGGTATGGTCAGTCGGTTGGCCCTCGCAGGGTTCTGGATGGACATCCGGGCAAGCGGGGATTACTCAATCGCTCACGCTCGGTCCCGACCGCCACGGTGCCAAGATGAACCTTTACCTGAAAATGCTCTAACTAAGGCGGCCGCACGCGATGCACGACCTCGAATTCGATCACCTGCACGTCATCCCCGACGAGATCAACGAGATCGCCTGGTCGGCCGACAATGTCGAGCTCACGACCGTGGGCATCGACATCGGATCGTCGACCTCGCATCTGATGTTCGCGCGCGTGCATCTGCAGCGCCTCGGCACCGCGATGTCGAGCCGCTTCGTCGTGGTCAATCGCAAGCTGCTGTGGCAATCGCCGATCCGGCTGACGCCCTACCTTCCCGACTACACCATCGAGGTGGACGAGCTCGCCGGCTTCATCGGCGGTTGCTACGCCTATGCGGGCATCGAGCCGGGCGACATCGACTCGGGCGCCGTGATCCTGACCGGAGAAGCCATCAAGCGGCACAATGCCCGCGCCATCGCGGACCTGTTTTCCGAGGAAGGCGGCAGGTTCGTATGCGCCTCGGCGGGCCATCACATGGAATGCCAGCTGGCGGCGCACGGCTCGGGCGCCATCGCGCTGTCGCGCGGCCACGCGGCGCGCATCCTCAATGTCGATATCGGGGGCGGCACCACCAAGCTCGCTTTGATCGAGAACGGACGGCTCGTCGCCACCGCCGCCATCGCGGTCGGCGGCCGCCTCCTGGTCGAGGATGCCAAAGCGGGCCTCACCCGCATCGAGGAGCCGATGCGGGAGATCGCCGGCAGCCTCGGCATCGCGCTGGCGCCGGGGGAGCCGCTCGCCGCGGACGCCCGCGAGCGCATCGTCGCCCGCATGGTGCGGCTGATCATGCGCATGATCGACCGGCGGCCGGCGGACGCGCTGATGGCACGTCTATTGGTGACCGAGCCTTGGCCGGCCGCCGCCGCGGATCACGGCCTCGACGCCCTCACCTTTTCGGGCGGCGTCGCCGAATATCTCTACAAGCGCGAGGCGCGTCGCTTCGGCGATCTCGGTCTCGATCTGGCGCACGCGCTCTCCCACATGCTGGCGCACCGGCGCGATCTGCCGCCGGTCTGGGACCCCGGACAGGGCATCCGGGCGACCGCGATCGGGGCGGCGCAGTTCTCGGTCCAGATCAGCGGCAATACGATCGCGATCACGCGGCCGCACGAGCTGCCGCTGCAGAACCTGCCGGTGCTGGCCCTGAGCCTCGATCCCGGGGAAGACATCGATGCCGGCGCGGTCACGGCGGCGTGCCGGGCCGCGCTCGCGCAGGCCGATATCACGGACGGCGCCGGACCGGTGGCGTTCGGTTTCGCATGGCGGGGCGATCCGGCGCATGCGCGGCTGTTCGGGCTCGCCGCCGGCATTTGTGCCGCGGTGCCCAATACGGTCGCGGCCGGGCACCCGCTGGTGCTCTTGGTCGACGGCGACATCGCCATGAGCCTCGGCCGCATCATCCGCAACGAGATCGCCGCCGCCGCCAATGTGATCGCGATCGACGGCGTGCAGCTCAAGCAATTCGACTATGTCGATATCGGCCGGGTCATCGAGGCCACCAATGTGGTGCCGGTCATCATCAAATCGCTGCTGTTCAGCTGAGCGACGGCCGCCCGACCGAGCGGGACCTGGCAGCCACATTCCGCATCATCAGGTAGTGTCTCAGTTTGAATTTCAGCTCTGCGTGGGACCCAACGGCAACTATCAGGCGGGCGGGTCTCCTGATATAAGACGGGAATGCTGAAGCTTACCTGTCTCTGCGGCCAAGTCCGCATCGAAGTCGCAAAACGACCGGACTTCATCAACGAGTGCAATTGCACTCTATGCAGCAAGTCTGGCGCTCGCTGGTCCTATTTCCACCCCTCCGAAGTCGGCATCGACGGCCCGACCAAAGAATATAGCCGGGAAGACAAGGACGATCCG
>DASZKX010000354.1:0-1887 GCA_035552735.1 Xanthobacteraceae bacterium
GGCTTTCGGATTATACTGCGCGTGAGTGCCGCGACAGACGGCGCCAGATCGGGAGGACGACATGATCGCACGTCGCACCTTGCTCAAGGGCGCCACGATGGCGGCGCTGGCGGCCACCACGACCGGCCTCTCCCTTCGACCGGGCGGCGCGCAGGTGGTGCCGTATTCGGCCGGCACCGATCCGCCCAAGCTCAAGGCACCGCCGAATGCCTGCGATTGCCATATGCACATCTACAACAGCCGCTTCGCGGCGGCGCCGGGTGTCGGGCCGCATCCGGTCGACGCGCGTGCGCAGGACTACCGGCTGTTCCAGAAGCGGATCGGCACCACCCGCAACGTGATCGTGACGCCCTCGACCTACGGCACCGACAATAGCTGCACGCTCGATGCCCTCGCGACGCTCGGGACCACGGCACGCGCCATCGCGGTGGTCGATACCAGCGTGACCGATGCCGAGCTCAAGCGGCTCGCCGGTCTCGGGGTGCGCGGCATGCGCTTCATGCTCAATCCGTCGAGTCCCACCACGGTCGCCATGCTGGAGCCGCTCGCCAAACGCGTGAACGATCTCGGCTGGCACGTGCAGATCAGCACCAGCGCCCGGCAGATCATCGCGATCGAGGATTTGCTGATGCGATTGCCGATACCGGTCATGTTCGATCATTTCGCCCATCCGGGGCAACCGGCCGGCATCGAAGATCCGGTGTTCGCGGTGGTCCGCCGGCTGATCGACAAGGGACGTACCTGGGTGAAGCTCTCGGCCCCCTATATCGACAGCAAGATCGGTCCGCCCAGCTACGCCGACGTCACGCCGGTCGCGCAGGCCTATGTGAAGGCCGCGCCCGAGCGCCTGGTGTGGGCGAGCGACTGGCCGCATCCTTCCCAGGGCGACAATCATCCGGACGACGCGGTCCTGTTCGATCTCCTGACGCAATGGATCCCGGACGCGGCGACGCGCAACCGCATCCTGGTGCAGAATGCCGAGACCTTCTACGGGTTCGGAAAACCGGCCTGAGGCCGCCGCGATCCCGCCCGGCCGGTCACGCTGCTCAAGCAAACAATTTCAACCCAAACAGGGAGGACCACATGATCGCGCGTCGTACCTTCATCGCGGGCGCTTCGGCTCTGGCCGCAACCGCATCGGGACTTTCGTCCGGCCGCGCCGAGCCGGCACCCAATTCATCGGGCAGCGAGACCGCCAAGCTGAAGGCGCCCCCCGGCGCCTGCGACTGCCACCACCACATTTACGACCCGGCCCGCTTTCCGCCCTCGCGGCCGCAGGTGCAGCAGGTGCCCAATGCGCGGCTGGAGGACTACCGGCTGCTGCAGCACCGGATCGGAACCAGCCGCAACATCGTGGTGACGCCGGCGCCCTATCCGGCGCCGGTCAGCGACAATGCCGCGACCCTCGACGCGCTCAAGCAGATCGGCCCCAATGCGCGCGGCGTCGCCATCGTGTATCCGGACATCACGGATGCGGAGCTCAAGAGCCTGGATGCCGGCGGCATTCGCGGCATCCGCTTCTCGCTCACCAGCGGCCGGCCCGGCGCGGCCAGCACCGCCACCCCGGACGTGATCGAAGCTCTGTCGAAACGAGTAAACGCTCTCGGCTGGCATGTGCAGTTCAACACCACGGCCGAACAGATCGTGGCATCGGAGGATTTGCTGAACCGGATGGTCTCGCCGATCGTACTCGATCACATGGGCCATATTCCGCAGCCGGCCGGCCTCGATCATCCGGGGGTCGCGATCATCCGCCGGCTCATCGACAAGGGCCGCACCTGGGTCAAGCTGTCGGTGACCTATGACAGCAGCAAGGACGGCCCGCCCGGCTATGCGGATGTGGGCAAGGTCGCGCAGGCCTATGTGAAGGCCGCGCCGGAGCGGCTG
>DASZKX010000355.1:0-7625 GCA_035552735.1 Xanthobacteraceae bacterium
CGGACGCGTAGGCTGCTGGCGCAATAAAGCGATTGCGCCCTACGGGCTGTGCCTCTTCAAAAAGACCATCGCCGCTACCGCAGCGCCGCGGCAATATTCCCGCCGTCCACGGTGGTGACGTCGGCGGTGGTCTTGAGCGCCAGTGCTTGGGCCAGGAAGGCTTGCGCGACGTCTTCCGCCGTGACCTCGCGGCCGAGCAGGTTGCCTCTCATATAATCTTTCTCGGTCAGGCCGCGGGCGCTCGAGCGGGAGGCGATCATCTCTTCGGTCAGCAGGCCGGAGCGAACGCGGTCGGCATTGACCGCATTGGCGCGGATGCCGTCGGTCCCGTAATCGAGCGCGTATTGCCGCACCAGGAACAAGGTCGCGGCCTTGGGCAGGCCGTAGGGCCCGAAATTCAAGCCCGGATTCACCGCCTGCTTGGACACGTTGAACAACAGGCAGCCGCCGGTGCCCTGCGCCAGCATCACCTTCACGGCGGCCTGCGCCACGCGCTGGTGGCCGTAGAAGTTGAGCTCGAAGCTCTTGCGCAGCACCTCCTCGTCGACCTCGCCGATGCGGCCCTGCCAGGCCGCGCCCGCGTTCGACACCGCGATGTCGACGCCGCCGAAGGTCTCCACCACGCGCTCGAAGGCCGCCCGCACCGAGGCGGCGTCGGTCACGTCGCAGCGCAGCGCCAGCGCCGTGGCGCCGATCGATTTGGCCTTGGCCTGCGCGGCGGCTTCATCGAGATCGAGCAGCGCCACCTCCGCGCCCGCCGCCGCGAAAGCCTTGGCGGTCGCGGTGCCGATGACGCCGGCGGCGCCGGTGATGACGGCGACCTGGCCGGCGAGCGGCTTCTCCTCGGCGGTGCCGAGCTTGGCCTGCTCGAGCGACCAATATTCCATGTCGAACATGTCGGCTTCCGGGATCGACTCGAAGCGGCCGATCGCCTCGGCATCGGTGATGGTCGCGATCGCCGCCTCCGCGATGTCGGCTGCGATCCTGGCGTCCTTCTTGGTGCGCCCCAGCCCGAACAGGCCGAGACCCGGCAGCAGAGCGACGCGCGGCAGCGGATCGAGCATCCGCTTGATCGAGCCGACGCGCGCATTGTTGCGCGTGAAATAATCCTTGTAGCGCTCCATGAAGCCGAGGACCGCCTTTTGGGCGGAGCGCTTGAAGGTATCCATCCTGGCTTCTTCCGGCGCGCGCAGCAGGACCGGCCAGTTCTTGGTCCGGATGGTGTGATCGGGGGTGGCGACGCCAGCCTGGCTGTAGCGCGCGACCTCGGCGCCGTTGACGAAGTTGAGGATGTCGGGCGTGGCGCGGAAATCTAGGATGAGCCGGCGCCAGGCGCCTTCGTGGCGCTCGTCCTTGGCGCTGCAGACGCCGCGCAGGAGCGGTGCCACCACGGCGAGCGGCGCCACGGCCTGCGGCAGATGGGCGGTCTCGAACACCGCGGTGCGGTTGCGGGAGAGCCGCTCCTCGGCGAGCGTGACCATCTCGATCATGCGTGCATAGGCTTGTGCGGCGGTCTCGCCGAACGTGAAGATGCCGTGCTTGTGCAGGATCAGGCCCTCGACCGCGGGGGCGGATTCGTAGATCTCCGCCGCCAGCTTGGCGAGCGCGAAGCCGGGCATCACGTAGGGAACCAGGCCCATGCGCCCGTTGAAGGTCTCGGCGCACAAGGTGGCGGCGTCGGGCTGGTCGATCAGGCTCAGGATCGCGGTCGAATGGGTGTGATCGACGAACTTGTGCGGCAGAAAGGCATGCAGCAGGGTCTCGACCGAGGGATTGGGCGCCATCGGCTCGAGCAGGTTCTCGCGCTGGATGCGCACCATGTCCTCGTCGCTGAGCGCCGCGCGCGCGCGCAGCTTGCGCAGGCGGTCGAGCCGCACGGCCGGCAGCCCGGCCGGCTCGATTGCCGCCAGGTCACCGCCGGAGCCCTTGACGCACAGGACCTCGACCTCCTCGCCCAGGAGATCGCGCAAGCGGGTCTTGACCGATGTATTGCCGCCGCCGTGCAGCACCAGCTTGGGGTCGCGGCCCAGCAGCCGGCTCGTATAGATGCGCAAGGCGAGATCGGAGCCGATGCCCTGACGAGCGTAGCGATCGACCAGCGTCTGCGCGTCACGCTCAACCCAGCCGCTCTTCATCGCTCAGATCCCGTGCCGGAAAAGGCATTCTCAGGAAAAGGGCCGCCCCGCGATCGATGCGGGGCGGTGACCGTGTCTTCGTCGCGGAACGCGATGACCAAACATGCCGACCGCGATCATCCCTTGCCGAGCACGCGCTTGCTCCACCAGCCGGCGCGCCGCGGGCGAGCGGCATCTTCGCTCTCGCTGTTGCTCGCTGGCGCCGGCGGCTCCGGTTCCGCGTGCACCACCGTCGCCGGGGTGCTGGCCTCGCTGCCGAAGCTGAAGCTGGTCGGAGCGGGCTCGCGCACCGTGGAGCGGCGTCGCGACGCTGCCGCGGTCGGCGCTGGTGCAGTTGCTGCTGGCGTGGTTGCCGCTGGTGCGGTTGCTGCTGGCGCGGTCTCCGGCTCTGCCGCGGGGCCGTTATGGCGGCGATGCTGCACCGCCTCGGGCTGGTGTCGCTCGAAGCTCGGCTCGGCATCGTCACGCTGATGGAAGGAGCGCTGGTCCGGTTCGCTGGCCTCCGGCTCCGCCTGCGCTGCCTCTCGCGGCACCGTGTCGCGCGGCTGCGGCCCGCTCTCCTCCGGCTCGCCGTGGTGCATGCCGTCCTCCGCCTGCAATTGCGGGGCGGAATCGGAAGACTGCGGGAGGGCCTCGCCGTCGCGGCCATGGCGACTGCGCCGTCCACCGCGGCGTCCGCGCCGTCGCCGCCGCTTTTCGCCGTCGGCTTGCGATTCGCCCGGGACTTCGGGTCCGCCGAACTCGGTCTCTGCCTCGGTGTCGGTGCCGCCGGCGGCCGGCTCGCTTTCATCGACGCTGCGCGCCGCGATTGGTGCGGCGCTGTTCTCGGGCGCCGGCGCCTCGCCTTCGCGGCCCTCGGCGCCGCGCCGCCCGCGCCGGCGTCGCCGGCGCTTGCGTCCGTTGCGCTCGCCCTCGCCCTGCGCCGTCTCGGCCGGCTGCCCGCCGCCTTCTTCCTCGTGCTCGTCCTCGCCGGCCTCGCCGATCTCCTCGACGTTCCCGGACACTTCCTCGTCGAAATCCTCGGCCGCCTCGTCGTCATCCTCGATGATCGGAGCGATGCTGGTCGGCTGCACGGCCACCAGCGCCTTCGCCTGCTCGATGCTGTGCACCTGCTCGCCCTTCTCGATCAGGTAGGACACCTGGCCCGCCACGGTGGGGTCGGCATTCACCGTGATGAGGAGCTGAAAGCGCTCCTCGAGCTCGCGCAGATGGGCGCGCTTGTTGTTGAGCAGATAGAGCGCGGTCTCGGTGCGGGTGCGCACGATGAGATTGTGGGTGGCGCCCTTGAGCAGCATTTCCTCGATTGCGCGCAACAGCTGCAAGGCGACCGAGGAGACCGAGCGCACATGGCCGGTGCCGCCGCAATGCGGACATTTCTCGGTCGAGCTTTCCAGCACGCTCGAGCGGATGCGCTGGCGCGACATCTCCAAGAGGCCGAAGTGCGAGATATGCCCGACCTGGATGCGGGCGCGGTCGTGCTTGAGAGCCTCCTTCAACCGGCGCTCGACCGTGCGGTTGTTGCGCTTCTCGTCCATGTCGATGTAGTCGATGACGATCAGCCCGGCGAGGTCGCGCAAGCGCAGCTGCCGGGCGACCTCCTCGGCGGCCTCCAGATTGGTCTTGAGCGCGGTATCCTCGATATGGTGCTCGCGGGTGGCGCGCCCCGAGTTGACGTCGATCGCGACCAGCGCCTCCGCCTGATTGATCACGATGTAGCCGCCGGAGCGCAGCTGCACCACCGGCTGGAACATGGCGTCGAGCTGGCTCTCGATCCCGAAGCGGCCGAACATGGGCACGTTGTCGGCATAAGGCTTCACGTTCTTGGCGTGGCTGGGCATCAGCATGCGCATGAAATCGCGCGCGTCCCGGTAGGCATCGGGGCCGGCGACCAGGACCTCGTCGATGTCCTTGTTGTAGAGATCGCGGATCGAGCGCTTGACCAGCGAGCCTTCCTCATAGACCAGCATGGGCGCGGTGGATTTCAAGGTGAGGTCGCGGACCGTCTCCCATAGCCGCAGCAGATACTCGAAGTCGCGCTTGATCTCGGTCTTGGTGCGGCTGGCGCCGGCGGTGCGCAGGATCACGCCCATGCCTTCCGGCACCTCCAGCTCCTGAGCCACCTCCTTGAGACGCTTGCGATCGACCGAATCGGTGATCTTGCGGCTGATGCCGCCGCCGCGCGCGGTATTGGGCATCAGCACCGAATAGCGGCCGGCCAGCGACAGATAGGTGGTGAGCGCCGCACCCTTGGTGCCGCGCTCTTCCTTGACCACCTGCACCAGCATCACCTGGCGGCGCTTGATCACCTCTTGGATCTTGTACTGCCGCCGCATGCGCGACATGCGCTCGGGCACTTCCTCCAGCGCGTCGGCGCCGCCGACCGATTCGATCACCTCTTCCTCGGCGCCCGCGCCGTTGATCTCGGTGATGTTGTCCTCGCCGGCGCCGTGCTCGGCCGGGGCCCCGGCCGCGGTTTCGTCGGCGGCGGCACTCTCGGCCGCCTCCGCGCGTTCCTCGGCGCGTTCCTCGGCGCTTCCCGGAAGGGGCTCGGCCGCGGCGCTCGACGTGATCAGGTCGAGCTCCATCGGGGTCTCGGCGGCAGCGCTGCCGTGCTCGCCGCCCATCGGCTGCTCGTAGGAGCCGCCGCGGCTCGGCGCCTCCTGCCAGCCCGCCGGCGCGTCGATGAGCTGCCGGCCGCCCGCATCCGATGCGTCGCGGTCGCCGGCATCATCGGCCGGCGGCGCCATCACCTCGGAGGCGGCCGCCATGGCGGCGGTATCGCCGAGCGGCGCCTTGGCATGTGCCTCTTCGCCATGGTGGTCTTCACCAGGCTGGGTTTCGCCGTGGGCATGGACCGGGGCGCTCTTGATCTCGTCGCGCGGGCGGCTGGAGCGCCGCTCCCGATGAGCGCGGCGGCCGGCGCGATTGTCGGCCTCAACCTCGGCGGCGCGTGCGGCGCGCTCCTCCTCGTCGATCAACGCCTGCCGGTCGGCCACCGGGATTTGATAGTAATCGGGGTGAATTTCGCCGAAGGCGAGGAAACCATGGCGGTTGCCGCCGTAATCCACGAAGGCGGCTTGCAGCGACGGCTCGACGCGCGTCACCTTGGCAAGATAGATGTTGCCGCGAAGTTGTTTACGATTGGCAGACTCGAAGTCGAATTCCTCGACGCGGTTGCCACGCAGAACGACCACCCGGGTCTCTTCCGGGTGGGTCGCATCGATCAGCATTTTGTTGGGCATGGACGAATCTCGTGACGGCACGCCGGCACGCGGCCGCCCATCGTCGCCTCGCGGGCGATGAAGAACGGCGCGACCAGGAAGCGGCCTGATTGCGGTTGAATGGAAGGGCCTCTGCGGCACGCAAAAGCCTCCCGGCGCGCGCAGCCGGGCTTGCGCGGAATGCGCAAACGCGGCCCATGGCGTCGCTCTGCGACGCGATGCTGCTGCGATGGGTTTGGCTCTCGACGCGCGGTCGTAGCATGACCTTCGGCCCGTGACAGTGCGGCAGCGCTTGAGGCGCGGCCTTAGTTTCTCTCGGCTGATGGCTGTCGTCGCGAGCAGCTCGGCTGCAAACGCTCGCAGAAGCTGCCATCGAACCTGCAGGAGGTACCCGCGAGGCACCCGCCGCAAGCGACACCAATCATGCTCTACAAGGACATCGGCTTTGATCGCTCGCCGCCGTCACGCCGAATGCGTGACTAAAACGGCTTGCTGCTGCCGCCCAAGTCTCCTCCCGATGGTCGTCGGAGAGCGATCCCTGAGTGGCTGCCGGACGCCCAAACGCGGCACAACCGGAACTTTCAACCATCAGCGAGTCCTTCTTACGGCCGCATCGGCGCATTGGCAAGCAGCGTGAGGTCGCTACCGGACTTATCCAGGTGCATCCGCGCGAGGTTGTGATCACAAAGTCCTAGAGGAGCGAGCCAAATGCCCCGATTGCGGCCGGGATCCGCCCAAATGACGGAGTCCCGGTCGCGGCGCTCCGCCTGGACCCGCGCCCTGGCGTCTCGCCGGGGCGGAGCGGATCCGGCGTCCCCATTTAAGGGGCGGTTAACCATGCCCCCTTTAATGGGTTAAAGAGGTGCCCGGAGGGCTCGGAATTCGATGTCTGTCCGCGCGGCAAGCTTGGTTGTCTCCGTCGGTGCGGTCCTGCTCGGCCTTCCCTGGGAGGCCGGGGCCGCCGACGCGCCCGCGACCGGCGCCATCACGACCAGCGTTCCCTCGACCAGTGCGCCGCCGACCAGTGCGCCCCCGACTAGTGTGCCCGCGACCGGCGCCCCACCGACCGGCGTGCCGAGTGATGCGTTCAAAGATTTCCCGGTGGCGAGCGAGGTGCGCCTGGCCGGTGACGAGACCCAGACCCGCATGGTGGTCGATTTCAGCCAGAAGATCGAGCTGCACGCCTTCACGCTCGCCAATCCCTATCGGGTGATCATCGACCTGCCGCAGGTGATCTTCCGATTGCCGCGGGAGACCGGAGAGAGCGGTCGCGGCCTGGTCAAGGCGTTCCGCTACGGGCTCATGATGACGGGCGGCTCGCGCATCGTGATCGATCTCACCCGGCCGGCCCGGGTCGACAAATCCTTCGTGCTCGATGCCGGCAACGATCAGCCGGCGCGCCTCGTGCTCGATCTCTCCGCGGTCGACCGTGACGCGTTCATGCGCACCATCGCGCTCGAGAATAAGCCGCGGGAACCCGTCGCCGCCATCAAGCTCCAGCCCAAGACCGATGCGCGCCCGGTCATCGTGCTTGATCCGGGCCATGGCGGCATCGACAACGGCACCAGAGCGGCGAGCGGGGAGATGGAAAAGAGCATCGTCCTCGAATTCGCGCTGCTGCTGCGCGACAAGATCGAGAAGGCCGGCAAATACCATGTGGCCATGACCCGCTCCGACGATACCTTCGTGGCGCTCGCCGACCGCGTGCAGTTTGCGCGCGCGCAGCAAGCCGCGCTTTTCATCTCGATCCATGCCGACGCGCTGCCGCGCGGGGAGGGGGACGCGCAAGGGGCGAGCGTCTATACGCTGTCGGAGACGGCCTCGGATTCGGAAGCCGCGCGGCTGGCCGAGATCGAGAACCGGGCGGATGTGATCGCCGGCGTCGATCTCACCTACGAGCCCAACGACGTGGCCGACATCCTGATCGATCTGGCGCAGCGCGAAACGCGTACATTTTCAAACCGGTTCGCACATCTGCTCGCCAGCGATATGAAAAGCACCACCCGGATGTACAAGCACCCGCTGAAGTCCGCCGGCTTCAGGGTCTTGAAAGCGCCTGACGTGCCGTCAGTGCTGGTCGAGCTTGGCTACGTCTCGAACAAAGGCGATCTCGACCATCTGATCTCGGAGAACTGGCGCTCCAGGAATGTTGAGGCCATGACCCAGGCGATTGACGAGTTTCTGGCGAAGCGCATGGCGACGGCTGGACCGTCCAATTGAAGGAAGCCCTAGTTTGGCCACAGCGGCGGCTCTATAAACCCGCCGCAAG
>DASZKX010000356.1:0-9320 GCA_035552735.1 Xanthobacteraceae bacterium
ATTGATCGAGAACGGAGCGCTCGTCCCGCCGGAGCGGATCCGGCAAGCCCTCGCGGCCGGCGGCGTCGACATCGAGAAGCCGATCATCGCGAGCTGCGGCTCAGGGGTTTCGGCCGCCGCGCTGTGGCTCGCCCTCGATTCGCTCGGCAAGCCGCCCCAGGCCCTTTACGACGGTTCCTGGGCGGAATGGGGATCGCGGCCCGATCTTCCGATCGAGCCCAAGAACTGAAGCGCCAGCAGGCTGATACGACGGGGTCTTTTAGAGCAAAGATTTCGTGGCCATGCCGGCCCGGGCTACGCTGACGGCCCGGGCCGCTCCAGCCGGCTTGCGCGCATATCCCACGATTGAACGAATGTCCTGCAACCTACCGGTGGTTAACGGTTCCCTTACCCAAGTTTGGCACTCCTCAAGGGGCACTGGCGAAATGTGCATCAAAGCGGTCACCGCAAGGTCCAACCATGGCGCAAGGCCTACCCTTTTCGGAAATGTACGCCGGCTGGATCGCGCGCCATGACAGCCTCGCATGGCGGCTGATCGTCCCGGTGCCGGTCGCCATCATCATCGCGGTTGTCGTGATCGGGGTGACGGTGCCGCGGCTCGTCGACAGCATGGCCAGAACCGACGCCGTTCTCGCCAACCAGCAGGTCGCGGCGCAATTCAAGACCATCCGCGCCTACTACACGGAAAACGTCGTCAATAAAGTCGTCAAGAACGGCGGTTTCCGAGCCGACGTCGATCACAAGAGCGACGACAAGGTGATCCCGCTGCCGGCGACCTTTTTGCACGACCTGGGCGCCGCCCTCAAGGACAAGGATACGACCGTCACCTTGTTCAGCCCATTTCCATTTCCTGACCGCAAGGATCGCAAGCTCGACGACTTTCAAGAACAGGCGTGGACCTTTCTCACCGCCCATCCGGACGAGACCTTCGCGCAATCGGAGGTCCGCGACGGCAAGCATTTGGTGCGCGTCGCGGTCGCCGACACGATGTCCGCTCAATCCTGCGTCAACTGCCACAATTCCGATGCGCGCTCGCCGAAGACCGACTGGAAGCTCGGCGACGTGCGCGGCGTGCTCGAAGTATCGTCCGTCATCGATGCCCAACTCGCCCATGGGGCGACGCTCAGTCGGCTGATGCTGCTCGGCACCGGGCTGATCGGGCTCCTGCTGCTCGCCATGACGCTTCTGGTGACCCGCAGCGTGACCAAGCCGCTACGCGGAATGGTGCGCGACATGGGCAAGCTCGCCGCCGGCGACTTCGCCCTGGTGCTGCCCGGCCTCGGCCGCAAGGACGAGATCGGCGCCATGGCGGAGGCCGTCGAGCAGTTCAAGATCAATACGATGGAGCGCTCACGCCGCGATTCCGAGCGCGAAGAAACCGGCCGGCGCGCAGCCGCCGCCCAACGTCATACCGAGTTGCACAAGCTCGCGGACGGGTTCGAGGCGGCGGTCGGCGACATGGTCACGGCCGTTGCATCGCTGTCGCAGGAATTGGAGGACGCCGCCAACACGCTGACCAACAATGCCGACAGCACGCGGCAATTGTCGATCGCGGTCGCCGATGCGTCGAGCGAAGCCTCGCTCAACGTCAAATCGGTCGCGCAGGCGACGCAGGAATTGACCACCTCGGTTTCCGAGATCAGCGAGCGCGCCCACGAATCCAGCCGCATCGCCGGCGACGCCGTTCGACAAGCCGAGCAGACCGACGACCGCATCGCGGCGCTATGGAAAGCGGCCTCGCGGATCGGCAACGTCGTCAAGCTGATCACCGACATCGCCGAGCAGACCAATCTGCTGGCGCTCAACGCCACGATCGAGGCGGCGCGCGCCGGCGACGCCGGCAAGGGCTTCGCGGTGGTGGCCGCGGAGGTCAAGACGCTGGCGACGCAGACCGCGCGGGCGACCGAGGACATCCGCTCGCTGATCGCGGAAATGCAGGCGGCGACCGGCGAATCGGTCAATGCGATCAAAGAGATCGGCGCCACCATCGGCCGCATTTCGGAGATCGCGACCGCAATCGCGGCGGCCGTCGAGGAGCAAAGCGCGGCCACCGTGGAGATCGCCCGCAATGTCGAGCAGGCGGCGCAGAGCACCGGACGCGTCGCCGGCAATATCGACGACGTCAACCGCGCGGCGAGCGACACCAGCAGCGCGTCAAGTCACGTGCTCACCTCCGCCAAGGTGCTCTCCGGCGAAGGCGTCAAGTTCAAGCAGACGGTCGAGAAGTTCCTCAAGACCGTGCGCGCCGCCTGAGATCGTCGGAGCGACCGCCGTCCGCGCCACCGTCGATCGTCAATGCAGAATCTGGCTCAGGAACAGCTTGGTGCGCTCATGGCGGGGATTTGAGAAGAAAGCTGCCGGCTCGTTCATCTCGATGATCTGGCCGGCGTCCATGAGGATCATGCGCGAGGCGGCCTGCCGGGCGAAGCCCATCTCGTGGCTCACCACCACCATGGTCATGCCGTCCGAGGCCAGCGCCAGCATCGAATCGAGCACCTCCCTGACCATCTCGGGATCGAGCGCGGAGGTCGGCTCGTCGAACAGCATGATCTTCGGCTGCATGCACAGCGCGCGCGCTATGGCGACACGCTGCTGCTGACCGCCCGACAGCTGCGAGGGATATTTGTCGGCCTGCTCGGGGATGCGCACGCGCGCGAGATTGTGGCGCGCGATCGCCTCGGCATCGCGTCGCGGCATGCGGCGGACCCACACCGGCGCGAGCATGCAGTTCTCCAGCACGGTCAGGTGCGGGAAGAGATTGAAATGCTGGAACACCATGCCGACCTCGCGGCGGATCTCGTCGATCCGCTTGAGGTCGTCCGTCAGCTCGACGCCGTCGACGATCAGGCGGCCCTCTTGCCAGCTCTCGATGCGGTTGATGCAGCGCAGCAGCGTCGACTTGCCGCCCCCGGAGGGCCCGCAGATCACGATGCGCTCGCCCCGCATGACCTGCAGGCTCACATCGCGCAGCACCTGGAAGGCGCCGAACCACTTGTTGAGGCCGACGATCTCGATCGCGACCTCGTTGCGGGGGGTGCCGATATCCGTCGCCCCGCCGTGCGGACCGTTCAATGGCTCGACGTCCTGTCCCATGAATTCCGCCCGGTGATCCTGCTCAGCGCGCGTTCAACCGCTGCTCCGTGAACAAGGCATAGCGCGACATCGCGAACGAGACCACGAAATAGATCATTCCGGCAAAGGCGAAGCCGGTGAACAGGGTCACGGGCGTGGCCCAATTGGGATCGGAGAAGGACGCCCGCAACTGCCCGAGCAGGTCGAAGATCGCCACGATCAGCACCAGCGTGGTGTCCTTGAACAGCGCGATGAACGAGTTGACGAGGCCCGGAATGACCAGCCGCAGCGCTTGCGGCAAGATGACGAGGCCCATCATCCGCCAGTAGCCGAGCCCGAGCGCCATGGCGCCTTCGAATTGTCCGCGCGGAATCGCCTGCAAGCCGGCGCGCACCACCTCCGCCAGATAGGCGGCCGAAAACAGAATGACCCCGATCAGCACGCGCACGAGCCCGTCGATCTTCCAGTTGCCGGGAAGGAACAGCGGCAACATATAGGTGGCGAAGAACAGGACCGTGATCAGCGGCACGCCGCGCCAGAACTCGATGAAGACCACGCTGGCGCTGCGCACCACCGGCAGGTCGGAGCGGCGTCCGAGCGCCAGCAGGACGCCGAGCGGCAACGATCCGACGATGCCGGCATAGGAAATGACCAGCGTCACCAGAAGCCCGCCCCACAGGCGGGTTTCCACCTCCTGCAATCCGAGCACGCCACCCAGCAGCAGCACGCCGGCAACCAGAGGAAATGCGACGAAGAACAAGACGGCGTTCAAGCTCTTGTAGCCGACGCGCGGAACCAGCAGCGGTGCCAGCAGCAGGACGCCGAGCCCATACACCAGATTGGCGCGCCAGCGCTGGTCCGCCGGATAGAACCCATACATGAGCTGATCGAATTTCGCGGCAATGAACGGCCAGCAGGCGCCGACCTGGTGGCCGACCGTTTCGGGCAGGCAATCGGTGCGGTCGGTACCGCGCCAAACCGCGTCGATGAGAAGAAACCTGGCGGTTGGCCACAAGAGGGCCACCAGGCCGACGATACCGAGCACCGTCAGGATCGCGTTGCCGATGCTGTTGAACAGCCGTTTCCCAATCCAGCGCAGCACGTTCGCATGCACGGCCGGCGGCGGCGCCGGCGCGACCAGTTCGCCGCGAACGAAGCCCGAGGATGGGATTGCGGTCATCGCGACCTCACCGCTCGACCGATCGCACATGGGAATTGTACCAATTCATCAGCATGCTGGTGGCGAGCGAAAGCGACAGATAGACCGCCATCGTGATGGCGATGATCTCGATGGCCTGTCCGGTTTGATTGAGCGTGGTGCCGGCAAAGACCGCGAACAGGTCGGGATAGCCGATGGCGACCGCGAGCGAGGAATTCTTGGTCAGGTTGAGATATTGGTTGGTGAGCGGCGGGACGATGATGCGCAGGGCCTGCGGCAGGAGGATGAGCCGCAACAGCTGCCCGCGCCGCAAGCCGAGCGCGAGTCCGGCCTCGCTCTGTCCGCGCGGCACCGCAAGGATGCCGGCCCGGACGATTTCGGCGATGAAAGCGGCCGTATAGGTCGACAGCGCGACCAGCAGCGCCACGAATTCCGGAATGATCCGGGTGCCGCCGATGAAATTGAAGCCTTGAATGCGCGGCAGATCCGCCTCGACCGGCAGGCCCGCGGCGACAAATGTCGCAAGCGGCAGGCCGACCATGAGGCCCAAAGCCTTCCATAGGATCGGGACGCCGCGCCCGGTTCGGTGGCGCAGCCCTCTCGCCCAAACTCCGAGCGCGATCGTGGCCAGCGCGCCGACCGCCAGCGCCGCCATCACATAGACGAAGCCCTCGCCCGCCCGGAACGCCGGCACCACCAAGCCGCGATTGTTGACGAAGACCGCGCCGAAGATCGAGAGGCTCTGCCGCGGTCCCGGCAGCGTGCCGAGCACCGCCAGGTACCAGAACAGGATCTGGAACAGGAGTGGAAGATTGCGAATGAGCTCGACGTAGCCCCCGGCAATGCGCGCCATCAGCCAGTTGGAGGAGAGCCGCCCGATCCCGACCGTGAAGCCGAGCAAGGTCGCGAGCACGATCCCGATGCCGGAGACCATCAGCGTATTGAGGAGCCCGACCACGAACGCGCGACCGTAGCTGGCGGTCTCGTCAAAGGGGATCAGCGTGAGGTTGATCCCGAACCCGGCGGTATTGTGGAAGAAGCCCAACCCGCTGGCAATATTACGCGCGCCCAGATTGGCGACCGTATTGAGGGCGAATTGGTAGCCGAGCCAGGCGAGCACCAGCACCAGAGCAAGCTGGTAGAGGGCGCCGCGGATTTTCGGATTGTAGATTAACGCGGATCGCGGCGGGGTCGCACCAGCCTCACTACCGGATGGGCGGCGCATATTGGATGCCGCCCTTGGTCCAGAGCCGGTTGAGGCCGCGGCTGATGCCGAGCTTGGAACCCGTCCCCACGTTGCGATCGTAGACTTCGCCGTAATTGCCGACCTGCTTGACGATGCGCACCACCCAGTCCTTGGTCAGACCGAGCTGCTCGCCGTAATTGCCTTCGGCTCCCACCAGCCGCTTGATCTCAGGCTGCGGTGACTTCAGGGCTTCATCGACGGTCTTCGACGATACGCCCAGCTCCTCGGCGTCGAGCATGGCGAATTGCACCCATTTCACCAGGGCGAGCCACTGATCATCGCCGCGGCGCACGGCCGGCGCGAGCGGCTCCTTGGAGATGATCTCGGGCAGGATCACGTGATCGCTGGGAGCGCTGAGCTTGAGCTTCTCGGCGTAGAGCTGCGAGACGTCGGTGGTGAAGGCATCGCAGCGGCCGGCTTCGTAGGCTTTTACGGTCTCGTCCGCCGTCACGAAGGCGGTGATCTCGTATTTCATGTTGTTGGCACGGAAGTAGTCGGCCAGATTGAGCTCGGTCGTGGTTCCGGTTTGCGCGCAGATCGAAGCGCCATTGAGCTCGAGCGCGGAATTGACCTTGAGGGATTTGCGCACCATGAAGCCCTGGCCGTCGTAATAATTCACGGCCGTGAAGTTGATCCCGAGGGACGCGTCGCGCGAGGACGTCCAGGTTGAATTGCGGACCAGCACGTCGATTTCGCCAGACTGCAGCGCCGTAAAACGGTCCTTGGCGGAGAGCGGCGAGTATTTGACCTTGGATGCATCGTTGAAGATCGCCGCCGCAATGGCGCGACAGACATCGACGTCGAATCCGGTCCAGCTCCCTTTGTCATCCGGGTTGGAAAATCCCGGTAGGCCCTGGCTGACGCCGCACACGAGCGAGCCGCGATCCTGCACCTTCTTGAGCGTCTGGGCGGAGCTTGCCGCCACCGACATGCCAAGCGCCACGGCGGCGCTCAGCATCGCGGTGCCGAATTTCGTGACTGCACGTTTCATGGTTCGCCCCTTGCAGGCCTGGTGATCCCGTGGTGAGTTGAGCGGACTTCCGCCGTCAGGCTGTCGCCGTTGAGCCGTCCTTACCCCACCCTTCGGCAAATTGCGCCGTCCGCCGCAGCCACCCGGCGCCGCTCGCGGTCGGGCGACCATCTGAGGACGATAACGCACGGCGGTCAAGGGGTTGACGCTGAAAGCGAATGGCAGCGCAGGTCATCCGGGGAGGCATCAACAATTTGGCGCCCCAATGGGCGGAATCCTGGACGCGCCCGAATTCGCGAGACCTGCCCAATCTGTGAGCAGAACCGGATCCCAGCCGCGAACAGACCGCTATTGTGCCAGGATCGCCGAAGATGGAATCAAGAGCGGAAGACGAGAATCATGACCAGCAGAACCGACGCAACGCCACCGCGCCCGCCCGCCAAAGCCGCAACCCGCCTCGTGGGCGGCGGCCGCCACCCGTTCGCGCATCATGGTTTCGTCAATCCGCCGGTTTATCACGCCTCCACCGTTCTTTATCCCACGGCCGAGGACTATCTCGCCCATCGCGGCCGCTACCAATATGGCCGGCGCGGCACGCCCACCTCGGAGGCGCTGGCAGATGCGCTGGCTGGCCTTGAGGGCGACCAATGCGCCGGGGTCGCGCTGCTCCCCTCAGGCCTGGCCGCGGCTTCGTACGCACTGTTGTCCGTCCTGAAGGCGGGCGACCACGTGCTGGTGACCGACAGCGTCTATCTGCCCACGCGAAAATTCTGCGATAGCGTGCTCGCACGCTATGGGATTACCACGAGCTATTACGACCCGCTCGTCGGCGGGGGCATGGCGGCGCTGATCGAGCCCGCCACACGCGCCGTCTACGTGGAATCGCCGGGATCGCTTTCGTTCGACATGCAGGACGTGCCGGCGATCGCGGCCGCCGCCCATGCCGCAGGCGCAGTCGTGCTGATGGACAACACCTGGGCGAGCCCGCTCTATTTCCCCGCCCTGGACAAAGGGGTCGACTTGTCGATTCAATCCGGCACCAAATATATCGGCGGGCATTCCGATGTGATGCTCGGCACCGTATCGGCCAACCGGACGACGTGGCCGCGCCTGCGCGAAACCGTGGAGACGACGGGACTGTGCGTGGGCCCCGACGACATGTATCTGGGCCTGCGCGGGCTTCGCACCATGGGGGTGCGGCTGGCGCAGCACTACGCCTCGGGCCTGAAGGTTGCGCGCTGGCTCGCCGGCCGCCCGGAAGTCGCCCGCGTCCTGCATCCCGCGCTCGAAAGCCATCCAGGCCATGCCATCTGGCAGCGCGATTATTCGGGCGCCTGCGGCCTATTCAGCATCGTGCTGCGGCCGGCCCCGGAGGCGGCGGTGCGCGCCTTTCTCAACCAACTGACCTTGTTCGGCATCGGTGCCTCATGGGGCGGCTTCGAGAGCCTCGCCATCCCGTTCGACTGCACCTCCATGCGCTCCGCAACCCCCTGGGCCCCGGGCGGCCCGACCGTGCGATTCCATATCGGGCTCGAGGACGTCGACGATCTGATCGACGATCTCACCCGCGGCTTTGCGGCCTTTGCGGCGGCGTGCTGATGGCCGGACGATTCGAGCTCGGAGCTCAATGTCTGGCAACCGAAGGTCGCAGCCCAACCGGCGGGCGCGCCCCGCCGGCGGGCGAGCTTCGCTGGCATCACGAAAGCGTGAAGAGCGTAACGGGAATGCATCCGCCGCCGAATGAATGGCAAAGCTACGCAACGAGCTCGATGGTATCCTCATTTTGACGGAATGCTCGATGACTCATTCAACGACGCAATGAACCCCTCCTCGACGATACGGGCGTGACGACTGGCCGCGAATGGCTGCGCGTCTCCCCTCGCCTTTCCTCCCCGCCGGGCATTCGAAAGTAGCGCGCACATGACCAAGCCGTTGCGTAGGGGCGAAGCGTCGCCGCCGTCCTGCGGTATTGCCGTGATGGCGAAAGCGTCGGTTCCGGGGCGAACCAAGACCCGATTGGTGCCACCTCTGAGCTTCGAGGAAGCCGCCGCCTTCAACACCACCTTCCTGCAAGACGTGGCCGCCAATATCCTGGCCGCTTCTAATCGGACGGGCATTTCGGGCTACATGGCGTTCGGGCCACCCGAGGCGATTGCATTTTTCGAGACCGTGCTGCCGTCCGGCATCGGCCTCGTCGAATGCTGGCTGCCGAATTTCGGCGATTGCCTGCTCCATGCCATCACGCGTCTGTTGGCATCCGGACACGAGGCCGCGGTGGTCCTCAATGCCGACAGCCCCACGCTCCCCACCTCGCTCCTGGTCGATACGGCGCGCATCCTGGCGCATCCAGGCGATCGCGCCGTCATCGGACCGTCAACGGACGGCGGCTACTATTTGCTGGGGCTGAAATCCGCGCACCGGCGACTGTTCGAGGACATCGATTGGAGCACGGAGCGCGTCGCCACCCAGACCTTGGAGCGGGCCCGCGAGATCGCGCTGCCGGTGCATGTCCTGCCGGCCTGGTACGACGTCGATGAGGTCGAGGCTCTCCGGCTTCTGCATGGGGAGCTCTGCGCGGGCCGATCATTTGCGGCCGACCTGCAGTCGCATCAGGCACAACGGACGACCGCGCTGATGCGGGCCCTGCTCGGCGAGACGGATTTGGCGGCCCGCCTCGATATCGCGCCGGCACGCTGCATCGAGAGGGTCGGCGGGTGACGCAGCGGGTCGCAATTGGCTGGATACTGGCGGCACTGGCCGCCGCGCTGTTGGCGCTGTCGGTTTTCGGCGCCGCTGCGCTCTGGCGCGCCGATCATCCCACCGTCGGCCTGATATCTTTGCTGCAGACGCCGGTCTATGCGGTGGCGGCCTGG
>DASZKX010000357.1:0-7318 GCA_035552735.1 Xanthobacteraceae bacterium
CGGAGAAAAGGCGGCGACCGGCGCAACCTACTCTGTTGTCGTCCGTCAGCTCAAGTCGACTTCCCGCGCGCCGCCACCGCGCTGATCGGCACCAGCAGGAGGCCGCGGCTCTCCGCCGCCTTCGCCCAGACCGCGATGTGCTCGATCGAGGCCGGCAGGGCACTCGCCACGCCGACCGCGAAGCCACGGTCGCGCGCGGTTTTCTCCAGGCGGGACAACGAGCGGTCGATCTCGGCCGCCGTCGGCACGGCGTCGATCGTAAGATCCGCCTTGGCATAGGGCAGGTTGCTGGCGCCCGCCAACTGGCTGGCGACGCTGCGTGGGGAGCTGCCGTCCTCCACATAGATGAGACCGCGCTTGGCGGCTTCGCGCAAGATCGGCGCCAGCGCCGTTTCGGTCGCCGTGAAGCGCCCGCCCATGTAGTTGGCGAGGCCCACATAGCCCTGCAGCCGGCTCATCAGCCAATGCAGCCGCTCGATGTTCTGGGTGGCATTGAGCGAGGTCAGCAGGGTTTGCGGGCCCGGATCATTGTCCGGATAGTCGAACGGCTCCATCGGCACTTGCAGCAGAATCTCGTGGCCGCCCTCGCGCGCCCGTGCCGCCAGATGGTCGAGGTCGGCCCCATAGGGGGCGAACCCGAAAGTCACCGGACCGGGTAGCTTGGCGAGCGCGTCGCTGGTGCCGATGGCGCTGATCCCGAGCCCGGCCACCACGATGGCGATCCGCGGCGCATTGGGCCGGTCCGGCAGCGTCTTGACGGGCTGCGCAAAGGCTTCGGACGGACGGGTGCCGTCCGGGGCAATGCGCGGAATCGGACCGCTGCGCGTGGCTTCCGCGAAGCGCTGGTCGGCAGGCGCGGCGGCGGCGGGTTTGTCGGCCTGCTGGCCCGGGATCACCACGTCCTCGCGCTTGCCGCTGCTGCCATCGATGATGGTGACCATATTGCGGCCCGCGGCGGCCGCCGGCTGGCCGGCCCCGATCGGCGGGCCGTCGTATCGGTTGGGCCGCTCGCGATCGGCTTCGGCGGCGTGCCCCGGGTTCGCCTCGATGGTCTTGGCGTCGGGGCCGGCCGCGTCCGCGTGCAGGTTGGCCGCGACCACCACCATGGGCTCGCCGCCCAGCGGGGCGTCGGCGAACAGGAACCAGCCCAGGAAGATGAGCGCGAAACAGCCGAGCGCTGCGGCCAGCATCCGCGGCCACAAGGCCGCGATCGCGGCCACCCAGGTGTTGCGTTCGCTCGTCTTGTCGCGCTTGCGGCCAATGCCCTGGCCAAGCGGAGCGCTCAGGTCATCGGTCAAGGCCAATACCTCGCGAATCAATCATCCCAAGACTTCGCATCTCAAGACTTAGCATCCGCAGTCGTTAACTCTTCGTTTGCCGCGGCGGATTCCAGGGCCCGTAACCAACCGGCCCGTTCACCCCCTGCGGCTGAGCCCCGCTCAAGTTTGGGCTGGCGGAAGGCCCGGGTTTGCCTATGCTGTGCGGGGCGTGACGAATTCCGGGAGCTTGCATTGGATATCAAGAGCGAAACGGCGGGCGCGGTAACGGTTTATCGTATTGCCGGGAAAGTCGATGCTTTGACCAGCCCGCAATTGGTGGCGGCTGTCGGCACCGCCATCGCCGGCGGAACGCCCTGGATCGTCTATGACATGCGCGAGGTGGGTTACATTACATCCGCCGGGTTGCGGGGCGTCTTGGTGATCGCGAAGCAGGCCAAAGCCGCCAACGGCGGCCTTTCGATGTTCGGGCTGCAGCCGGCGGTCAATGAGGTTTTCGAGATCTCCGGCTTCCACGACATCATCGCGATTGCGGCGGACGAAACGCAAGCGCGCGCCAAGCTCGGCGCGTGAAAAGGCAGCGATCATGCAACAGCTGACCCTTGCCGACGAGATCGTCGTGCTGATGCTGCGCGACGACACCGGCACGATCAAACCCGCCTGCTCCGGCTACGCCAACATCGCGATCGCGGGCGGCATTCTCATGGAGCTTGCTTTGCTGGGGCGAATCGACACCGACCTGACCTCGCTGTTCATCGTCGATGCGAAGCCGACCGGCGACGAGTTGCTCGATCAGGCGCTGAAGGAAATCTCCGCGGAGCCCGACAAGCGACCGACCACCTGGTGGATCGAGCGCTTCGGCCTAAACGGCGGTGATCTCACTCGCAGCGTGCTGCGACGCCTGGTCGAGGCCGGCATTCTTCGCGAGGAAGATCGGCAATTTCTCTGGATGTTCTCGCGCCGTGCCTATCCGCAGAACACCGGGCGTGAGGAACGCGAGGCGAAGGAGCGTCTGCTGTCGATGATATTCAATGACGCCGTGCCGGATCCGCGCGACACGCTTCTCCTCGGCCTGGCGGATTCCAGCGGCGTGCTCAACGAGCTCTTGTCGCCCGACGAACTGCGCAAGGCTTCGAACCGCGTCGCCCGGGTCGTCGCCCTGGAGGAGATCGGCCGCTCGGTCGGGGCCGTCGAGGCCAGTCTGCGGGCAACGCTCGCGGCCGTGGCAACGGCACGGTTCGGGTAGGGCGCGGAACCGCGACTCGTCGGGTGCGCACCACGCGACCCCGGATGTGCTCGGCCGAAATAGTTGCTCAATACAGCAGTCTCGCAAACCAATCCATGAAGGCCGAGAACTCGCCTGGATGGATCAGGAAATAGACGACCGTCGCTATCGGAGTGAGGACGAGAAGCCAATCTTGCATGGGTGCAACTCCCGCAAGGTCATCAGCTTGAGCCATTATGCGCCGGCCGCCCGCGTGCTCAATCCCCAATGCCGCAAAAAATCGGTCAACTGGTAAAGCAGCCGGAATCGCGATCATTAAGAATGTAGGTTTTCCCGGCAGCGGCTTCTCTGCCGTTGCTGCTGCGCTTCCCTATTTTCCGCCACGCCGGAGCCGTCAAACAAACAGGGCGGCCCAGAGGCCGCCCCGTTGCGCGATCGACCGAGTTGGTCGCGATGTCAGTTCGGCACCGCCAGCTTCGGGTCGGGCGGATAGGCCGCGTTCTTTTGCTCGCCGCGGATGAGCGCGACGGCGGCGTGCAGCGCCTTGTCGTCCTTCGCGTCCGGCGGAACATAGCCTTGCGAGCCGGTTTCCTCGTCGCCTTCCGCCTTCAGGTGCCCCCGCAGCGAGGCCTCGCCGCCCTTGGTGTCGGTGCGCGCCTTGAGGTCTTCCGGCACATCCTGCAGCACCTCGATGTCGGGCACGATGCCCTTGGCCTGGATCGAGCGGCCCGACGGCGTGAAGTAGCGCGCCGTGGTGAGCCGCAGCGCCCCGTTGCCGGAACCGAGCGGGATGATGGTCTGCACCGATCCCTTGCCGAACGAACGCGTGCCCAGGATGGTCGCGCGTTTGTGGTCCTGCATGGCGCCGGCCACGATCTCGGAGGCCGAGGCCGAGCCGCCGTTGATCAGCACGATCACCGGCTTGCCTTTGGTCAGGTCGCCCGGATGCGCACTGAACCGCTGGGTCTCATCGGCATTGCGGCCGCGGGTGGAGACGACCTCACCCTTTTCCAGGAAGGCGTCCGACACCGCGATCGCCTGGTCGAGCAGGCCGCCCGGATTGTTGCGCAGGTCGACGATGAAGCCCTTGAGCTTGTCGCCGTCCTGGGCGCTGAGGTCGGCGATCGCCTTCTTCAGGCCTTCGGAGGTCTTCTCGCTGAACTGGGTGATGCGGACATAGCCGACGTCGTCGCCCTCGGAATGCGAGCGAACCGAGAGCACCTTGATGGTGTCGCGCGTGAGCGTCATCTCGATCGGCTTGTCCTGGCCTTTGCGCACGATCCGGATCTTGATCGAGGTATTGACCGGGCCGCGCATCTTGTCGACCGCCTGGTTGAGGGTCAGCCCCTGCACCGGCTCATCGTCGATATGGGTGATGAAGTCGTTCGCCTGCACGCCGGCCTTGGCGGCCGGGGTCTCGTCGATCGGCGCCACCACCTTGATCACACCCTCCTCCATGGTGACCTCGATGCCGAGGCCACCGAACTCGCCGCGGGTCTGCACCTGCATGTCGCGGAAGCTCTTGGCATCCATGTAGCTCGAATGCGGATCGAGCCCGGTCAACATGCCGTTGATCGCCGTTTCGACCAGCTTGCCGTCGTCGGGCTTCTCCACATAGTCGGCGCGCACCCGCTCGAACACGTCGCCGAACAGGCTGAGTTGCTTGTAGGTGTCGGCTGCGGCCGCTCTCGCGCTCGAGCCGTCGAACACGATACGGGGTTGGGTCGTCATCAGCGTCAGGGCCGCGCCTGCCGCCGCACCGAGAAGAATGAGGGAAGTCTTGCGCATCATCCGCGAACCTTTTCGCCGTCGTTGGTTGCCCACCATGGGCTGGGGTCGACGGGTGTCCCGTCTTTGCGAAACTCGACGTAAAGCACCGGCTGCCCTGAACTGGCTGCCAGCGCAGCGGGCACCTGGCTCCCGCCACCGCCCATTACCGCAACGGGCTCGCCCGTTACCACGAACTGCCCCAGATCGACCGAGATCCGATCCATTCCCGCCAAGAGCACATGATAGCCGCTGCCGGCATTAAGGATCAAGAGTTGGCCGTAATTGCGGAACGGACCCGCATAAACCACCCAGCCGTCGCACGGGGCCGTGATCTGGGCGTCCGGCCTCGCCGCCACGGTGAGCCCCTTTTCGGTGCCGCCGAGACCGTCTGGAGCGCCGTATTCCTTGATTCTCACGCCATTGACCGGCAGTTGCAGGCGACCCTTGGCGGTCGCGAAGGCGATGGCCGGCGCCAGCCGCCCCGGATCGTTGAGGGCGGCGAAATCCGGCCTGCCTTCGGCCGCCTTGTTCTCGGGGCGACCGGCCGGACCCAGCCCCTGCTCGAGCTTGGCGATCAGGTCCTGCAGGCTGTCGGCCTGGTGGGCGAGCTGGCCGGCGCGCAGCCGCTCCTGCTCGAGCGCCAGCTCGCTCTCCGCCTGCTGCTTCTGGCGCTGCTCGGTCAGCAGGTTGAGGCGCTGGCGCTCCAGGCTCAACCCCAGGAGATCGCGCGTCAAACCGTCGCGTTCGGCTCCGATCTGCGCGCGCAGCCGCGTCAACTCGGCGAGATCGGCGATCAGCAGATCGGCGTCATGGCGCATCTCCGGCAGGATCGCCCCCAGCATCATGGCGGAGCGCAGCGATTGCAGGGCATCCTGCGCCGTGACCATGAGGGCCGGGGGCGGATGGCGGCCGATACGCTGCAGGGCCGCCAGGACCTCGGCCATGACGCCGCGCCGGTCTTCCAGCGAGTGCCGCAACGCCTGCTCGCGCGCGTCGAGCGGCTTGAGCCGCTCCTGGGCGTCCGCCACCTGGGTCTCCGCGGCCCGAATGCGCGTCGCCGTGTCGATCAGCTGCTGATTGAGCCGGCGGCGGTCCTCACCGATCGATTCGATCTCATGCTTGAGCCGGGCCGCGGTCTCGATCGCCTTCTTCTGCTCGGCCTGGACGGCCGCGAGGTCCTGGGCGTCCTTCTTCAGCGTTTCGAGATCGGTTTCGGTCTTGGCCGCCGGTCCGGCCGCGGATTTCATCGGCGCCGGGAATGCCGGGGGCCGAAACGGCAGATAGGGGATTTCGCCGCCTTGCGGCGCCGGCGCTTGCGCGGCCGCGCCGGCCAGCCCGAACGTCAAAAGGCCGAGCGCTGCCAGCAAAGCGGGGGGGCGCAGGGCCGAGTGCGACATTGCATTGGACATCGTATTGGACATCAAGCAGCACATTGGCGCCATCGAGGCACAAACCGGCTCATGCCCCATGGCCTAAAGCAAAATCCAGGCCCTGGAGTTGACTAGATACGCCGATTCGCGCCGCAATGGGGCCGATAACGGCGCGCCCGTCACTCGCGGTGATACGGATGCCCGCCCAGAATGGTGACGGCGCGGTAGAGCTGCTCGAGGAGCATGATTCGGACCAGCTGATGCGGCCAAGTGAAAGCCCCGAACGCCAGCGCGAGCTCGGCCTTGTCGCGCAGGGTCGGCGCCAGACCGTCGGCGCCCCCCAGGATGAAGGCGACCGCGGGCCTGTCGGCGGCCCGCCACTCCTGCAGGCGGCCCGCGAAGGCCGCGCTGTTCATGGTCGACCCGCGCTCGTCCAGGATCACCGAGATGGCGCGGTCGGGAATCACATTGGCGATTGCGATCGATTCTTCGAGCATCCGCCGCTCGATATTGTCGGCCCGGCTCTCCTTTATCTCGACGATATCGAAGGCCTGCAGACCGACCTTGCGGCCGAAATCGGCTGCGCGCTTGCGATAGCGCTCCGCCAGCTCCCGCTCTGGACCTTGCTTCAATCGGCCGACGGCGGCGATCAGGACACGCATCTGTCGCCCGCCGCCCGCGCGCGGGGCCTAGTGGGCTTGTCGTCGTGGCGACTGGCCCGGCGCCCACATGTTCTCGAGATTGTAGAAGGTGCGCACTTCCGGCCGGAACACGTGGACGATTACGTCGCCGGCATCGATCAGCACCCAATCGCAGTTCGGAATGCCCTCGACCCGCACATTGGGCACCCCGGCGGCGGCCAGATCCTTGAGCAAATGATCCGCGATTGCGCCGACCTGGCGGTTCGACCTGCCGGAGGTCACCACCATGGCGTCCGCGATCGAGCTCTTGCCGGTGAGATCGATGGTGACGGTATCCTCAGCCTTCATGTCATCGATGCGGGCGAGGACAAGGCGAAGAGTCTCCTTGGCGTCAGGACGCACCTTGGAGACCTTTTCGGGCGCGCGACGCGCGCTGGCCCGGGAGAGTGTCGATGTGGGCAGGGGGCCTTTCCTTTCGTCGGCAAATGCCAGCCCTAACATAGGCATGGCGGGTCAACGCTTTCAACCTCGCAGGGTTGCGGGTGGCTCATTTTGTGCCGGCTCTGCGTCTCATTCATGACGATTGGGCGCCCCTGGGCGCCCCCTATGGTGGGGCGGCCGCGCGGACCGCCCGCAACGCGGTCGACGAGAGCGGTGATTTGAGGCCATGGAGGTAAACCCAGGCCGGCGGGCGCCGACTGGCCAGCACCCGAGCTTGCGAATCGGGCAGCCGATAGCGCCCGAGCGCCTGAGCGGCCAAGCCGGCGGTGGCATAGAGGCTCGGCCCCAGACGGTCGATCACCGCGATCGGCACCATGGCGGCAATCTCGCGCCATTTCTGCCAGCGGTGGAAGCTGCGCAGATTGTCGGCCCCCATGATCCAGACGAAGCGCACGCCCGGGCAGCGGGCGAACAGGTAGCGCAGGGTGTCATAGGTGTAATGGGCTCCGATGTCCGCCTCGAGGCCGGTGACATCGATCCGCGGATGATGGGCGAGCGCCCGCGCGGCCGCGATTCGGTCTTGCAGCGGCGCCA
>DASZKX010000358.1:0-2517 GCA_035552735.1 Xanthobacteraceae bacterium
CTCGAACAACGCGCCCTCGCTCGAGGCCGCGATAATCGCGCCGGCGGAAATATGCTTCTCGACCAGGCGCTCCAGCGTGGCCGGCCGGTCCCAATCGTAGTCGTGATGCCGCATGCCGATGTCCAGCCCCGCGAGCGGTCCTTGGTCCGCCTGCAAGGCCGCCAGCGCATTGGCGCCGAAGAAGGCACCGTCCGGGCTGGCATCGAGCACCTCGATGGCGATGGGCCTGCTCAATAGGTCGGGGCGCACGCTACGCAACAGGATCAGGGCATTGATGCTGTCGAGCGCCGGACCGCCGCCGATATTGATCAGGCTCAGCGGCGCCGCGCCTTTGGCGGTCGCGAGACTATCGGCAACGCCATCCGCAACGAGGTGCGCGATCTGCTGCATCCGAAGGCGTAACAGCGCGATGTGGGGCGAGGCGGCAAGTCGTCGATCGATCGGCGTGTCATAGGGCGGCACCATATTGTCCGCGCCGAGCTTCATCACATAGGTGCTCAACCCGTCCAGGAAGCCGGCATTTGAATCGAACAGCGTCCGGATGAGCCGGGATTTCCTGGCCGCCGATCGCAACATCATTCGCATGATGAATTTCGGGATGCGCCGCCGCCGGCGCTCCTCCTTGACAAAGGCGTCATACAAGCCTTGGGCGGCGGCCGGATCGACGGGCACCGCGAACCGAGGATGGGTGAGGTCGATCACCGGCAGATCGAAACCTTCCCGGGTCTTCGCATGGATGAGGCCGTGGCTTCGGCGCGAGGCGGGGGGGCGCTGCATTTGTCAGTCCTAATTGGTCTGGGCGGCCGGAATCGCAGGCCACTGCGGGTGAGAACGAAGACGCCGCCGCCGCTCGCCCCGGCGGGGCAGCGCCGCAAATCCACGGTCTCAGCCTTTGACCTTCACATAGCTGCCCGGTGCGTCCTCGATCGGCTCGAGCTGGCCGCCGCCGGGCGCGCGCGCGGGGACCCGGCCGCCGTCGTGCGTCATGAGCCACGCGAACCAGTCCGGCCACCAGGAGCCCGGATGCTCGACCGCCTTGGCCAGCCAGCGGTCGAGGTTGGCGCTGGTGGCCTTGGCCCCCCCGGTCCAATATTGGTACTTGTGCCGGTCCGGCGGGTTGACGACGCCGGCGATGTGGCCGGAGCCCGAGAGCACGAACTTGACCGGGCCGCCGAAGCATTTCGAGCCGAGCAGCACCGATTTCGCCGGCGCGATGTGGTCCTCGCGCGCGGCCAGATTGTAGATCGGAATCTTGATCGATTTGAGATCGAGCTTCTCGCCGCCGAGCACCATCTCGCCGCGCGCCAGCTTGTTCTCGAGATAGCAGCTGCGCAGGTAAAACGAATGGTTCGCCGCCGGCATGCGGGTGGCGTCGGCATTCCAGTACAGAAGGTCGAACGCCAACGGCTCCATGCCCCTGAAGTAGTTGTTGATCACGTACGGCCAGATCAGATCGTTCGAGCGCAGCATATTGAAGGAGTTCGCCATCTTGGAGCTGTCGAGGTAGCCGCGATCGGCCATCTGGCGCTCCAGCGCCGCGATCTGCTCCTCGTCGGCAAAGACCTTGAGGTCGCCCGAATGGGTGAAATCCACCTGGCTGGCGAAGAAGGTGGCGGAGACAATGCGATGATCGCGATCCGCCGCCATGTAGGCGAGAGTGGCGGCCAGCAGAGTGCCGCCGACGCAATAGCCGATCGCGTTCACCTTGGTCTCGCCGGTCACTTGCTCGATGACATCGATCGCGGCCAGCGGACCTTCGAGCATGTAGTCCTGGAAGGTCTTGGCCGCCATGTCGCCGTCGGGATTGACCCACGAGATGCAAAAAACCGTCAACCCCTGATCGACGCACCACTTGATGAAGGAGCGGTCCGGGGTGAGGTCCAGCACATAGAACTTGTTGATCCAGGGCGGCACGATCAGGAGCGGGCGCCGCAGCACCGATTCGGTCGTGGGCGCGTATTGGATGAGCTGAATGAGGTCGTTCTGATAGACGACCTTGCCGGGCGTGAGGGCGAGGTCGCGGCCGATCTCGAAGGCATGGGTGTCGGTCTGGCGGATGCGCAGATCGCCGCCGCCCGCAGCGATATCCTCCGCCAACATGTGCATCCCGCGCGCCAGGTTCTCGGCATTGGACGCCAGAGTCTCGCGCAGGAGCTCCGGATTGGTGAGCACGAAATTCGACGGCGCGAGCGCGTTCACGATCTGGCGGACGTAGAAGTCAGCCTTCTGCAGCGTGACCGGATCGAGCCCTTCGGCATCATTGACCAGGCGATCTGCCCAGGTCACGGTCAGCAGGTAGGCCTGCTTGAGGAAATCGAAGAACTGATTGCTCGACCATTCGGGGTCGGCGAAGCGCCTGTCCTTCGGGCTCGGCGCCGCGACCGGCTCGGTCTTCTCGCCGGCCATGCGCTTGACCGCCCCGGCCCAGAGATCGAGGTAGGAGCGGCCCAGGTTGATCTGCAGGTCGAGGGCGCGTTGCGGGTCCTTGAGCCAATATTGGCCGACTTGGCCGAGCGT
>DASZKX010000359.1:0-6913 GCA_035552735.1 Xanthobacteraceae bacterium
TGCGCGGTGGGCCGGGCATCGCTGCACCGCCGGATGCTGAGCGGCCACGCGCGCGAGCCGAAGGGCGGCGGGCGACAAGGCCGCCAATGACCAGAGACCAGAGCGGCGGCGGTACGCCTCTGGGCCGCGGCGCGGATCGGCGCCGCGGAACGCGCAAGGTGCGCCGGAACGTACGCCGCAAGTCCCCCTCCCTTTCCCTCCCCCGCGAGCCCGGGAGGGAAAGGGAGGGGGTGCAAAGACGCGAGGTTCGAGATGGGCGAGATCAGGAATCGCGAAGCCAGTCCCGGGTCGGCTGCCAAGCGCAGCCGCAGCCCGATCAATTCCACGTCGGTGCCGCCGGCGGGTTCCGGCGGCGGCCAGACCGATGCCGAATTGCCGGCCGTGCAGGGGCTTTATGATCCGGCGCTGGGCAAGGGCTCGTGCGGAGTCGGGTTCATCGCCGACATCAAAGGCCGAAAATCCCACAAGATCGTCGAGGACGCGCTTTCGATCCTCTGCAATCTCGAGCATCGCGGCGCCGTCGGCGCCGATCCGCGGGCCGGCGACGGCGCCGGCATCCTGGTCCAGATCCCGCACGCGTTCTTCTCAGCGGCGGCCGAGAAGAACGGCTTCCACTTGCCGGCGCCCGGCGAATACGCGGTCGGCGCCCTGTTCATGCCGCGCGACCCCGACTGGCGGCAGGTGATCCGCGATATCTACGCCGAGGTGGTCAAGCGCGAGGGCATGACGCTCCTGGGCTGGCGCGACGTGCCGGTCGACAATTCGACGCTCGGCGATTCGGTCAAGCCGACCGAGCCCGTGCATCAGCAGGTCTTCATCGGGCGCGGCAAGAAGATCCAGGACGAGACCGAATTCGAGCGGCGCCTCTATATCCTGCGCAGGTCGATGTCGAATGTGATCTATCAGCGACGCGAGCGGCGCCTGGCCAGCTATTACCCGGTCTCGATCTCCTGCCGCACCGTCATCTACAAGGGCATGTTCCTGGCCGATCAGCTCGGCACCTATTATCCGGACCTGCGCGATCCGGACTTCGCCAGCGCGCTCGCGCTCGTACACCAGCGCTTCTCCACCAATACGTTCCCGGCCTGGTCGCTCGCGCATCCCTATCGGATGGTGGCGCACAACGGCGAGATCAATACGCTGCGCGGCAATCTCAACTGGATGGCGGCGCGGCAGGGCTCGGTCACCTCGCCGCTGTTCGGCGAGGAGATCAGCAAGCTCTGGCCGATGTCCTACGAGGGCCAGTCCGATACCGCTTGCTTCGACAATGCGCTCGAGTTTCTGGTGCAGGGCGGCTATGGGCTCGCCCACGCCATGATGATGCTCATTCCGGAGGCCTGGGCCGGCAATCCGCTGATGGACGAGGAACGGCGCGCCTTCTACGAATACAATGCCGCCCTGATGGAGCCCTGGGACGGCCCGGCCGCCATCGCGTTCACCAATGGACGGCAGATCGGCGCCACGCTCGATCGCAACGGGCTGCGTCCGGCCCGCTATTTCGTCACCCGCGACGACCGCATCATCATGGCCTCCGAGATGGGCGTGCTGCCGATACCGGAGAAGGACATCGTCACCAAGTGGCGGCTGCAGCCCGGCAAGATGCTGCTGGTCGATCTGGACGAGGGCCGCCTCATTCCCGATGAGGAGCTCAAGGCGACGCTGTCGCGGCGCCATCCCTACCGGCAGTGGCTCGATCGCAACCAGATCGTGCTCGAGGATCTGCCGGCGGTGGCGCATGAGGCGGCGCTTTCGAACCTCGCGCTGCTCGATCGCCAGCAGGCTTTCGGCTACACCCAGGAAGATCTCAGAATCCTGATGACCCCGATGGCCGCGCTGGGCGAGGAGGCGATCGGCTCGATGGGCAACGATTCGCCGATCTCGGCGCTTTCGAGCAAATCGAAGCTGCTGTTCACCTATTTCAAGCAGAATTTCGCGCAGGTGACCAACCCGCCGATCGATCCCATTCGCGAAGAGCTGGTGATGAGCCTGGTGTCCATCATCGGGCCGCGGCCGAACCTGTTCACGGTCGAGGGCGGGTCGACCAATAAGCGCCTGGAAGTGCGCCAGCCGATCCTCACCAACGCGGATCTGGAGAAGATCCGCTCGATCTCCGAGATCGGCGACAACCATTTCAAGTCGCGCACGCTCGACACGACTTGGCCGGCCGAGACCGGCGCGGCCGGCTTGAAGGACGCGCTCGATGCGCTGTGCGCGCGTGCCGAAGGCGCCGTGCGCGAAGGCATCAACATCATCGTGCTGTCCGATCGCCGGGCCGGCGCCGACAACATCCCGATCCCGTCATTGCTCGCCTGCGCGGCGGCGCATCATCACCTCATACGGCAGGGCCTGCGCACGTCGGTCGGCCTTGTGCTCGAGACCGGCGAGCCGCGCGAGGTGCATCATTTCTGCTGCCTCGCCGGCTATGGCGCCGAGGCGATCAATCCTTATCTGGCCTTCGAGACCCTCATCGCCATGAACGACGAGCTGCCGCAGAAGGTCGAGGAGAAGGAGGTCGTCAAGCGCTACATCAAGTCGATCGACAAGGGTCTCCTCAAGGTGATGTCCAAGATGGGCATCTCGACCTATCAGTCCTATTGCGGGGCGCAGATTTTCGATGCGGTCGGCCTGAAATCCGATTTCGTGGCCGAGTATTTCACCGGCACCGCCACCCGCATCGAGGGCGTGGGCTTGGCGCAGATCGCCGAGGAGACCGTGCGGCGGCATCGCGATGCCTTCGGCAACGCGCCGATCTATCACAACGCGCTCGACGTCGGCGGCGACTACCAGTTCCGCACTCGCGGCGAGGATCATGCCTGGACGGCCACGACGGTGTCGGCGCTGCAACATGCTGTGCGCGGCAATTCCTCCGAGAGATTCCGCGCCTTCGCCAAGATCATCAACGAGCAGGAGAACCTGCTCACCATCCGCGGCCTGTTCAAGATCAAGAGCGCCGAGGAGGACGGGCGCAAGCCGGTGCCGGTCGAGGAGGTCGAGCCCGCCAAATCCATCGTGCGCCGGTTCGCGACCGGCGCCATGTCGTTCGGCTCGATCTCGCGCGAGGCGCATACGACGCTCGCGATCGCCATGAACCGGATCGGCGGCCGATCGAATACCGGGGAAGGCGGCGAGGAGGCGGACCGGTTCAAGCCGCTGCCGAACGGCGATTCCATGCGCTCTGCGATCAAGCAGGTGGCGTCGGGCCGTTTCGGGGTGACGGCGGAGTATCTGGTCAACTCCGACATGATGCAGATCAAGATGGCGCAGGGCGCCAAGCCCGGCGAAGGCGGCCAATTGCCCGGCCACAAGGTCGACGAGATCATCGCCAAAGTGCGTCATTCGACCCCCGGCGTCGGCCTGATCTCGCCGCCGCCGCACCACGACATCTACTCGATCGAGGATCTGGCGCAGCTGATCTTCGACCTGAAGAACGTCAATCCCGAGGGCCTGGTTTCGGTGAAGCTCGTCTCCGAGGTGGGCGTCGGCACGGTCGCGGCCGGCGTCGCCAAAGCGCGCGCCGACCACGTGACCATCGCGGGGTTCGAGGGCGGCACTGGCGCCTCTCCGCTGACCTCGATCAAGCATGCCGGATCGCCCTGGGAGATCGGGCTCGCCGAGACGCATCAGACTCTGGTCGCCAACCGGCTGCGCGGACGCATCACCGTGCAGGTCGACGGCGGCATCCGCACCGGGCGCGACGTCGTGATCGGGGCGATGCTCGGGGCCGACGAATTCGGCTTCTCGACCGCGCCGCTGATCGCGGCGGGCTGCATCATGATGCGCAAGTGCCACCTCAACACCTGCCCGGTCGGGGTCGCGACCCAGGACCCTGTTCTGCGCAAGCGCTTCCAGGGCCAGCCCGAGCACGTCATCAACTTCTTCTTCTACGTCGCCGAAGAGGTGCGCGAGCTGATGGCGGCCATGGGTTTCCGCAGCTTCGACGAGATGATCGGCCAGATGCAAATGCTCGACCGCCGCCTGGTGATCGAGCACTGGAAGGCCAAGGGCCTCGACTTCTCCAAGTTGTTCTTCAAGCCGCAGGCGGGATCCGGCGTCGCCATCCATCGGAGCGAGGCGCAGGATCACAAGATCCACGACATCCTGGATCGCCGCCTGATCGCCGACGCGCAGGCCGCGCTCGATCGCGGCGCGCCGGTGCGCATCACCAGCACGATCCAGAACACCGACCGCGCCGCCGGCGCCATGCTGTCGGGCGAGATCGCCAAGCGCTACGGGCATGCCGGCCTGCCGGCCGACACCATTCACGTGAAGTTCACCGGCACCGCCGGACAGAGCTTCGGGGCCTGGCTCGCGCGCGGGGTCAGCTTCGAGCTCGAGGGCGAGGCCAACGACTATGTCGGCAAGGGCCTCTCGGGCGGCCGCATCGTGGTGCGCCCGGCGATCGATTCCGGCATCCTGCCGGAGGAATCGATCATCGTCGGCAACACCGTGCTGTACGGCGCGATCGCGGGCGAATGCTATCTGCGCGGCATCGCCGGCGAACGCTTTGCGGTGCGCAATTCGGGCGCCATCGCGGTGGTCGAGGGCGCCGGCGACCATTGCTGCGAATACATGACCGGCGGCATCGTGGTGGTGCTGGGCCGCACCGGGCGCAACTTCGCGGCCGGCATGTCCGGCGGCGTCGCCTACGTGCTCGACGACGACGGCACCTTCAAGTCGCGCTGCAATATGGCCATGGTCGAGCTTGAGCCGGTGCTGGAGGAAGAAGAGATCAACGAGCGCGAGTATCACCACATCCACGATCTCGAATCGCACGGGCGCGTCGACGTCCTGACCGACATGACCCAGTTCGATGCGCAGCGGCTGCATCTGCTGATCACGCGGCATGCGCGTCTCGCCGGCTCGGTGCGGGCCGCCACCATCCTGGCGGAATGGAGCAAGTATTGCCCGATGTTCCGCAAGGTGATGCCGGTCGAGTATCGCCGCGCGCTCTCGGAGCTGCGGAAGGCGCGCACGATGCAGGCGGCGGAATAAGAATGAGCAGGATCGTCCGTGTTACGATTCGCGAGACGCAGGTCCCCGTGAATGGCGTTTATTCGCTCGCTTGCAGGCGTTGGTAAGGTTTGATTGGAATGGGCAAGATCACGGGCTTCCTCGAATTCGAGCGCAACGACCGGCATTACGAGCCGGTCGAGGAGCGCATCAAGCACTGGCGCGAATTCGTCCTGCCGCTTCCGGAAGCAGAGAGCCGCACGCAAGCGGCCCGCTGCATGGATTGCGGCGTGCCCTATTGCCACACCGGCTGTCCGGTGAACAACCAGATCCCCGACTGGAACGACTTGGTCTATCGCGGAAACTGGCAGGAAGCCGCGCAGAACCTGCATTCCACCAACAACTTTCCGGAATTCACCGGTCGCGTGTGCCCGGCGCCCTGCGAGGCGTCCTGCACGCTCAATCTCGATGACAATCCGGTGACCATCAAGACGATCGAATGCGCGATCGTGGATCGCGCCTTCGCGCAGGGCTGGGTGAAGCCGGAGCCGCCGGCAAGTCGGACCGGCAAGACCATCGCGATCGTGGGCTCGGGCCCGGCCGGGCTCGCCTGCGCGCAGCAGCTCGCGCGTGCCGGCCATGACGTTCACGTGTTCGAGAAGCATGCCAAGGCCGGCGGCCTGCTGCGCTACGGCATTCCCGACTTCAAGATGGAAAAGCATCTGGTCGAGCGCCGCGTCGACCAGATGGCGGCCGAGGGCGTGGTGTTCCATTACGGCGCCCACATCGGGGTGAATGTCGCGGCCGACAAGCTGCTTGCGGGTTATGACGCGGTAGTGCTGACGGGCGGCGCCGAGAAGGGCCGCGAATTGCCGATCCCGGGGCGCGAGCTCAAGGGCGTCCACTTCGCCATGGAATTCCTGCCGCAGCAGAACCGGCGCATCAGCAACGAGCCGCAGGGCGATGTGGCGCCGATCCTGGCCGGCGACAAGCATGTCGTGGTCATCGGCGGCGGCGATACCGGCTCGGACTGCATCGGCACCTCGATCCGCCAGGGCGCGCGCTCGGTCACTAATTTCGAGATCATGCCGCAGCCGCCCGAGCACGAGAACAAGCCCATGACCTGGCCGGATTGGCCACTCAAGCTGCGCACCTCGTCGAGCCACGAGGAAGGCGCCAGGCGCCACTTCGCGGTGATGACGCAGAAATTCTCCGGCACGAACGAGCAGGTGCAGAAGCTGCATTGCGTGCATGTGGACGAGCGCATGAAGCCGGTCGCCGGCAGCGAGTTCGAGCTCGATGCCGATCTGGTCCTGCTCGCCATGGGCTTCGTGCATCCGGTGCACGAAGGTTTGCTCGAGCAGCTTCACCTGGGGCTGGACCCGCGCGGCAACGTCAAGGCCGATACGTTGAGCTATCAGAGCTCGAACCCGAAAGTGTTCTCGGCCGGCGACATGCGCCGCGGCCAGTCCCTGGTGGTGTGGGCGATCCGCGAAGGCCGCCAGGCCGCGCACGCGGTGGATAAGTATCTGATGGGAGCGACAACGCTGCCGCGGTGAGGAAGCGAATAGCGAATAGCGAATGGAAAGCAGGAAATGTCCCGCCTCCTACTATTCGCTATTCGCTACTCGCCCCCATAAGGCCCCTCCGGATCGGCCAGCGCCGCGAGCCGCAGCGCCGCGGTACGGGCAAACGCCAGCAACAGGCTCTTGCGGGTCGCGGCATGCAGCCGATGCTCCGGCGCCTCGCAGGTGATCGCGGCTCCGAACGCATCCGCGAGGATAAGGCCGGTATCGGAGGGAAAAATGTCGCACGGAACCGCAAGCGTGGTGGCGAAGAACAGCCGGTCGCAATGCAGGCGATAGTCCATCCATTTCTGGTCGGCGCGAAAATCCGCAATCGATGACTTGATCTCGATGATCCAGATCTCGCCCGCGGCGCTCAGCGCCGCCAAATCGGCGCG
>DASZKX010000360.1:0-3502 GCA_035552735.1 Xanthobacteraceae bacterium
CAATCGGGCGAGTACGTCAACATGATGTCGAAGGGCATCATCGACCCGACCAAGGTGGTGCGCGCGGCCCTGCAGGGCGCAGCCTCCGTGGCCGGCCTCCTGATCACCACCGAGGCCATGGTGGCCGAGCTGCCGAAGAAGGACAGCCCGGCGATGCCGGGCGGCGGCGGCATGGGTGGAATGGGCGGCATGGGCGGCATGGATTATTGATCGCCGGACAACCTGTCATGCCAAGCGAAATCGGTTTACCCGATTTTGCGCATTCTTGAGGAGCCGAAGTCGGGCAAGCCCGACTTGGAGAGTCAACGCTGATAGAGACCCGGACCTTTCGGTCCGGGTCTCTATTTATCCGGCGACACGGCTGCTCGGCGCTGCCGGCAATTCTTGCCGCCGCAGGATTCCGGCACCGGCAGAAATCGCCAGCGAGTCGCCACTCCGGCGCGCAGGGGCCCCCTGCCCCGCTGAAATCGCTCACGAAATTTTCCGGAACCTGCGTGGCATACCGCTTGCTCAATGGATAGCGGGTGCGACTGCGAATCCGGCCGCCATGGGCGCACGACGCCGCGTGCGAGCCGGAGAACGCACAAATTCGGAGATGCCCGATGAGCGGCCTCAGTGGCGTTGGTGGCGGCGGATTTAGCCCGTCCATAATCAAGCAATTTCAGCAGAGCCTCTTCAACCAGATCGATACCAACGGCGACGGCTCGGTCTCCAAGACCGAACTCGAGCAGGCGGTCACCAATGCGGGCGGCGGCACGCAGGCGGCGGATGCGCTCTATTCGGTGCTCGACCCCAACAATTCCGGCGGCTTCAGCGAGCAGCAACTCGCCCAGGTCCTGCCCAGCTCCGGCTTCAGCGATCAGATGCAAGCCCAGATGATCGGCTACCAGGCGCAGGGCTGGCCCGGCGCATCGAGCGCCCAGCCGGGCGGGCAGCTGGCCCAGAACCTGTTCTCGCAAATCGACAGCAATGGCGACGGCTCGATCTCGCAGAGCGAGCTCGAGCAAGCGGTGACCAATGCGGGCGGCACCAAGGCGGCAGCCGACGCGCTCTATGCCAAGCTCGACCCCAACGGCACCGGCAGCGTGAGCGAGCAGCAGTTCGCCCAAGGATTGGCGCAAGCAGGCTTGTCAGCCGGCTTGTCCCAGTCGATGCCGCACCACCATCATCACCACCATGGCGGCGGCGACACCGGCGCGACGGGTGCGAGCGACGGCGGCAGCGCCAGCGCCAGCGACGCCCTCACCTCGCTGTTCAATGCCGACGGCGGCGGCGCCGGCAACTCGCCGACCCAGATCGCGCAGAACATCTTCTCCCAGATCGACAGCAATGGCGACGGCACCATCACCCAAAGCGAGCTCGAGCAAGCCGTCACCGCCGCCGGCGGCAGCACGACCGGCGCGGACGCGCTCTATGCCAAGCTCGATCCCACCGGCACCGGCAGCGTAACCCAGCAACAATTCATCGACACGCTGCAGCCGCCCTCAGCCTCCGGAAATACCGCGCAGGACGCCCTGCTGGCGCTCCTCGACCCGGTCACGCCGACCGGCTCCACCCCGATCGGCACCGGAACGACCGCGCAGGACGCCTTGGCGGCGCTGGTGCAGAGCTTCGATCCGGCCGCGAGCACCGGCTCCGACACCGGCAATTCGGCGCAGGACGCCTTGGCGGCGCTCGTCAATGGCGCCGGCGGATCATCGAACGCCAGCAACGGCACCGCCGCGACCGGAGCGATCAACAGCGCCGATTTCGCCCATGCCCTCTCGCTCTACCAGAGCCAGCTCGAGCAGCAGCTGCTGGCCGGTATCAGCGCCACCCAGAACGCCGGCATCGCGGCTTGATTGGCACCATCCGGATGCGCCGGCCGGAGGAAACCGGGCACCCGGCAAGGGCGGGCGCCGGCCCTTGCGGACGCCGGTTCAATCCTTGAACGGATCGAACTCTCCGGCGCCCGCCATCGCGACCGCGAACGGCCGCAAGGTGTGAAGCACCCGGATGGTCCCGGCGTGCCGCGCCAGCACATCCGGCAGCCGACGATAGGCCATCGGGCTTTCGTCCAGATCGGCACCGATCAGCGTTACGCCACGCTGCTGCAGCCACGCATCCATTTCAGGTTTGGTGAACCGGCGCTTGGCTTCCTTGCGGCCGAACAAGCGGCCGGCACCGTGCACCGTCGAGTACAGCGATGCGCGCGCCTGCGGACTGTCGACGCCCTCGATGATCACGGCATCATCGCCCATCGAGCCGCCGACGAATCCGCGCTGACCCGGGAACGCCGGGGTTGCGCCTTTGCGCACGACCCACAGGTCGCGGCCGTCGTGCGTCTCGCGCCAGGCGTAGTTGTGATGGTTGTGCACCATGTCGGTCACGGCGCCGCCGACAATCTTGCGCACGCGCTCCACCACCCATTCGCGGCCCGCGTAGGAGTAGCGCCCGGCCAGCTCCATCGCCGCGATGTAGCGGCGGCCGAGCTCGCTGTCCTCGTCGATCACGGCCGGCGGCACGTGCATGCCGTCCTTGCCGCCAGCGGCCTTGAGATAGCGGGTGGCGCTGGTGTGACCGAGGCCGCGGCTGCCGAAATGCACCCCGATCCAGACCAGACCGGCTTCATCCCGCATCAGATCGACATAGTGATTGCCCGATCCGACCGTGCCGAGCTGCGCGACGGCCTTCTGCCGATACGCCTCCATGTCGGATTCCTTCCATGCCTCACCGTCGTCGAACAGCTGATGCTCGACCCGCTCCTCGTTGCTGCGGCCGACGCCGAACGAGATCACGCGGGAAACATCCTTGATGATGGCTCCGACCTTGTCGGCGATCGCCTCGAAGGGCGTATCCAGCCGCACCGCCATGTTGCCGCAGCCGATGTCGAAGCCGACGCCCGAGATGCTGATCTGCTTCTCGTAGGCGATGACCCCGCCGACCGGCTGTGCGTATCCGAGATGACCGTCGGCGCAGATCACGCCGGCGACGACGTTGCCGACCCCCATGCAATTGCGCATCTGGGCGACGGTCGCGGCGTCGTGCTCGCCGAAGATCGTGAGCGGGCTGTCCTGGAATTCCGCCGCCTGCGGCGCAATGGTGGCGATCTCCGCCGCGGCGGCGGCGGCCTCGCGCGCCATGTGCTCGGCGCGGGCCGCGTCGCGGAAGGCGCACCAAGCCGGCATCGAGCGCTGGCCGGGCCGCGCGACCCTGGCATCGGGATCGAGGCCGGCGGCGATCGCCAGCTCGCGGGCGCGGGCTTGATAAGGATCGGGGCGTCGCATGGTCAGACCTCCTGTCGTTTGCATGCATGATTGGAAGCGGCCCCCGGTGACGATCCGGGCTGGCGGACGTTATGAGCGACCGCCGTTCGCCTGCGAACTGCCGCCATTGAAGCAGAATTGGCACCGGGAGCACGATTTGAACGTGCGCGGCGCTCGCGCGCCGACCTCCGCTTCAAAGGCGGGTCGGTTGGGCCACTCCCGCATCCCGGCGAATTGGAGCCCGTACGGGTGTCGAG
>DASZKX010000361.1:0-7148 GCA_035552735.1 Xanthobacteraceae bacterium
CAGTCTCGATCCGCGCCGGCTCGCCATCCTCAACCAGGAGGGCGCCGTCGAGATCACCGCGGCCGGACGCCTGCGGGTCACGCCGGCCGGATTTCCGGTGCTGGATGCCGTGGTGGCGGATCTGGCGGCCTGAGAACGGGCTCGCACGGCGGGAGCCTTGGAAAGGCATCGTCGGCAAGAGGCTTACCTACCGAAAACCTAGTAGGCGCCTGCGACGAATTCCTAGAAAGGTCCGAAAATAGGACATTTCCAGGGGGGATTTCCGCGTTGGCTGTCGTTTGCTATGATTCAATGCGACCTGTACCCGATGACAAGGGCCCCTGGGCACTTCTGCAAGGATAGTCGGAGCTACAGGTCGCTTTTAATTTAATAGTAGTGCGTTTTTCCGTGTTCCCATAATTCGTATTCGTATGTGATTCGATCCTTGATGATGTTGTAAGACCTAGCGTCGTTACGCTCCCATTTTCGTTGGATCGCCCAAGTACAGTAATCTGCTACCTGAAGGCATGGATCGCAGGCACAAGGGCAGAATGATGTCTGCCATTGGGGCCGCGGGAGGTGTTGTTGAACGACATCATTGACCGCATCGGTAAAGACGCCTTGCGCCTTTCTGGTTTTCACCGATGCCGCGGTAATTAGCAATTCGTCTTTGCTCGTCAAATGCGGAGCAATGCCGCGACGAAAAAGGTAAAGCCAGCCGTATTTGTAGAATAGCTCGTGCGTGGATCGAATATGAGATTGCGCCTTTGATTTTTCCATTATGGTGGCGTGGACCGAAAAATTGTGGTCTCGAATGAGCTTGTAAACGGCATCGCGGACTTCTTGTTTGTCGGCGGTTGCATGGAAATAATCGCCGAGCGGGGCTCGGTTCCAGGCCAATTCGCGACGAAGCAACAAAAGGTCTTGTCCAACGTCACACTTGTCCATTAGGACAGTGCAGACTATGAAATAGCGGCTAATGTTGGGACCGCGCGCGAACTGGAAGTCGCCAGATTCGTCCGCAAACAGAAATCGACGTGGCATTGCAAAGGTACCCCAAGTCTGGAAGTTTCGCGAAGGAACTCTCGCGCGCGAATGCAAGAGAACGCTTTGACACAGGCATACAAACGGTCACTAAGCATCGACCCGCGAAATCGCAGGACAAAGCTCCTGAAGACTCCAAGTCAGGAGGTGGCTCTGAGCGGAGTGGCCGTCGCAGTGAGCCGCCCTCAAGTTAGTAGCGGTTGTGATTCGTCTGAAACTCGTCCGAAACTCGGACTGAATGGGTAGTCGCGTTTTAGGCTATTAAGTATCTGATTTATCGATGTTATTTTTCTGAGAATTCAAAGCCCTCTGTCACGGCAAAATGTGACAGATTCAAAGCCCTTGCTGCGGCTTTCCCTGTAAATCATTCTGGAAGCAGCCGTATTTTTGCGCGGAAACGTGATCTAGCCCCGCCGATTGGGTTTGGGAAATCCACGACCCCCCGCACTGACAAGAGCATTCAATGACCGAGGACGATGCTCCGGGAGAAGAACGCGTCGGCGGCTCATCCCATGAGTCGTTGGTCCGCGACCAATTCAGCCGGCAGGCTGAGCTGTTTGCGCGATCGCCCGAGCTTCACAGCGACGCTCAGGTGATGCTGCTCGTGAACGCCACGCAACCGAAGCCGACGGACGAGACGTTGGACGTTGCGTGCGGACCCGGCACGGTCGTGGCGGCTTTCGCGGCGCATGCGCGCCGCGCCAATGGCCTCGATATGACGCAGGCCATGCTGGATCAGGCGCGCGCCCTGACCTCGGAACGAAACCTCACCAATGTGGAATGGCGGTCCGGCGACGTGTACGCGTTGCCGTTCGCGGATGAGGCATTTGATGTCGTGACCTGCCGCTTCGCGTTTCATCATCTCGAGGATCCTGCGAAGGCCTTGGCCGAGATGGCGCGAGTTTGCCGCCCCGGCGGGCGCGTGGCCCTGTGCGACGCAATCGCTCCCGCCGACCAAGGCAGCCGCCTTCAACGCCATGGAACGGCACCGCGATCCTTCGACCGTCGCGTTTCGTTCCTTCTCCTATTTGATCGACCTGTTCGCCGCGGCGGGGCTTCCGGCGCCGTCCGTCGCCCGGTTCCACGTCGCTTACGAGCCTGAGCATCTGATCGCCAAGTCGTTTCCCGCCGATGACGACCGCGACACTCTGCGCCGCATGATCAGCGAGCTGATCGCCGCCGATACGATGGAGCTGGGCACGAGCGCCGACACGACGAAGTTCATCTACCCGGCAGTCGTGCTCACCGCTATGCGACTTGCCGAAGGATCCGGCATGCTGAAATAAGCGATCCGGGTCAGATGCCGGAGGCCCCGAACGCCTTGGGCGGCGGGCTGATCACCTGGCCGCCGGTCGGCGAGACCTTCAGCACCGCGAGACCGCGCTGGTTGGTGCCGTCCTGCTTGAAGCGGAACAGCCCGTCGATGCCGGTGAAGCCCGACGGATTGGTGAGCGTGTCCTCCGAGAAGCGCTGCGGCCCTTGGGTCTTGATCAGGGCCGCCACCAGCGCCACCGCGTCATAGGCGAGCGTGGCGGTGCGCACCGGATCCTGGCCGTAGCGCGCCCGATAGCGGGCCGAGAAATTGCGGAATCCGGTCGAATCGGGGCCCGCATACCAGGCGCCTTCGAGCGCCGGGCTGGAGAAGATCTGCGCATCCTCCCACAGGCCGGTGCCCAGGAGCTGCACCCGCTTGGTGTCGATGCCGTTGCTGATCAGGGACTGGACCACGGTTGGGACCGCATCGGCCCCGTCCGGAATGAAGATGGCGTCGGCGCGGCTCGAGGCCTGTGCGATGGTGCGGGCCGGGCCCTGCATCTGCGCCTTGTCGAGCGGATAGTGCTCCAGCGCCACGACCCGGCCGTTGCGCCGCGCGACCGCCTGCTTGAAGGCACCCTCCACCACGGTCCCATAAGCATTGTCCGGCACCAGGGCGGCGAAGGATTTTTTGCCCTGCGCGGCCGCATAGCCGATGATGCGCTCAACGTCGGATTCCGGCAGGAAGCTCAGCAGATAAACCCCCCGCGCTGCCACATTGGCGTCGGTCGAGAATGCGATCACCGGTACGTTGCGGGAGCGGGCGAGCTGCCCCACCGGCCCGACCGAGAGCGCAAACAGTGGCCCCAGGATGATCTCCGCGCCCTCCTCGAGCGCCTGCTGGGCGGCCTGCTGGGCGCCGGGCGCGGTGCCGGCATCGTCCTTCACCAAGAGCTGCACGTCCGGATTGTTGAATTCGGCCAGCGCCATCTCGGAGGCGTTCTTCATCGACTGCGCCGCCACGGCGGCGTTGCCGCTGCCCGACAGAGGCAGGATCAGGGCGACCTTGACGTGGCCGGCGCCGATCGCGGCCTCCGGCTGGGCCGGTGCCGGGGCGGGGCTGGAGAAACTGGCGAACAGGTCGCTCGGCGTGGTGCTTCCGGTGCAGCCCGACAGGACGGCACCCGCGCAGGCCACCACGGCGGCGAGCCAACGGGGCATCGCGCCGGCACGCGATGACGTCCTCGCCTGCGATATTTGCAGCATGCGCGCCGCTCTCCCTGACACTGACCACCTCTGATCGGCGTCACTCCACCACGGCAATTCGGCATTTTCTCGTTGAATACTTAACTAAATGAAAAGGATAATGATTTCCAGCCCGCCGATGACGCAGGCGGCGGGCGCCGGTAAACTCATGATCGCCATGGACAAACCACGCAGCGCGCGCGACTCGGCGCCCCCGGGCGGCATCCCGCTACCGACGGGCCGCGGCTATCTGCTCAAGGGGCAGGCGATCGACGCGCCGGCGCTGGCCCCCGGACTGCACGTGGTGGCGACCCCGATCGGCAATCTGCGCGACATCAGCTTGCGGGCGCTCGAGACCCTGGCGGCGGCTGACCTCATCGCCTGCGAGGACACCCGGGTCACCCGCAAGCTGACCGAGCACTACGGTATCACCACCCCGCTCACACCCTATCATGAGCACAATGCCGGCGAGGCACGCCCGAAGATCCTGGCGCGGCTGGCCGCCGGCGCCGCGGTGGCGCTGGTGTCCGATGCCGGCACGCCGCTGATCTCGGATCCGGGCTTCAAGCTGGCGCGCGAAGCCGGTGCGGCCGGTTACGCAGTGACGGCCCTGCCCGGCCCTTCCGCGGTGCTGGCGGCCCTCACCATCAGCGGGCTGCCGACCGACCGGTTCATGTTCGAGGGCTTTCTGCCTCCGCGTGAAGGCCAGCGGCGCAAGCGCATCAACGAGATCAAGCTCATTCCGGCCACCTTGGTGCTGTTCGAGACCGGCCCGCGTATCGCGGCCTGCCTCGCTGATCTGGCGGCCGGGCTCGGGCCGCGCGAAGCCGCCGTGTGCCGCGAGCTCACCAAGCTCTACGAGGAGGTCCGGCGCGGCGATCTCACGAGCCTCGCGCGCCACTATGCGGACAGCGACGAGCCGCGCGGCGAGATCGTGATCGTGATCGCGCCGCCGGGCGCGCCGGTGAGCGATGCCGCCGATCTCGATGCCTTGTTGCGGCAGGCCTTGGGGCGGGTTTCGGTCAAGGAGGCGGTCGGCGAAGTCGCCGCCGTCACCGGCCGCCCGCGCCGCGAGGTCTATCAGCGCGCCCTCGAGCTCGCCGCGCAAACGGGTCGCGACCATGAATGACCGGCCCGGTGATCCACGACCTCTCCGGCGACCCGGCGGCGGCCGAACCCCCAGCCCGGTGCGAGACCGGGTCCCGCAGCCGGAGCGCCAGGTCGCGTTCCGGCTCGGGATCTCGGCGGAAAGCCGCGCCGCCGCATATCTCATCGCCAAGGGGTTTCGCATCCTGGCGCGGCGCTGGCGCAGCCCAGTCGGCGAGATCGACATCATCGCGCGCCGCCGGCGGCTGTTGATCTTCGTCGAGGTGAAGGCGCGGGAGAAGCTGGCGGATGCGGCCTGGTCGGTCACTGACCGACAACGGGCCCGCATCGTGGCCGCCGCCGAGGCCTGGCTCGCCCGCCAGGGCGACCATGATTTCCGCGACATGCGTTTCGACGCCGTGCTGGTGGCGCCGGGCCGCATCCCCCACCACATACCGGCAGCCTTCGATGCCGACGGCTAGCAGGTTGCCGGCATGGCGGCGCGCGCGGATTTCACCTACAGGGTCTGCCGCAACACTTTTCCGGGAAATCCATGCACCTCAAAGTGGCCGTCCAGATGGACCCGATCGAGCGGATCAATATCCGCGGCGATTCGACCTTCGCGTTGCTGCTGGAGGCGCAGCGGCGCGGCCACGCCATCGCGTATTACACACCCGACCGGCTGGCGCTGACCAGCGGGCACCTGTTCGCGGCCGTGCAGGATCTCACCGTGCGCGACCAGGCGGGGGATCACTTCACCCTCGGTGAGCCACGGCGCGCCGAGCTCATGGAGTTCGACGTGGTGCTGCTGCGGCAGGACCCGCCCTTCGATCTCGCCTATGTGACCAGCACCCATATGTTGGAGCGCATCGTACCGCACACCTTGGTGGTCAACGATCCGGCGCAGGTGCGCAACGCGCCGGAAAAGATGTTCGTGATGGAATTCCCCGACCTGATGCCGCCGACCCTGATCACGCGTGACCTCGCCGAGATCAAGGCGTTCCGGATCCGGCACGGCGACATCGTGATGAAACCGCTCTACGGCAAGGGCGGCGAGGCCGTGTTTCGCCTCGCGCCGGAGGATCTCAATTTCGGCTCGCTCTACGATCTGTTCGCCGCGACCTTCCGGGAGCAATGGGTGGTGCAGAAATTCCTGCCCGCCGTGCGCGATGGCGACAAGCGCATCATCCTGGTGGACGGCGAGTTCGGCGGCGCCGTCAACCGGGTGCCGGCGCCCGACGACCTGCGCTCCAACATGGTGCGCGGCGGCTCCCCCAAGGCGACCGACCTCACGGCGCGCGAGCGCGACATCTGCGCCCGCCTCGCCCCGTCGCTGCGCGAGCGCGGCCTCATGTTCGTCGGCATCGACGTGATCGACGGCTTTTTGACCGAGATCAACGTCACCTCCCCGACCGGCATCCGCGCCATCAAGGCGCTCGGCGGCCCCGACGTGGCGGCCATGATCTGGGACCGGATCGAGGCGAAGCGGAGCTGAGGTTCAGAGCGGTTTCACATAATCCGGAAACAGAAACCGCTCTGGCATTTTTGCATTGTCGCATTTTCGGAACGGAAAACCGGATTCCACCCCGCATCAAGTACGGGCCGGGCTTTTCCTGAAAATGCTCAGTCGCCGCCACCGCCGCTGCCACCGGACTTCACGGCCGACGCGAACATATCGTCTCCGCTGACCCAGGTGTCCCGGTCGCGGATGATGGCCTGCACCGGCAGGCTGGCCGTCATGGGGGTGGCCCCTGCCCGCCGCTTGACGGCCGTGCCGATGGCCATGAACTCGATCAGGCCGCCGAGCTCGTGGATGTGGGTGGTGATGCCCACCACATCGTCGGCCCCGATCGCATTGGCCTCGTCGCGCAACAACCCGATGGCGTGCTCGCGCGCGTCATAGATGAGCGAGGTCAATTCGCTGATCTCGCCGCGCGCCATGCCCTTGAACATCGCCATCATGCCGCCCACGAGGCCGAGCGAATAGACCGCGGTGCCGAGCACCAGCTTGAGCGGCATGTAGCCCACGCTCGCCAGGTTCCACATCTCCTCGCAGGTGAGATCGCTGGTGACGAGGTCTGGCGCTGCGTGGCCCGGCACGGCGGCGCTTTGCGGCTCCGGTCCGAGCGCCGGATGATAGGCGGCGGTTCCCAGCATCAGCATCTCGTGCACGCCGCGAAACGGCATGATGCGGGTCTCGATGCCGATCACCGCATTGGCGCCGGCGGCCCGTGCCTCGGCGCTGATGCGGCGCAGCGCCAGGTGGCGGGTGGCATTGAAGACGTCGCTGAATTCCTTGATCTCGCCGCGGCCGAGGCTCTTGAGTGCCCCGAACAACCCGCCCGCGACTCCGACCGAATAGGCCACGTTGCCGATGACGAATTGCTTGGGGGTGTAGCCGGCATCGATCAGCGAGAACAGCTCCTGGCCGTCGCTGCTGGACGAGAAGGCGCGCGCCGGCACGGGCGTATCGGGACTGTGCACGCAGGAGCCGACCGACAGGAATTCCACATTGCCCTGCATGGGCCGCAGCTCGCTGG
>DASZKX010000362.1:0-17542 GCA_035552735.1 Xanthobacteraceae bacterium
AACCCGCGTCAGCGGATCACATAAGTCAGCAGGCCGAGAAAACGCGCGCGCTTGATCGCCCGCGCGAGCTCGCGCTGCTTCTTGGCCGAGACCGCGGTGATGCGGCTCGGCACGATCTTGCCGCGCTCGGAAACGTAGCGCTGCAACAGCTTCACGTCCTTGTAATCGATCTTCGGCGCATTGGCGCCCGAGAACGGGCAGGTCTTGCGGCGGCGGAAGAACGGGCGACGGGTCTGCATCGGTGAAAACGCCATTTCGGTTACTCCTCCGTATCCGCAGTTTCTCCGGCGACCGGCTCCTCACGCGGGGGGCGGTCGCGATCACGCGGCCGGCGATCGCCACGGTCGCCTCGATCGCGGTCACGAAAGCCGCCGCCGCGGTCGTCGCGATCGCGGTCGGACTTGCGCATCATCGCGGAGGGGCCTTCCTCGTGCTCATCGACCCGAATGGTCAGATAGCGCAGGACATCCTCGTTCAGCCGTTCTTGCCGCTCGATCTCGCTCAGCGCGGCCGACGGCGCATCGACGTTCAAGAAGGTGAAATGCGCCTTGCGATTCTTGCGCACCCGATACGACAGCGACTTCACGCCCCACTGCTCGAGCTTGGTGACCTTGCCGCCCAATTGCTCGATGACGCCGGTGAGCTGGGCGGTCAGTTCCTCCACCTGCTGCGCGCTGACGTCCTGGCGCGCAAGGAAGACGTGTTCGTAGAGAGGCATGCGGAATCCTTTCCCTGGTCCTCAGCGCGTCGAAGAACGCGCTTATGGTGCTCATCCCGGCGCGCAGCCCTTCAAGCCCTTTCGGGAAAGGCTCGAAAGCTTAAGAAGGCGGGAACAGGGGACGCCGGACCATGAGGTCCTGCCGCAGGACGCGCCCTCGAGATCGACCTGAAAGGATCAATCCGAGGAGTCGGCGTGCGACCGTCCGTTCAGCTCCCGGCCGGAATTGAGCAGAGGCTGGCCTTATAGGGGGTTTCGACAAAAAGGCAAGCTCCGCCGGCCGTCCGGCGATTCGGGCGGCTCCGCCGCTCGGCCGCTCGCGGCTCACGCCGCGCGGGAGGCGCCCGGCGCCATCCGTCGCAGCAGGTCGGCGAGCTTGAGTGCCAGGGCGACCCCTTCGCGGATCTGGTCGGCGCTCCCGGCGTTTTGGGCGGCGCGCTGCAGCTTGCCAAGCTCGGCGAGCAGGAGCTCGAGGCTCTCGGTCAAGAGCCGCTGGCGAAAACCAGTGTCATGGCGGGCCCGCGCGAGATCGGACTCGCTCACCAACGGAAATTCACCCATGTCCGAATATCGCGGTTGTTCGGTTCACGGCCTGATCCTGTGGCTCCCAAATCGCATGCGCCAATTCGCTCGCGCCAAGCCGTCCACCTTAAGCGTAAGGGCCTCAAGTCTGCGGCTTCGCAGTCTTGAGCGCGCACCGGTCGGAAGCGAAGCGCTGACAGGATCTTACGCCCTCCAGGGTTGTCGGCCGGTTAGGAACCAAGGTTTCCGATTGGTTACGAAACCGGTTGCCGGCTGGCGGGTGCTGCGGTAGGCGCTGTGGGGAAGCTTGCAAAGCGAGTGAGCGCATGGTCCGGGGGCGCAGCGGTGGCGGATTGGCCACGAAACCTGCTCGTCCGCGGCTTTCCTGGAAAGCCATTCGCGCCACGGGTGGGTAGGGTCGGGGGATGTCGGTCGCATTCGTGTTTCCGGGGCAGGGCAGCCAGGCCGTCGGCATGGGCAAGGCGCTGGCGGATGTCTATCCGCCGGCCCGGCAGGTCTTCGCGGAAATCGATGCCGCGCTTGGCGATCATCTCACCACGGTCATGTGGGAGGGGCCCACGGACAGGCTGATGCTGACCGAGAATGCGCAGCCGGCCTTGGTGGCGGTATCGTTGGCGGCCATGCGGGTGCTGGAATCGGAGGCCGGAGTCGACCTCGCCCGGGAAGCGCAATTCGTCGCCGGCCATTCGGTCGGCGAGTACGCGGCGCTGGCCGCGGCGGGCTCGCTCTCGATCGCCGACGCGGCGCGGCTGGTGCGCACGCGCGGCCGTGCCATGGCGCTCGCCGTACCGGCCGGCGCCGGCGCCATGGCGGCGCTGATCGGCGTCGATTTCGATGCCGCCGCCGTGATCGCCGCGGAGGCCGCGCAGGGGCATGTCTGCCAGGCCGCCAACGACAACGGCGGCGGGCAGGTGGTGATCTCCGGCGACCGAGCTGCCGTCGAGCGCGCGGTCGCGATCGCCAAGGACAAGGGCGTGCGCCGCGCCATGATGCTGCCGGTATCCGGGCCGTTTCACTCGGCCCTCATGCAGCCGGCAGCGGACGTCATGCGCGACGCCCTTGCCGGGGTCTCGATCAAACCGCCGGCCGTGCCGCTGGTCGCGAACGTTCTGGCCGCCCCGACCAGCGATCCACGCGAGATCGTCCGCGGTCTGATCGCGCAGGTGACCGGAACCGTGCGCTGGCGCGAGTCGGTCGCATTCATGGCGTCGGCGGGAGTTACGACGTTCTATGAAGTCGGTGCCGGCAAGGTATTGTCCGGGCTCGTCAAGCGGATTGCCGAAGGGGCGAGCGGGGTCACCATCGGCACACCCGAGGAGGTCGTCGCCTTCAAGGCCGGGCGCGGCACAGCGGCCCGCGGTTGAGCACGGGTCGCGACGGAACGCCATCGAGGAGCGCATGCATGTTTGATCTGACCGGCAAGATGGCGCTCGTTACCGGCGCGACCGGCGGCCTCGGCGGGGCGATCGCGCGGGCCTTGCATCAGCAGGGCGCCGTGGTGACGCTCTCGGGCACGCGGCGGGACGCGCTCGATCAGCTCGCCGGCGAGCTCAAGGAGCGGGTTCACGTGCTGCCCTGCAATCTCGCCGACAAGGCTGAGATCGAGGCGCTCGTTCCGCGATCCGAGGAGCGAATGGGCCGGCTCGACATCCTGGTCGCCAATGCCGGAATCACGCGGGACAATCTTCTCGTGCAATTGAGCGACGAGGCCTGGGACGAGGTCATCGCCGTCAATCTTACGGCGAGCTTTCGCCTCGCGCGGGCTGCGATCAAGGGGATGATGCGCCGGCGCTTCGGCCGCATCATCGGCATCACCTCAGTGGTGGCGGCGACCGGAAATCCCGGACAAGGCAATTACGCCGCCGCCAAGGCCGGAATGATCGGCCTGATGAAGTCGCTGGCGCAGGAATACGCCAAGCGCAGCATCACGGCGAACTGCATCGCGCCGGGTTTCATCGCGACCCCCATGACTGACAAGCTCAACGAGAAGCAGCGCGAAGCCATCCTGGCGCGGGTTCCGGCCGGCCGCCTCGGGGCTGCCACGGACGTGGGCGCTGCTGCGGTCTATCTCGCCTCCGACGAGGCTTCTTATATCACTGGCCAGACGCTGCACGTGAACGGCGGCATGGCGATGATTTGAAGGCTTTCCACGGGTCGCAGCGTATGCTGGTCAAGCCTTTTGAAGTGTGGTAACCGAGCTTCGGTTTGGCTGGGCGGATACCACGGGGGCAGAGCGATCATTCAAGTCGGCTCGCGACTTGGTGATCCGACGCGGATTACCACGACAAGCCGATCTCACAATGGCTCGCAGGCGCTGACCGGCCGAGCCCAATGCAAGGACACGAGGGTGCAGCGATGAGTGACATTGGCGAGCGAGTGAAGAAGATCGTCGTTGAGCATTTGGGTGTCGAGGCCGACAAGGTCACCGACAATGCGAGCTTTATCGACGACCTCGGCGCCGACAGTCTCGACACCGTCGAGCTCGTCATGGCCTTCGAGGAAGAGTTCGGCTGTGAAATCCCCGATGACGCCGCGGAGACGATCCTGACGGTCGGCGACGCGGTCAAGTTTCTCGAGAAAAACGCCAAGAGCTGACGCCTTTCATTCGGCAGCGATCCTCACAATTCGGCAGGCTCGGCCATGACCGTGGCGCTTTACGGCGCGCGGCGTCCTGCGGCGCATGGCGTGCGCCGCAGAGGCGTGCCGCCGCCGTCGGCCGCCATTGGTTGCCGGTAAAATTGGTTGCCGGTAAAGATGGGTTGCCTGCAAGATGAGGAGACGGCCGGGAGCGCGATCGGTTGGACCTTGTCCCCGCGAAGGCGCAGACTATCTGCCATCAGGGCCGTGGTTTCAATCAATAGTCGCGGTGCGGACTGCGCTTTGGGACTGCGCTTTGGGACTGTGCTTGGGGACTGTGCTTGGGGACGCGACAAACAGCGGTTGCGACCGCTAAAAGATGGTATGCCCGGTGCCGATCGGAAACCCTGAGGGACCAAAGATGAGGCGTGTGGTCGTCACCGGGCTCGGAATGCTGACGCCGCTTGCTTGCGGTGTCGAGCCCACGTGGCGGCGCCTCCTCGACGGCAAGAGCGGCGCCAGTCGCATCGAGCACTTCGATGTCTCCGACCTGCCGGTGAGGTTCGCCTGCCAGGTTCCCCGCGGCGACGGCTCCGAAGGCACCTACAATCCCGACCAGTGGATGGAGCCCAAGGATCAGCGCAAGTTCGATCAATTCATCGTCTTCGCCATGTGCGCGGCGCGTCAGGCGCTTGACGATGCCGGCTGGCGGCCGACGAGCTATGAAGATCAGATCGTATCCGGGGTCCTCATCGGGTCTGGCATCGGCGGCATCGAGGGCATCGCCGAGACCGCGATCGTCTTGAAGGAACGCGGCCCGCGACGGGTCTCTCCATTCTTCATTCCCGGACGAATCATCAACTTGGCGTCCGGCTGCGTGTCGATCGAATTCGGCCTCAAGGGCCCCAACCACGCCGTGGTGACCGCGTGCTCGACCGGCACGCATGCGATCGGCGATGCGGGCCGGCTCATCGCGCTGGGCGACGCGGACGTCATGGTGGCCGGAGGGGCCGAGTCGCCGGTCAATCGAATTTCCATCGCCGGCTTCGCGGCCGCGCGCGCGCTCTCCACCGGATTCAATGATCAGCCGACGCGGGCCTCGCGTCCCTACGACAAGGACCGTGACGGCTTCGTGCTGGGCGAGGGCGCCGGCATGGTGGTGCTCGAGGAGTACGATCATGCCAAGCGTCGGGGCGCTAAAATCTATGCCGAGGTGGTCGGCTATGGATTGTCGGGCGACGCCTATCACGTGACCGCGCCGGCGCCCGATGGCGATGGCGCGCTGCGTTGCATGAAGGCCGCGCTCAAGCGCGCCGGCATCTCACCTGCGGAGGTCGACTACGTCAACGCCCACGGGACCTCGACGCCGGTCGGGGACGAGATCGAGATCGCGGCGGTGCATCGGCTCATCGGCAATGCGGACACGCGCTTGAGCATGTCCTCCACCAAATCCTCGATCGGGCATCTGCTCGGCGCCGCCGGCGCCGTGGAGGCGATTTTCTCCGTGCTCGCGATCCGGGACCGGGTCGCACCTCCGACCCTTAATCTGGACAATCCGTCGGTGGAGACAGCCATCGATCTGGTGCCCAACCAGGCGCGAAAGCGCGACATCGACGTCGTGCTGTCGAATTCGTTCGGATTCGGCGGCACCAACGCCTCCCTGGTCTTCCGGCGGCTGATGGATTAGCCGCGCGGCGGGCGCGCCGACCACCCTTTTGCCATATTTCCGCCCCCTCACGGGCGCGGCTCTTAACTCTGACAATCCAGGGCCGCGGAATTCAGTGGGCAAAGACCCAAAAGTCTGCGAAATTCGGCAAAGCAGATGGGGTTGTGCCGGGAGCGGAACGCGGTCACAGCAGGCAAAAGCGTTGACCGGTAAAACGTCGAGCTGAAACGCGTACACCATGGAAACGCGTACACCATGGAAGCGTGGACCCATGGTGAACGTCGATAGTCGCCGACGTTGATCATGCGGCCGTGAGTGCGGGGTAGGGCGGGGTGAGTTCGCATAACATGCCGCCGGGTGGCAACGGGAGGGGGCCGCAGCGTCCGCGTGTGCCCTCGCGGCCCGCTATTTCGAATCGTTCGAATTGGCCCGTTGGTCTTTCCCAGTCACAGCCCGCTGGCTCTTCCCAGCCCGCTGGTTCTTCCCAGCCCGCTGGTCTGCCGCAAAATGGCCGCTCGCCGTCGCCGGGCGCCGCCAAGCCGAACGGATCGAAAATTCCACCCGCGACCGCGGATCGCCAACGCATCATCAGGCCGATACCGAGCGCGGGCGCACACGTCGGATCGGGTGATACCCCGACCGCCCAGGCCCTGCCCCGTCGCGATCGTGTGGATTCCCCAATTGTGCGCCATCGATCCGCCTCAAGTTTACCGCTCGATCCACCCTGGTTCGACGCGGGAGCGCGTGCGAGCGATGGGACGAGGCGGGACTATCCGGGTCGGGCCGCGACTCGTTCGCTTGGTCGGCCCGGGGCCGGATCGCCTTATGCGGCCTCCGCCGAGCGAACCGCGCCCGGCGCGGTAGAACCCAACCCGTCCGCGTCCGGACGGCAGATCGAGGAAATTGGTGCATCGCTCATGGAGCAAAAATTGGAGCAAAAACTGGACCAAAAACTGGACCAAAAACTCGAGCAGAAACGCATCACGCCGCGCAGTCCGCGCGCCGCCTTGGAGCCCGAGCAAGTGGCGGTCCCCACGCGCCGCTCCGGACGCGCACGCAATCCGTTCGTCATCGCCGGGAACGCGGTTTTCACCCTGCTGGTCGTGCTGGTGCTGGCCGGGGCGGCGGCCTTCGTGGCCGGCAAGAGCCGGTTCGAGGCCCCCGGTCCGCTCGAAGAGGACAAAGTGGTCGATATTCCGCCGCGGCTCGGCTTGATCGAGATCGCCGATCTGCTGCGGCAAGAAGGCGTGATGAACCAGAACAACGCGATCTTCGTCGGCAGCGTTTTCGCCCTCAAGGCGCGCACCGAGCTGAAGTTCGGCGAATACCTGTTCACCAAGCACGCCAGCGTGCGCGATGTGCTGCAGACGATGGTGGAGGGCAAGGTCGTCCAGCACCCGGTCACGGTGGCGGAAGGTCTCACCTCTGAGCAGACCGTCCAAATCCTTTTGGATAGCGACGTGCTCAGCGGCAATATCGGCACGATCCCGCGCGAAGGCAGCCTGCTGCCCGGGACCTACAACGAGAGCCGGGGCGTCACGCGCGAGCAAGTGATCCAGCGCATGCAGGCGGCGCAGCAGCGATTCCTCAAGGATGTCTGGGAGCACCGCAATCCGGATCTGCCGCTTAAAACGCCGGAGCAGCTCGTCATCCTGGCGTCGATCATCGAGAAGGAGACCGGCAAGCCGGAAGAGCGGACCCGGGTCGCGGCCGTGTTCGTCAACCGGCTGAAGCAGAAGATGAAGCTGCAATCGGACCCGACGATCATCTACGGCCTCGTCTTCGGCAAGGGCAAGCTCGATCATCCGATCACCAAGAGCGAGAAGGAGCAGCCCACCCCCTACAACACCTACGCCATCGACGGGCTGCCGCCCGGACCAATCACCAATCCGGGCCGCGCCTCGCTCGAGGCTGCCGCCAACCCGGCTCGCACCAAGGAGCTCTACTTCGTGGCCGACGGCACCGGCGGCCATTCCTTTTCCGACAGCTACGATCAGCATCAGAAGAACGTCGGCAAATTGCGTGCGATGGAGCAGGACGCGAAGGACCCCGCGACCGATGAGGCGTTGGCGCCGGCGCGGGCTGCCGCGCCCGGCAAGCCGGGCACTCCTGCGCCCAAGCGCCCGGCACGGCCCCAGTAGCGCCCGTCGGCCCGGCTCGCGATCGGCCGAAGCATTTCGCGCTGCCGCATTTTCGGGCGTAAAGCCCGATTCCACCCCCGCCGGATTTTGTCATCGGGCCGTCTTTTGCCGGCCCCGTTGGCAAGTGCATGCTTTTTTCCTGAAAATGCATTAGGGTCGCGCTCGAATCTGTTCCCTTGGAAAGTCAGCGCGACGCAGGTGATGCCGATGACGCTTTCGAGCATGACCGGCTTTGCGCGCGGCCACGGTGTCAGCGGGCCCTATGCCTGGGCGTGGGAGCTGAAATCGGTCAATGCCAAGGGGCTCGATCTGCGCTTGCGATTGCCCGCCGGCTGGGACGCGGTGGAGATTCCGGCGCGCAGTCGCGCCGCCGAGGTACTGACCCGCGGCACCGTTTACGGAACGCTCACTGTCGAACGCCAGGGCGTCGTCCCCATCGTGCGGATCAACGAACCGGTCCTGGCAGCCGCGCTCGCCACCATCCGCAGCCTCGCTGACCGCGTGGAGGCGGCCCCACCGCGGCTCGACGGCATTCTTGCGCTCAAGGGCGTCATCGAGGTGATCGACGAGGACGAGAAGGAGGAGGATCGGCGGGCCGCCGAAGCGGCTGTCGTCGCCGGCTTCCAGCAGACGGTTGCGGAGCTCGCCGCCATGCGCCGGCACGAGGGCGCGGCCTTGAGCGAAATCCTGACCCAGCGGCTGAACGAGATCGCCGCGCTGGCGGCGCGGGCGGATGCGGCGCCGGGCCGGCGCGCGGACGCGATCAAGGCGCGCATCGCCGAGCAGGTGGCGGTCCTGCTCGAAGCCTCCGGCCGCTTCGATCCCGACCGGCTGCACCAGGAAGCGATCCTGATCGCCAGCAAGGCCGACATTCGCGAGGAGCTCGACCGGCTGACCTCGCATGTTGCGCAGGTCAGCCACCTGATCGGCAAGGGCGGATCGGTTGGCCGCCGGCTCGATTTCCTTGCCCAGGAGCTCAACCGCGAGGCCAATACGCTCTGCGCCAAGTCGAACGACGTCGAGCTCACCAATATCGGGCTCGAGCTCAAGAGCGTGGTCGAGCAGTTCCGCGAGCAGGTGCAGAATTTGGAATAATGCGGGCAATGCAAACCGAGTTCACTTCCTCACCGGACGCCCCCGTTCCGACTCCACCCCACAAGCGGGGACGGGTAGGGAAGCGGGGCCACGGGCGTGACCGATGGTGACGGCGGCCGGCCACGAGCACGCCATGATCGCGCGTCGTGGGTTGATGCTGGTGCTGTCCTCACCCTCGGGCGCCGGCAAGACGACGTTGTCCCGCAAGCTCTTGGAGGCCGATCCGGTGGTCGACCTCTCCATCTCGGTGACTACGCGCAAACAACGGCCGGGTGAGATCGCAGGGGAGCATTATCATTTCGTCGACGACGCGACCTTCGACCAGATGGTGCAGAACGCCGGCCTGCTCGAATGGGCGCAGGTCTTCGGCAATCGCTACGGCACGCCGCGCGCGCCGGTCGACGGGGCGCTGGCACGCGGTCGCGACGTGCTCTTCGACATCGATTGGCAGGGGACCCAACAGCTGCGCGAGAAGGTGCGCGGCGATCTCGTCAGCGTGTTCGTCCTGCCGCCGTCGATCCCCGAGCTCGAGCGGCGCCTGCACAGCCGCGCGCAGGATTCCGACGAGGTGATTCGCGCCCGCATGGCCAAGGTCTTCGACGAATTGAGCCACTGGGCGGAATACGACTACGTCGTGATCAACAACGCCATCGACCGGGCATTTGCCGATGTGCAAGCGATCCTCGCCGCCGAGCGCCTCAAGCGCGAGCGGCAGACCGGCCTTTCGACCTTCGTGCGCGGCCTGCAATCGAAGCTCTGAGCCGCCCGTCAGGCTTCCCTAAGCCCGTCGGCCGCGCTCGTCGCGAAGGCGCGCGTCAGGGCGACAAATCCTTCGACCGATATTTCCTCGGCCCGCGCGGTTTCCGCGATGCCGGCGGCCGCAAGCAACTCCGACGGCTCGACCCCCAGCGACCGCAGGCTCTGGCGCAACATTTTCCGCCGCTGCCCGAACGCGGCTTGCGTCACCCGCTGCAGCGCCTTCGCGTCGCAGGGCAGCGGCACCGGGCGGGGCACCAGCTCCACCAGCGAGGAGGTGACCTTCGGGGCGGGCACGAAGGCGGCCGCCGGCACATCGAACAGGATGCGGGCCTCGCAGCGCCAGCCGGCCAGTACCGACAGGCGTCCGTAGCTTTTCGAGCCGGGGCGGGCGGCGATGCGCCAAGCGACCTCGCGCTGGAACATCAATATGAGCCGGTCGTACCAGGGCGGCCACGGCTCGAGGGTGAGCCAGGAGATCAGGAGCACGGTCGCGATATTGTAGGGAAGGTTGGCCACGATGCGGGCCCGCTCGGCGCGCAGGCGGGAGCTCGGATCGAACGCCAGCGCATCGGCCGCCACCACCTCGAGGCGTCCCGGATAATGCGCGGCGATCTCCGCTAGTGCGGCCAGCGCGCGCTCATCGCGCTCGACCGCGACGATCCGGCGCGCGCCCTGCGCGAGCAGTGCCCGCGTGAGACCGCCCGGACCGGGCCCGATCTCGACGATGGTCACGTCCTCGAAGGGGCCGGCCGCGCGCGCGATGCGGGCGGTGAGATTGAGATCGAGCAGGAAGTTCTGGCCGAGCGATCGTTTTGCCCGCAGGCCGTGGCGGCCGATCACCTCGCGCAGCGGCGGCAGGTCGTCGATCGCGCTCATGCGCGCAGCGCGATCGGCCGTGGCTCCGAGCGGGCGGAGAGCCGCGCCGCCAGCGCGATCGCGGCGATCAGGCTGCCGGCGTCGGCGCGGCCGGTGCCGGCGATATCGAAGGCGGTGCCGTGATCCGGCGAGGTGCGGATGAACGGCAGCCCGAGCGTGACGTTGACGGCGTGATCGAACGCCAGTGTCTTGATCGGGATCAGCGCCTGGTCGTGATACATGGTGAGCGCGACGTCGTAGCCGGCGCGCGCCGCGGCATGGAATAGGGTGTCGGCCGGCAACGGCCCGCGCGCGTCGATGCCCTCGGCCTGCAATCGCTCGACCGCCGGCCGCACCACGTCGAGATCCTCCCGGCCGAGCGCGCCCTCCTCGCCCGCATGCGGGTTGAGGCCGGCCGCCACCAGTCGCGGGCGGGCGATCCCGAATCGGGCGATCATGTCGTGCGCCACGATGCGGCCGGTCTGCACGATCAGATCGGTGGAAAGGCGGGCCACGACCTCGCGCAACGGCAGGTGAATGGTGACCGGGACGACCGCGAGCTCGGGCGACCACAGCATCATGACCGGAAGCAGGGGCTCGCCGCCAGGCTGCTGCGCGAGCTTGGCCAGATATTCGGTGTGCCCCGGCTCTGCGAAGCCGGAGCGGTAGAGGACACTTTTGGCGATCGGATTGGTGACGACGGCGGCGGCCCGTCCGGCGCGCACGTCGGCGACCGCCCGGTCGATGGCGGCGAGCGCCGCGGGGGCGCTGCTGGCGTCCGGGCGGCCGGGCTGCGCGGTGACGGCGACGCCGATATCGACCACCGGCAGGGCGGTGCGGAAAGCCGCGGCCGCCGCCGCGGGCTCCACTACGGCGATCGGGATATCGAGCGCGAGGCGCTGGGCCCGCTCGGTGAGGGATTTCGGATCGGCGAGGAGGTAGAAGGCCGGCAGCGCGAGCTCGGTGCGCCGCCGCCAGGCCGCCAAGGTGATGTCGGCACCGATCCCCGCCGGCTCGCCCAGCGTCAAGGCCAGAGGCAGGGACATCGCCTAGCGTCCTACTTGTATTCGATCAGCGCTTGGCGACGCAGCTCTTGCAGATACCGCTTCGATTGCTGGTCGAATTTCTGGGCGAACAAGGTTTCTTTAGCCTGCTTCTTGCCCGGGGAGTTGTCGCTCTTGGAGGCGTCCTTGGCGCAGACCGCGAACATCTCGATGCCGAGCTTGGTGACTTCAGGTGCCGTCAGCTGGCCCACCGGGACGCTGTCGAGGCCCTTGCGCAGATCGGGCGGAACATCGGAGGAGCTGCGGATGATCTGATCGCGGACCGCTACGTCCTTGAGGGCGCGGGCGAAGGGAAGCCCGTCATCGCAACTCCTGAAGCGGTTGCGCAATCCCTCCGCTTCGCGCTTGCGATCCTCGAACGCCGCCGCCGGCGATCCCGGCGGGAGGATGAACAGGATGGGACGCAGCGTATAGTCGTAGCTCTGGGCGGTGTCGTCGTCGGATTTCTTGTTGATCATCTCCTGCAGGATGTCCTGATCGTAGACTTCCAGCGTGGACTGGTAGCGCCCGCGCACCAGCGGCTGCCAGACCAGCTCGGCCCGCAGGCGCGCTCTGAACGTCATGGGAGTGACGCCGGCCTTGGTCAGCGTCTGGATGAATTGGTCCGTGCTCTGCTGCATCCGTTGCGCCGTCGAGGCGAAGGCGCCATCGACGTCGGCGTCGGAGGGGTCGATCCCCCACCGCTTGCCTTCGCGGATCTTGAGCTTCTCGTTGATGAGCTCGTCCAGCACCTCCGCCCGCGGCGGCGCCTTGTGGGTCGGCGACGACACCTCGAGGAGCTTGCTGCGCTGGTCGATGTCGAGCTGCGTGATCGGCTCGCCGTTGACGAAGGCGGCGACGTTCTGGGCCTGCGCGCCACCGATCGCCGCCGCCACCATGAAGGCGGCGGCGCAAAGCGCGCGGGCCCGGACGTGGAAATTGCCGAGGAGGAGAAGGTCGAGAATGGCTGCCATCGCTGTGTTCACCGAGCCGGTGCCTTCACTGCTTCGCCGGTCAGAGCCTATGCTTTTCCTCCGATCCGCGCTGCATTGCAATCGGGGCGCGACATCGGGGCACGCTTTTTACGCCCATCTTCCGCCGTCCCACGTCAATGCAGGCCCGAAAGTCCGTTGCTGATCGCGGATGTCCCGGTACCGACCGAACCGCCGCCCAGGGTCCGCAGGCTGAGCTGCAGGAAGATCGTGCTGTTGGCCGCCGTGGACCCGCTGTAGGAATAGGATGTCATATAATTCAAGGCCAAGATGAGGCAATCGTCGATGTAGCCGAGCCCGATCTGGGTCTGGCTGAACTTTTCGGCCCTGAGGTCGTAGAGGGCGCCGCCCAGCAGGACCCAGTTCTCGTTGAGCTTGAAGCGACCGTTGGCGAGTATCCCCTGCCGCTCGTCCAGCCCGAGCGCGGGCTGGGCGGCGTAGTCGCCATACATCAACGTGGTGTTCCAGCGGCCGAAGTTGGCGCTGGTTTCGAGCTCCATGCGCTTAACCGCGAATGTGCTCTCGTCGAAGCGGAACCGCGACGTGAACATGTAGGTCGAGTTCGGCTGGTACGAGGCGCGCGCGATGTAGTCGGACCGGGTGGTGTCGAGCCCGCTGTCGATCCCGGTGTTGGTGAGGCCGCCGACAGCGAAGGAATTCAGCCCGAAGAGCTGATAGGACTCGCCGAACAGGAGGTTGACGTTGCCGCCGCGGTTGAACTGGGCGGAATACTGGACGCCCGCATTGACGCGGCCGCCGCCCTCGACGCGATCCCAGCCGGAGAACTTGTCGATCTTGAACAGGTTGGAGTCGTCGAAGATCAGGCTTTGGGCGTCTTCGTTGGGTAGCGCATTGGTCTGGGTCTCGTTCGGGCGCAAGACGACCTGCGCGATGGGCTCGATCGTCTGCGTGCCCCAGGACTGCACGCTGATGAACGGGTATTTGTATTCGAGCCCGGCGGTCGGCATGGCGCGGGCGATATCGGTGCCACCCGTATTGATGTAGTTGGACACGCCCGGCTGGTTGCTCACCTGCACGTCCGCGACATCCGCGCGCAACGAGAAGAACGGCGTGAACATCTCGCCATAGGGGTCGATGAAGGTGCGCCGCCAATCTACCTCCGTCGAGAAACGCGTATAGGTGCCGGGGACACCCCGCAGCACGCAGTTCGTCGGATTGATCGCGCTCGTGTCTGCGGTATTGAGCGTGCAGAGACCGGTGCCGAGCGCCTTCGCCGAAATCGGGTCGAAGTTGGCGGATTGCCGGGTGATCGAGGTCAGGTTGTTGTGGAAGCTGAGCTCGCCGCCGACGATCGGCTCGTCGACCGTATAGTCGTGGTCGATCACCGGAAGCACGACGGGAATTTGGCCCTGTACGTCGGAGGCGGAGAATCCATAAAAGTACATCGTGCGCGCGTCGAAATAGCTGCGGTCGCCCCGGCCGGCGAGATAGAGCTGGGAGAGCGCGTAGTCCGGCGTTTTCAGCACCGCGCCGAGCGTGTCGTAGCTCGCTGAGAACTGCCCGAGCTGATAGTCGGAGATGAACGTCTTGTCGGTCAGCACAGTCGTGTCCCAGCCCCAGACCCACTTGTCCGACAGGCTGAATTGGCCGCTCGATTGGATGGTGCCGCGAAAATTGCGGTCGCCGGGAGTGTCGCCGGCACTGACGAATTGCTGCCGGTCGAGCTGGAATATGCCCGCCGCACGGATGTTGTATGAGCCGTTGACCAGACGCTGACGCCATTCGGCTTGCAGCAGAGGGCCTTGTCGCGAGGTGATCAGCGGCGCGACGGTGACGTCGTAATCCGGCGCCAGCGACCAATAGAAGGGCACGGCCATGCCGACGCCGTAGAGCGAGCTCGTGCTGACCATCGGCATGAGAAAGCCGGTCTTGCGCTTGACGGTCGGATCGGGAGCCGAAAAGTACGGCATGTAGGCGAGCGGCACGCCGTAAAATTCGATCCGGGCATCCTCGAAATACATCATCTGCTCGCCCTGATCGTGAATGATCCGGGCGGCCTTCACTTGCCATTCGGGCGGCTTCAGCGGGTTGTCCTTGCAGGGTTCGCAGGCGGTATAGACCCCGTTCTCGAAGACCGTGAAGTTGCCGCTGGTGCGTTGGGCGCGGCTGGATGCGACGCGAGTCTGCTCCGGCAGATCGAGCCGCAACGAATCGACGAAGCCGTCGCGGAAGTTGTCGCTGAGGTCGATGATCTGACCATAGGTGATCTTGCCGTCGGCGTCGGTCAGCCGAACGTTGCCTTCCGCATGCAGGCGTTTGGTCTTCTGGTCATAGATGACGCGATCGGATTCCAGCGTCGATCCCGAATAATAGATCTGGACGTTGCCCGCCGCGGACACGCGATCGTTGGTGTAGTCGTAGTCGACCTCGTCCGCCCGCACGAGCATTTGCTTGTCGGCGCCGGCCTTGGCCGGAGGCCGCGGGGGCGGCGTCGGCCGCGCCGGGAAGACCAGCTGCTGTTGGGCCAGCTGGGCGCGCGCGGGCCGCCCGTCGATGCCGGCACCGATCGCCAGCGCGGCGAGGGCAAGCAGGACGGCGGCGCCGCGGCGACTTGCGCGACGCGAGCGGAGCGGACGAGGGCTGGCCGGCGGCGCCATTACCCGTCCTCCTGATAGAGCAGCGTCAGCAGACCGGTGACCCCGCCGAACAGCGCCGGCAGGGTCGCGGCCGCCAGCGGCGGCATCAGCCCGGCTTTGCTCAAATCGCCGGTGACTTTCGCCAGGACAAAGAGGAAAAAGCCCCCCGTGATGCCGCCCAGGACCATCTTTTGTACGCCACCAAAACGAAAGAAACGAAGACTGACCGCGGCCGCAAGCAGGACCATCGAAGCGAAATAGAACGGCTGCACCAAGAGCTGGTAATACTGCAACCGATAGGCAGCGGCCGCCAATCCGGCATTCTCCGCCAGCTGGATATACGATGAAAGCTGCCAGAACGGGACGGTTTCCGGCGTGGCGAAGCTTTCGCGAACCTGCTCGGGCGTGAGAGTCGTCTTGAACCGATACGTCTCGAGCTCCGTCGGCGGCGCGCCACTCGCATGGATCCGCGCCCCCTCGAGGCGCCAATAGCCGGCCTCGAGCGCCGCGCTTTTCGCCTCGATCCGGTCGCGGAAATGGCCGGCGTCGTCGTACCGAAACACGCTGACGCCGCCCAATTCGATGCCCTGCCGCCGGCTGACCTTGGCGCTGATGATCGCTTGCCCGTCGTCGCCGCGCTGGCGCACCCAGAAGCTTCCGCCGGAGCCCTGGACGCCGCCTTCGGCGTTGAAAACCGTCTCCTCGAGGCGCACCGAGCGTTCGCGCAGGATGGCGGACAGCGGATTGTAGATCGTGGTCGCGGCGGTCCCGATCAGCAACGCAACGACCAGGGCAGGCGAGATGAACTGCCACGCCGAGATGCCTGCCGAGCGGGCGACCACCAGCTCGAGTCGGCGCGATAGGCTCAGATAGCAGGACATCGCGGCGACCAGAATCGCGAACGGAATGATCCTTTCGGTGACGAACAGCAGTCGAAATGCGGTAATCTTGGCGACCAACAGCGCCGAGACGTTGTTCATGTCGCCGGTGCGCCGCAGCATCTCCAGGAAGTCGATCATCGCGACCAACGACATCGCCCCCACAAAGACGGCGATAACCGCATTGAGGAATCGCAGCCCGAAATAGCGTGAGAGCGTGCCGGCGATCATCGCGTCTGCCCCATCAAGCGGGCCGAGCGATCAGCCAGCCATTCCGTGAATTTCGTGATGGCATCGACGATGAAAGCCGGCGGCTCGAGGATGACGCCGCGGGATATCCCCCAATAGCCGAACCCCAGGGCCGCGATCAGCGCCGCATAGGGCACCACCAGGGCGGCTGGCACGCGGGTGCCGGCCAGCATGCCCACGAAGCCCGAGCCGCGCAGGATCACGACGGCCGCGATCGCGGAGATGAGCGACAAGGTCCGGCTCTGCCGGGTCGTGCGCGGCGCGCCCAGATAGGCGAATGTCACGACCGCGATGACGAGCGGGTAGAGCGGGGCGATGATGCGGTCGTTCAGCTCCGCCCGCATTTGCTCCGGCCGGTCGTTGAGCGTGGGATCGTCCGCGCGTTGCCCGTAGAGCTCCCACAGGTAGCGCTCGCGCGAGCCGTATTTCTGCGTGCCGCCCTGGGTCCCGCCGGAGGAGAGCTTCGAGAGGTCGAAGGCGTAGCGGTCGAACAGGACGATGTTGGGGTCGCGGTCTCCGGTCTGCTGCCGTTGCACGCTGCCATCGGCGAGCAAGAGGTAGGTACCGGTATCCCGGGTGATGATGTCGCCCTGCTCGGCGAGGAAGGTCACGCGCTCTTTCTGATCGCGTTGATCGTCGATGAAGATGCCGAGCAGCTGTCCATTCGGGAGCCGCTCGCGGATCTGCAGCGTCAGGGCTCCCGAGGCGAGCGGGACAAAGCGGCCCGGCTGCACGATCCGCGTCACGAGGTCGGCGCGAATTTCGTTGACCCATTGGTTCAGCTCCCGCAGGCAGCGGGGCGACACATAGGCGGCAATCCCGGCGACCAGCAGTGCAACCACGGCCCCCACCGCCAGGAACGGACGGAACAAATGCCACGGCGACATTCCGGCGGCGTTCATCACGATCAGCTCGGAGTCGGTGGCGAGCTTGTTGAGCACGTAGGCCATGGCCACCATGAAGGCGATGGGCGCGATGATCATGACGAGCAGGGGAACGATGAGGCCGGTGAGGCCCACGAAGGTCAGGATGCCCTGACCCTCGTTGGTCATCAGGTCGATGTCGCGCAGCGCCTGCGTGATCCACATCAGCGTCGTGACGCTGACGAGCACCAGCAGGAACGCACCCAGCGTGGTGCGGAATATATAACGCCCGATCGACCCCATCCGCCCGCACTATCCCAAAATCGGTCACCCATCAGACCACATGCGGGCCCACGGGGCCCGCAATGACGCCTCCAATGGTGAAACCGCCCCCCACCCCAAGAACCCACTTGATCCTGCAACAAAGTGGCCTCGCCAAGGCGAACCTGTTGCATATGTACAACAAAGGGTTAAGACGAGTCATCGGCTCCGGTCGTCGATATGGTTAATTCCTCTCAGGCGCTACCCGGATACCGGGCCGGGCAGACGAAAACCGCCTCATTTTG
>DASZKX010000363.1:0-32835 GCA_035552735.1 Xanthobacteraceae bacterium
CCTTGAGGGCATTGGCCGACAAGGTGGTCCCGGTGGTGGTGATGTCGACGATCAGCTCGGCGGTGCCGGCGGCGGGCGCCCCTTCGGTCGCGCCGGTGCTCTCGACGATCCGATAGTCGGTGATGCCCTGGGCGGAAAAGAACGTCCGCGTCAGGTTCACGTATTTGGTCGCCAGCCGCATCTTGCGGTCGTGCCGCAGCCGGAAGGCGGTCGCCACATCGTCGAGATCGGCCATGCCGTGCACGTCGATCCAGGCTTGCGGGACCGCCACCACCACATTGGCGTGCCCGAATCCCAAAGCGTCGATGAAGACGATCTTGGCGTCGACATCGGGAATCATCTCGCGCAGCAGATCCTCGCCGGTGACGCCGAAATGGACGGCGCCCTGCGCCAGCAATTGGGCGATCTCGGCGGCCGACAGATAGGCCACCTCGATGCCCGGCACATTCGCGATGGTGCCGCGATAGTTGCGTGCGCCGCGCGGCTTGACGAGCTCGAGGCCGGCGCGCGCGAAGAACGCTTCCGCGTTTTCCTGCAACCGTCCTTTGGCCGGCATGGCGATGACGAAAGGGGCGCTCATGTGCCGTTCCCCCGCGCCGCGAGGCGCTCGATCCAAACCGCAAAGCCGACCGCCGGTATAGGCGCCGGGCTGCCGATGCGGGTGAGCAGGCCGTCGTAGCGGCCGCCGGCGACCAGCTGGCCGTTCTCGCGCGCGCCGGCATCGTGCAGCTCGAACACGAAGCCCGTGTAGTAATCGAGGCCGCGCCCGAACGCGGTGGAGAAATGGATGCGGCTCACATCGAGGCCGCGCGCGGCCAGAAATCCGGTGCGGCTTTCGAAGAGGTCGAGCGCGCCGTCGAACGCGATCCTGGCGTCCTGCGCGAGCGCGCGCAGCTCGGCTGCGGCCTCGTCGGGCCCGCCCGCAATGGCGAGAAACCGCTCGATCAGGGCGCGTGTCTCCTGCGGCAGCGAGCTCTGGACGCTCAGCGTCGCCTGCTCGAGAAAGCGGTCTGCGATCTCTCCGACCGAGCGGCCGCCGACCGCGCTGATGCCCGCGATCGAGAGCAGGTCGGTGACCAACGCATGGGCGGCTCCGGGATCGGAGCCGGCCAGGGCCGCCAGCATGCCCTGGTATTCGGGCCGGGTGTGCCCGGGACTGATGGTCAACCGGTCGAGGTCGTGCGCCAGCGAGGACTTGTGATTGAAATCCTTCACCAGCCGCCGCTTCCAGGCCGGCGCCAGGTCGAGCGCCGTGACCAGCGCCGAGAACAGCCCGACGTCGCCGATCCGAATCTCCGGCGCCGCCAGACCGTAGTGGCTGGTTGCCTCGAGACCGAGTGCCAGCATCTCGGCATCCGCCGCCGCGATGTCGGCGCGGCCGAAGGATTCGATGCCGGCCTGAAGGAATTCGCTCGGCTCGTTCTCGCGGTGACGGAAGACCGGGCCGAGATAGCAGAACCCCGCTGGCTTGCCGGCCACCGACGAGGCCAGATAATCGCGCGAGACCGGGATGGTGAGGTCGGGACGCAGGCACAATTCGTTGCCCTGCGGATCGGCCGTCAGATACATGCGCTCGCGGATATCCTCGCCGGACAGATCCAGGAACGGCTCCGCCGGCTGCAGGATTGCGGGCTCGACGCGCCCATAGCCGGCGCGCTCGAAGCTGGTAACGAGCGCGTGTGCCTTCGCGTCCGGCATGGTCGGTCCTGTGGGGGTCGCGGCGGTCATGGTGAGGTCGGCTGCAAGGGTCGGCCGCGGCGCTTTAGCACGGCGCCGTCAGCAATTCGATGGCAATGCGGCAAAGGGATTAATGGTCATTTCATCCCGTTTCCGAACGATCCCGGCCTGGGATCGGCAGGCGCCGGGCTACAGTGTGCCTCGGCCCCAGTTCCCCAGCACGCCTTGGACCAGCGCCAGTGCCGCGACCGCGGCCGTATCGGCCCGCAGGATGCGCGGACCAAGCGCCAGCCGCACGATATTGGGCAGCCGGAGGAGGGCCGCGCGCTCGGCGGCCGCAAAGCCGCCTTCCGGGCCGACCAGCACGGCAAGCGGCGGCGGGCCGGACCCGGCGGCGGGACGGGCCCCGGCGAGCGCGGCGACCGGGTCCTCGAGCTCCGCGTCCTCGTCGCAGAACACGAGCAGGCGCGCTGGATCACGCTCGGCGATCACGCGATCGAACGCCAGCGGCGGCGCGATGTCGGGCAGGGTGAGGATGCCGCATTGCTGCGCGGCCTCGATCGTATTGGCGCGCATGCGCTCGAGATTGAGGCGCGCCACCTGACCGTGCTGGGTGAGGACCGGCTGCAGCCGCCCCACCCCCATCTCCACCGCCTTCTGCACCATGTAGTCGAGGCGCGCGTGCTTGAGAGGGGCGAACCAATAATGCAGGTCGAGCGCCGGCGTCTGAGCTCGGCTGCGCTCCTCGACGGCGAGGACGAGCGCGCGCTTGCCGCCGTCGGCGAGCGCCGTGCGCCATTCGCCATCCCGGCCGTTGAACGCAAGCACCGGATCGCCCGGCTTGAGCCGCAACACGTTGCGCAGGTAGTTGAGCTGCGGGCCGTCGAGGACGAGCCAGGCACCTGCCGCGAGCGGATGGTCGAGATAGAGCCTGGGGGCGCGAAAATCGTAGGCTGCCATTGCGGTCCCCTCAGTGGTCGTAAATGCTCGATCCCAGGGCCTGGGACGGTTCCGATGCGCCTAGAACCGGAGATTCGACTCTTCGCCGTGTTATCGCCGGAATTAATATGCTGTTAATATAGTCAGCTATGATTTGGGGACGACTCGCGCCGGGGGATGGAGGAATTGTCATGACATTCTGCCGAGTCCTTTCTCTCGCAGCGGTCTTGGGTCTGGCGTCGGCCCATTCGACCCTGGCCCAGTTCGGCGGCATGCCCGGCATGCCGGGGGCGCCCGGCATGGGTGGGGGGTTCGGGGGGCCGCCGGCGGGGCCGCCGCCGGTCTGCCAGCAGCTGATGGTGATGCGGGACGAAGCCCAGAAGAATGGCGGCGCGATCGCGGCTGCCCAGCAGCGCAAGGTCAAGCCGGAGCTCACTGAAGTCTGCAAATTGTTCAAGGCCTTCATTGCCAGCGAAGCCAAGTTCATCCAGGGAATGTCGGAAAACGTCTCGGTCTGCGGGGTTCCCCCGCAGGCCATCAAGTCGTACCAGGAGAGCCACGGCAAGGCTGTCCAGATCGGCAAGCAGGTCTGTGATGCGGCCGAGCATCCGCGGCAGACGGGTCCGAGCCTGAGCGATGCGCTCAATTCCGCCCCGGTCCTGCCGGACGCCGACAACACCAAGACCGGGCGCGGCACCTATGACACGCTCCAGGGCAATGCCCTGGCGCGATGAGCGAGGCGGCCGGACGCGTCGCCGACTCAACCGGTAACTGGGTCGACCGCCGCGCGCCGGCGTGGACGCGCGCCTATCTGCGGCTCGGCCGTCTCGACCGGCCGATCGGCGCTTGGCTGTTGCTCTTGCCCTGCTGGTGGTCCCTGGGGCTTGCCGCGGTGCGTGCCGCGCAACCGATCAGCCTATGGCATGCGCTGCTGTTCTTCATCGGCGCCTTCGCCATGCGCGGGGCGGGCTGCACCTGGAACGACATCGTGGATCGCGATCTCGACGCGCGCGTCGAGCGCACGCGTTCGCGGCCGATACCCTCGGGCCAAGTCGGGGTGCGCGGCGCCGCCGTGTTTCTGGTGCTGCAAGCCTTGGCCGGGCTCGCGGTCCTGCTGCAATTCAATCGCTTCACGGTCCTGGTCGGCGTCGCCTCGCTTGCAGTGGTCGCGATCTATCCGTTCATGAAGCGGGTGACCTACTGGCCCCAGATCGTGCTCGGCTTGGCCTTCTCGTGGGGCGCCCTGATGGGATGGCCGGCGACCTTCGGGCGGCTCGATCTGCCGGCCCTGCTGCTCTATGCGGGCGCGATTTGCTGGGTGATCGGCTACGACACGATCTATGCGCATCAGGATCGCGAGGACGATGCCTTCATCGGCATCAAGTCGACCGCGCTCCTGTTCGGGGCGCGTACCAGGCCGATGCTGGCGATTTTCTTCGGCCTTGCGGTGGTGCTGATCGGATGGGCCGGATGGAGCGCGGGCGGGGGTATCGTGCTTGCGCTCGGGCTGTTGGGGTTTGCGGCCCATCTGGCCTGGCAGATCGGGCGCCTCGACATCGACGACCCGGCGTTCTGCCTGGCTCTGTTCAAGTCGAACCGCGACGCCGGCCTGATCCTGTTCGCCGCGCTCGTGCTTGATGCAGCGCTACGCTATCTCAATTTCGTGCGATGATCTCGCGCTCGCCGTGGTGCACACTCGCGCCGGCGAGGCGGCGTCCGGGCTTGCGGCGCAGAAAGATCGACGGCCGCCGTGCCTTGAGGCAAGAATATTTGCGGCGGCGTGGCTGCGGCGTTCCGACCCGCAGCTCGCCGATGCGCTCGAACGGCTCGCGCAAGCGGCCGTCGGGCTCGACGACCAGGAGCGGAAGCTTGAGCACGCGCGCCCATGATTGCCATTCGGCGACGACGTCGGTGCTGTCATCGGCGCGATAGAGCGGCAGCGAAAGTGCGTGATCGCGGTGCTCGAGCACGAGCGCGACCGTACTCTCGGCCGCGCCAACTGGCCGCTCGATTCGCAGCGCCACCCCGAGATAAGATGTGATCGGCAGATTGACCGCCATCAGCATGCCGCGTACCGATCGGCGCAGCACCACGCGCTCGCGCGTGAGCTCGACGAAACGCACGCTCCCGTCGGCCGCCGCGTCGCGGGCTTCGAACCGCAGCGGCAGGGAGAACGGGTCGAGCCGCTCATCACGACTCGACCCGGCAGGCATGACCCTGCCGATTGCTGTTTGACGCCTCAAGACATACTCCCCGCCGGGTTTGATCCGGTCGTTTCTTGTCTGGAGTTGATCCCCAGTCGTTGTCGCAAACATGCCGCAAAGCCGTCGGATTCGGCTTAAGGTTCCTGGTTAATCGGGCGTATCGACCCCGGCGATGCAACTCATGCTTGACGGGAGCTTGCCGATTTTCCTCAATCGATCCCTAATGGCCCGCCACAGGTCGGAAACCTCCAAGGAAAGCTCGCTATGACATCATTGCTCGATCAATCCGCGCTCGCCGACCTCGCCGAACGTCTGGTGGCGGCGGCGCGTCGCGCCTGCGCCGACGCGGCGGACGTGGTCGCGGTCCGCTCAATGTCGGTGTCGGTCGAGGTGCGCAACGGTGAGGTGGAATCCTCCGAGCGGGCGGAGGGCGATGATGTCGGCCTGCGGGTCCTGGTCGGAAAGCGGCAGGCGGTGGTGTCGACCAACGACGTCAAGGGCGACGTCGACCAGCTGGCGCAGCGCGCGGTTGCCATGGCGCGGGTCGCGCCCGAGGACCGTTTCGCCGGGCTCGCCGATCGGGCGCTGCTGGCGCACGACATTCCGGATCTCGATCTCCTCGATCCGGATTTGCCGGTGGTCGCCACGCTGGAGGAGCGCGCCATGCGCGCCGAGGCGGCGGGCCTCGCCGTCAAGGGCGTCACCAAGTCGGAAGGCGCATCGGCGTCGGCCGGAATCGGCGGCATGGTGCTGGCGACGAGCCACGGCTTTCGCGGCTCCTATCTCTCATCGCGGCAAGGCATCTCGATGTCGGCGATCGCCGGAGACGGCACCGCGATGGAACGCGACTATGATTTCACGTCGGCGCTGCACGCCAGCGATCTCGACGCCGCCGAAGCGATCGGCCGCAGCGCCGGCGAACGCGCGATCGCGCGCCTCAATCCGCGCAAGGTTCCGACCAAGCGGGTGCCGGTGGTGTTCGATCGGCGGGTCGCCGGCGGTCTCGTCGGACATCTGGCCGGCGCCATCAACGGTGCCGCAGTGGCGCGCAAAACCAGCTTCCTGCGCGACAAGCTCGGCGAGCGCCTATTCGCGCCAGGCGTCCGTATCCTCGACGATCCGCTGCGGCGGCGCGGCCAGCGCTCGCGGCCGTTCGACGGCGAGGGCGTTGCCGGCCACCCGCTCGCGCTGGTGGAGGATGGCGTGCTGAAGACGTGGCTGCTCGATTGCGCGACCGCGCGCGAGCTCGGCCTCGCCACCACCGGTCATGCGCAGCGCGGCGTGTCCTCGTCGCCCTCGCCGGGGGCGAGCAATCTTCACCTCGAGGCCGGGGCGCTGTCGCCGCAGGAGCTGATCGCCGACATCGCCGAAGGCTTCTATGTCACCGAGCTGATCGGCATGGGGGTCAACCAGGTAACCGGGGACTATAGCCGCGGCGCGACCGGCTTCTGGATCGAGAACGGGCAGCGCACCTATCCGGTGAGCGAGGTGACCATTGCGAGCAACCTCATCGATATGTTCCGTGCGCTGACGCCCGCCAACGATCTCGAATTCCGCTATGGCACCAATGCGCCGACGCTGCGCGTGGAAGGCTTGACCGTTGCGGGTCAGTGATCCCGCCCTCGACCCCGCGGGCGCCCTCCAGATCCTGGCGGCGACGCTGCGCGAGGCCGGCGCGATCGCGCTGCGGACGTTCCAGACGTCCGTGAAGAGTTGGCTCAAGGACAACGCGTCGCCGGTCAGCGAAGCCGATGTCGCGGTGGACGATTTTCTGCGCGTTCGGCTCGCCGGCCCCGGTTGCGGCTGGCTATCGGAGGAAACCGCCGACGATGGCTCGCGCCGGCAGGCGCGGCGGCTATGGATCGTGGACCCGATCGATGGCACCCGGTCCTACCTGGCGGGCCGGCCTGATTGGGTGATCTCAGCCGCACTGGTCGATGACGGCCGCCCCGTCCTGGCGGGGGTGCTCGCGCCGGTGACCGACGAGCTGTTCGTGGCTGCGGCCGGCGCCGGCGCCACCCGCAACGGCGCGCCGATGAAGGCGAGCGCCGGCGATCGGCTGGACGGCGCCAGGGTGGCGGGCCCCAAGCGGCTGGTGCAAGCATTGGCCGCCGCCTCCTCGCAGATCGCGGTCGCGCCCCGCCTCGGCTCGCTCGCGCTGCGCCTCGTTCGGGTCGCGCAGGGGGAGTTGGAGGTGGCCTTTGCGTCCGGCAGCAGCCATGACTGGGACCTTGCGGGAGCCGACCTTTTGGTGCACGAAGCCGGCGGGGCGATGACGAACTTGGTGGGGCGCAGCTTGACCTACAACCAGCCGGATCTTGTCCACGGCGCGCTTGTGGCGGCCGGGGCCGAGCGCCACGTTGCGCTGATCGCGCTCACGCGCGAATGGCTTACCGAGTTTGGCTAGACTGTCTTTGCCGGGCCAATCCTCGACCGAAAGGCCAAAAACATGTCGGATCACCACACCGGCGCTCAACTGCTCCATCTCGTCTTCGGCGGCGAGCTCACCGATCTGGATGGGACCGAATTCAAGGATCTCAACAAGCTCGATATCGTAGGTGTTTATCCGAACTATGCTGCCGCTTATGCGGCCTGGAGGGCGAAGGCCCAGCAAACTGTTGACAACGCCCATATGCGCTATTTCATCGTTCACATGCATCGCTTGCTCGATCCAAATACGGAACGGCAGCCAGGGCGTTGACGGCTTAGCGAGTCGGTCCTGATGTCCTTGGTCAAGCGTCTCGTCGGCTCGCGTCCGTTCCAAAGGGCAGTCGGGGTCATGGCAGCCGAATACCTTCGTCTGGTATGGACGACGACGGGATTCACGGTGGAGCCCGAGGGTTTCGTCGAGCACGCGCGATTTGACTTTCCGGTCATCGTCGGCATCTGGCATGGGCAACATTACCTGCTGCCCTTCATGCGCGGCGAGCGCCCCTTCAAGGTCCTGGTCTCGCGCCACCGCGACGGCGAGATCAACGCAATCGCAGCCGAGCATCTCGGCATCGGCACGATCCGGGGTTCCGGCGACCATGGGGTCGAGTTCGCCCGCAAGGGCGGGGTCGGTGCATTTCGCCAGATGCTCGCTACGCTGGCGCAGGGCTGCTCGGTGACGCTGACCGCCGATGTGCCGAAGGTCACCCGCGTCGCGGGTCCCGGCATCGTGCGGCTGGCCGCGCTGTCGGGCCGGCCGATCTATCTGGTGGCGATCGCCACCCGCAATCGCATCACGCTCGACAATTGGGACCGCAGCGAGATCAACTTGCCGTTCGGTCGCGGTGGGATCGTGGGGCGCGGGCCGTTTCGGATCGCGGCCGGTTCCGACGACGACGCGCTCGAGACGGCGCGCCGCACCCTCCAGAGCGAGCTCGAGAGCGCGACGCTACGGGCGCATGAGCTGGCCGACCGGCCGCGTCGGAGCCTCGCTGGTGTCTGAGTCGCTCCCGCTGATGCTGCGCGCCTATCAGCTCCTGTCGGCGGCGGCGACGCCGCTGGCCCCGACGCTGCTCTCGCATCGGTTGAAGCGCGGCAAGGAGCTTCCGGCGCGGCTCGAGGAACGGTACGGAGAAAGCCGCATCGCCCGCCCGCCCGGCCCTCTGGTCTGGGTCCACGGGGCGAGCGTGGGCGAGCTTCTCGCCGTGATCCCGCTGATCGAGCGCATCCACAACAAGGAGTTCGCGGTTCTCTGCACCTCCGGAACCGTGAGCTCCGCCAAGGTGGCGGAGCAGCGGCTGCCGAAGGCCGTCATCCACCAGTTCGTGCCGTTCGATGCACCGCGATTCGTTGAGCGGTTCTTCGATCATTGGCGGCCGGATCTGGCGCTGTTCGTCGAATCTGACCTGTGGCCGAATCTGATCATCGCGGCCAAGCAGCGCGAGGTTCCCCTCATCCTGGTCAACGGCCGGGTATCGGAGCGCTCATTCAATCGTTGGCGGATCGTTCCGGCCACGATCGGGGCGCTGCTGCGCCGTTTCGATCTCTGCCTGGCGCAATCCGCCGGGCACGCGGCGCGCTATCGCGACCTCGGCGCGCCGCGCATCACCACCACCGGCAATCTCAAGCTCGACGTGCCGGAGCCGCCCGCCGATGCGGTCGAGCTCGCGGCGCTGCGCCAGGCGGTCGGCGACCGCCCCACCATTGCGGCGGCTTCGACCCATGCGGGCGAGGAAACCGTGTTGATCGAGGCGCACCGCCGGCTGCGCAACACCTTTCCGCGGCTGCTCACGATCATCGCGCCCCGGCATCCCGAACGGGGTCCCGGCATCGTCGAGATCGCGAACGCGGCCGGTCTCTCCACCTCGCTGCGCTCGCGCGGATCGCTGCCCGGTCCGACCGCCGACGTCTATGTGGTCGACACGATGGGCGAGCTGGGCCTGGTCTATCGGCTCGCTCCCATCGTCTTTGTCGGCGGCTCGCTGGCGAGCCATGGCGGCCAGAACCCGATCGAGCCGATCAAGCTCGGCGCCGCGATCCTGCATGGACCGCATGTTTGGAACTTCAGCGAGATCTATGATGCGCTCGACGCCGCCCACGGCGCCGACGTGGTGGCGGACGTCGGCAAGCTGGCGGTGCGGCTGGGCGCGCTGCTCAAGGATCCGGATCAGCGCGCCGCTCTGGTGGCGGCCGCGCGCGAGACCGTCAAATCACTGGGTGGGGCGCTCGAGCGCACGCTGGCGGCGCTCGATCCTTATCTGGTCGATCTGCGGATGGATCGTCCGCAGAGCCATGCGTGAACCGGCGTTCTGGTGGCGCGAGGCCGGGCTTGCGGCAGGCCTGCTGGCGCCGCTTGCCGCGATCTATGGGGCGGTCGCGGGCGCGCGACTGGCGCGGCGCGGCGCACGCGCTGCCGTACCGGTCATCTGCATCGGCAACCTGACGGTTGGTGGGGCCGGCAAGACGCCACTGGCCCTCACGATGGCGCGCCGGCTCGCGACCGAGGGCGCCGCGCCCATGTTCTTGACCAGAGGTTATGGGGGGAGGCTCAAAGGTCCGCTGCGGGTCGATCCGGCGCAGCACCGCGCCGCCGACGTGGGTGACGAGCCGCTCCTGCTGGCCCGCATCGCTCCCACCTTCGTGGCGCGCGACCGCGTCGCCGGCGCGCAGGCGGCGGTGGCGGCCGGCGCGAGCGTCATCGTGATGGACGACGGCTTTCAGAATCCCTCGTTGGACAAAGACGTTTCCGTTCTGGTGGTCGACGGTCGCCGCGGCGTCGGCAACGGCAGGGTGGTTCCGGCCGGCCCGCTGCGCGCACCCTTGATGGCGCAGCTCGCGCGCGCCGATGTGCTGGTCGTGGTCGGACCTTCGACGGCTGCGGCTGACGTCACGGCCGCGGCGCGCGTTCGCGGCGTGCCGGTTTTCTGCGCCCGCTTGGAGCCTGATGCGGCCGTCGCCGCCGCGCTCGCCGGCACCCGGGTGCTGGCTTTCGCCGGCATCGGGGATCCGGAAAAGCTGTTCGCGACCCTCACCGCCGCCGGGGTCGCGGTCGCGGCGACCCGCAGCTTCCCGGACCACCATCCCTACACGACGGCCGAAGCCGGCCTGCTTTGTGCGCAGGCCGATCGCGAAGCCCTGATGCTCGTGACCACCGAAAAAGATCTGGCGCGGATGCACGGCGATGCCGGCATGGCGGCGCTCGCCGCCCGCGCCCGTGCGCTCCCGGTGACGTTCACGCTCGCGGAACCGGACGCGTTCCACCAGCTCATGCGCGCCAAGCTCGCTCGGACGCGGTAGCGCATGCCGGACCGTGCTAGCGGTGCCTTGCCGGCTCGGGAAAATGGCGCTGCAGAACGGCCTCGGGAGACGAGTAGGCTTCCTGCCGATCGACGCTCCAATATTTCAGCTCCTCGAGCGGAATCGGAGCCCCGGTGACGGCGCAGCGCACGAAGGCGCCCGGCCTCACCACGCGAAAATCCCCGTCGAGGTACTTGACCTCGGCCTCGCCGGCCATCGGGGAGGAACGTTCAAAACGATTCAGCACTCTGGCCTCCGACCCAGTCGTTCGATCGCGCCGCGATCCCGGCAGCCTGCGCGTGGGCGTCACCGCAACCGCCTCGGCGCACAACATAACCTCTCGATGCCGCCCATGTAAGTCGTGTAAGCCGTGCCGCCCACCCAACCACCCTGGTGGCGCCCGAAATTATTTCGCCGCCCGGTCGCCGCCCTTTTTTCCGGCACCGTGCTAATCTTGCCGCCGGGGCGCGTGGAATTCTCGTTTTATGCGGCTGATCCTCATCCTTTGGGCAGTGCTCGCCGGCGCGGCCGTGGTCGCCGGCACCGCCGCCGCGGCGGAGCAAGTGGATATCCCGCAGCCGGACGCCCCGCTGCACGGTGTGTTGTTCCGGCCGGAAGGCGCCGGGCCGTTCCCGGGGGTGGTGGCGCTGCACGGCTGCGAAAGCTTGGTCACCCGTGCGGGCAAGGTGTCGCCGCACTTTGCCGATTGGGGTGAGCGGCTCGTCGCCGCCGGGCTGGCGGTGATCTTCCCGGACAGCTTCGGATCGCGCGGGCTGCGCACCCAATGCCGGGTGCAGGAGCGCAAGGTGCGATCCGAGCACGAGCGCGTCGCCGACGCCGACGCGGCGCGGCGCTGGCTGCAAAGCCAGCCCTGGACCATCAGGGACCGGGTCTCGGTGGTGGGCTGGGCGAACGGCGGAGTGGCGTCGCTGTGGGCGGTGCGGCCGCCCGCGGCGCCGCGTGACGGCGGGCCGGATTTTCGCTCGGCGGTCGCCTTCTATCCGGGCTGCCGGCGGCTCGGCGAGCTCGCCTGGAGCGCCCGCATCCCCACCCTCATCCTGATCGGGACGGCGGATGATTGGACGGCGCCGGCGCCCTGCGAGCAGATGGTCGCGGGCGCGCATGGGCGCAGCGCGCTGGCTTCGCTGGTGGTCTATCCGAGCGCCTATCACGAGTTCGATCGCCCGGACTACCCGGTGCGGGAGCTGACCGGATTGGCCAATACGGCGGATGGATCCGGCAGGGCGCATATCGGCACCAACGCGGCCGCCCGCATGGACGCGCTCACCAGGGTGCTGGCATGGCTGAGGCGGTGAGGGCGCGGCGGGCGGCACGTCGAGTCGCGCCTTGTCGAGCGCCCGCACCACGACGGCGTGCGAATTCGGACCTTGTGCCGACGGTTGTACCCGATCGCTGACGTACGTTATATTTCGATGCCGGGTCCACTCTTGAGCCATTCGACAAGGATGCTTTCCTTGCAGGGACTGAGGGCCGACATTCTCAAAGGGTGCTGGTACGTTGTCGCGCGCGGCACCGCGATCAAACCCGGCCGCATGATCGTCACCAGGCTGGCGGGCGAGCCGATTGTCGTCGCACGCGGCGAGAGCGGCGACGTTTTTGCGCTCCGCGATACCTGTCCGCACCGCGGCATTCCGCTTCACTACGGGCGAATCCTGGGCAACTCGCTGGAATGCTCTTATCACGGCTGGCGGTTCGACCCGGACGGGGCGTGCGTCGAAATTCCGAGTTTGCATGAGGGGCAGCAGATCGACATCGGGAAGATACGCTGCCCGAAGTTTCCGGCGATCGAGCGTTATGGACTTGTTTGGCTCTATTTGCCGCAGACCAGCGAGGCTCCCGCCGCGGGCAGGATGCCCGAGCCTCCGGCGCTTCCGGAGATTCCGTTCGATGCCGCGCCGCAGATTTCGGTCGAGATGGATTTTCCGAGCTCGATCGATCATTCCGTATTCTCCCTCATGGACCTGACGCACGCACCCTATGTGCACAAGATGCGCTGGTTCAAAACACAGCCCACCAAGCTTCGGCCGAAGGAGAAGGTGTTCGAGCCGGCGCCCTTCGGCTTCCGCATGAAGCGCCACCGCGTGCCGCCACAGAACGTGATGTATCATCGCCTTGTGGGCGGCAATGCGTCGACCGAAATCAGCTACATGCTCCCCGCCTATCGGATCGAGCACATTTCAAGCGACCGGCACTGGGCCGTGGCCTTGACCGCCCACACGCCGCTGGATGAAGACTTCACCATGGTGCACCAGTGCTTCTGGTCGTCGATCCCGTGGCTGGCGGCCGTCGCGCCGATCGCGCGTTGCCTGGTCAGGGTCTTTCTCGGCCAAGACAGGCATTACGTCGCGCTGCAGCGCGAAGGGCTCATGTCAAAACCACGCCTCATGCTCATCAACGATGCCGACACCCAGGTGCGCTGGTGGATGCGAATCAAGGACGACTGGAAGATCGCGCAAGCCAACAACAAGCCATTTCTCAATGCGCTAAACACGCAGACGCTCCGGTGGCGCAGCTGAAAAGTCCGGCCGGCGGCTGTCTCCGATGCGGCGCAACTCGGGCCGGTGCCCGCCCGGCGCAAATTTAACCGAACAGGCTGCCTTGGCCCTTGTCGCCGGCCTGGCGGCTGCGCGGCTTGGCGGGAGCGCTCGGGACTTCCGGCACCCCCGGTCCTCCGTCGGCGCGCGCGCGCACGCGTCCATCGGAGAATTCCATATCGACCGTCATGCCGGGGCTCACCGCGGCGGCGAGCCGCAGCGGCCGGCCGTCGAGATCCCGCACCAAGGCGAAACCGCGCGCCAGCACGCCGCGATGGGAGAGCGCCGCCAGCAGCTGGCCGTCGCGCTCCAGCACGGCGGCCTGCTGGCGCAGCAGTGTGTCGATCGCGCGCCGCGCGCGTTCCGCCAGTGCCGTCGTGCGCTCGTGCGCGCGCATGATCCGGGCCCCATGGGCTTGTGCATTGGCCTTGAGCCCTGCCGCCAGCCGCAAGGTGGCGACCGCCAGCCGCTCGCGCCGCCGCAGCCGTGCCACCTCCTCGGCACGGCGCGCGCGTTCCGCCAGCGCGGCGGTGAGCTCGGCGCAGCGCCGCATCCGGGCGCGCAGGATCTGCGGGCCGAACCGCCCGCTGGTGCGCGAGAACTGGTTGTGGTGCAGCCGCGCATTGGCGACGAGGGCGCGCGGCAGGCGCCCGGCCGCATGATCGAGCCGTTGGCTCGGCAGCGCCAGCAGCTCTTGCGCGTCCGGCAGCGCCCGCATGGCGGCCCGCAACTCGGTGCGGCGCGCCTCCTGGCCGCGCCACCAGCAGGCGACCGTGCGGCCGGCCAGGCTGTCGACCGCGCCGATCAGGTCGGCGCGCACCGGCACCGCCATCTCGGCCGCCGCGCTCGGGGTGGGGGCGCGCTTGTCGGCGGCGAAATCGATCAGCGTCACGTCGGTCTCGTGGCCGACCGCCGAGATCAGCGGGATCATGCTCTCGGCCGCGGCCCGCACCACGATCTCCTCGTTGAACGACCAGAGGTCCTCAAGCGAGCCGCCACCGCGCGCCACGATGATCAGATCGGGCCGCGCAATCCGGCCCGCCACCGGCAGCGCGTTGAAGCCGCGGATGGCCGCCGCCACCTGCTCGGCCGAGCCGTCGCCTTGCACCCGCACCGGCCACACCAGCACATGGCGCGGAAATCGGTCGGCCAGACGGTGCAGGATGTCACGGATGACGGCGCCGGTCGGCGAGGTGACGACGCCGATCACGTCCGGCAGGAACGGCAGCAGCTGCTTGCGGGCGGCGTCGAACAGGCCCTCCGCGGTGAGCTTCTTCTTGCGCTCCTCGAGCAACGCCATCAGGGCGCCCAGCCCGGCCGGCTCCAGGGTCTCGACCACGATCTGGTATTTCGACTGGCCCGGATAGGTGGTGAGGCGGCCCGTCACGATGACCTCGAGCCCTTCCTCGGGCTTGATGCGCATGCGCGCGAACGCGCCCTTCCAGATCACCGCTTCGATCTTGGCGCTCTCGTCTTTGAGCGAGAAATAGCAATGGCCGGAGGAATGCGCGCCGCGGAAGCCGGAAATCTCGCCACGGACGCGCACGAAGCCGTAGGCGTCCTCGATGGACCGCTTCACCGCCGCCGACAGCTCGGAGACGGTCCATTCGACCACATTGACCCCTGCTTCGTTCATGGATGTGGAATCACGCCTCCTTGACTTTGGTCCTGCGGACAGCTGCGGCGCGCCGGGCCGTCTATTTCCCGGCGACGCTGTCGAGCGTCGGACAGGTGCGCTTGTCCATCGGGATCTCGTAGGGTTGATAGTTGCTCTTGTCGATCACGACCGACTTGAGGATCACCTCCTTGGGGACCTCCTGCTTGCGTAGGTGCCGAAACGCGATCTCGGCGCCGAGGCACCCCTGGATGTAGCCATTGTAGTCGCCGCTTGCCAGGATCTCGCCCGACTTGATGTATTCGAGCACCTCGGCGCTGGCATTGATCCCGACCACCAGCGCCTTCTTGCCGGCGGCCTTGAGGGCATCATTGGCCCCGATCGCCATCGGATCATTGGCGGCCAGGACGCCGTCGATCTGCGGATAGGCGCGCAGGAAGTCCCGCATGTTCTGCAGCGCGGTCGGGCGCGCGTAGTTGGCGGATTTTGCGGCCAAGAGCTTGATGCCGGGAGCCTCCTTGAGGGCATCGTTGAAGCCGCGCGAGCGCGCGATCGCGGTCGGCAGCGTGGGCGGCCCTTCGAGCATCACCACATTGCCCTTGCCGCCCATGGCCTTGAACAGATAGCGCGCGGTCACGACCGCGAGGTCGTAGTCGTCGTTGCCCACATAGGAGACGACCTGACCGCCGGCCAGGCGGTCGATGACGTTGACCACCGCGATGCCGGCGGCGTTGAACTTCTCCACGGCGGGAAGCAGGGCCTTGGGATCGGAAGGGCTGAACACCAGCGCCTCCGGCTTGTTGCTCAGCACCTCATCCACCAGCCCGATCTGCTCCGGGACGCTGTTCTCGGTCCGGGGCACGAAGTGCAGGCTCTTGTCGCCGAGCTTGGCCGCCATGGTCTCGCTGCCCACCCGCACGCCGCGCACGATCGGATTGGATTGGCCCTTGGTCAGGGTGGCGATGGTCTCGGCGCCCGCCGGCCACGCGCCGAGGCCGTTCAGGATCGTGATCACGGCTGCGACGCCCGCTGCTTGGTATTTCATCGTGATGCTCCCGGTTGATGGCAATCGTATCTGATCTCGACAAGGCTGGCCCTCGTAGGGCGCAATCGCTTTATTGCGCCGCTCGGCGAGGCTGGTGGCGCAATAAAGCGATTGCTGGGGCGCATTATAGCCCGGGCAACAGATCGCGGGCACCCTCCACCGCGGCCTGCGGCATGGCATAAATGCCGCGCACCACCTCGGCGAGCTCAGGCGCGCCGATCGGATCGAGGTCGAGCCCCTGCCTTTGTATGGCCTCGATGAATTCGGGATCCTTCAGGCTTTGCAGATAGGCGGCGCGGATCGCTTCCACCCGCTCCTTGGGAACGCCCGGCCCCATGAAGGACGGATAGCCGGTCGCGCTCGGCGCGCACAGCACCTCGAGCACCTGGCGGTCTTCCGGGCTCTTCGCCAGATCGAGGCCGAGCGGCACGTCGGGCGGAATGTCGGGCGCCTTCTTCACGCCGAGCTGCACCAGCACCGTGACGGTCCGGTCGGTCACCCATTTCGCGCTCGGTCCGCTGTTGAGCGATTTCCAGGTGGACCCGACCTTGCCCTGCACCTCGCCCCGCTCCAGGGCGAGGTCGACCGCTCCCAGGCCCGCATAGCCGGTCACGATCTTGAACTTGGTTCCGGCGATGCGATTGAGCGCGCGCGGATAGATGCCGGTGTCCTGGGCGATGCTGGTGGCGCCGACCACCACCTCCCGGCGCATGGCATCCTGGATGGTGCGCACGTCGGTCGACGCATTCCAGACCATGCCCATGGACACCGTGCGGGTGGGGCTGCCGATCCAATTGAACCTTGTGGGATCGAATTGCGCCTGCGGAACCTTGAGCAGCGGCGCCAGCAGGAAGCCGCGGGTGATGAAGCCCCACGCAGTCCCGTCCTGCGGGGCGATGCCGTAGATGTAGCTCGCCGCCTTGATGCCGCCGGCGCCCGGCATGTATGACACCACCAGGTTGGGATGTCCCGGAATGTATTTCTTGATGACGGGTCCCAGCGCCATCGGGTAGGCGCTCACTGCGCCGGCCCCGACCCCGGTGCCCACATACATCGTGATGGTCTTGCCGCGGTAAAAGTCCTCGACCGTCTCGGCGCGGGTGACGTTTGCCGTCAGCGCGGCACCAATCAGCAGGGTGGGCAACGCGCCTGCACAGCGTCGCATCGTTCGGCACGGCGCATAGCTCGCGAAGACCGGCGTAAACGCCCCGATGCCGCGTTGCCCACGCGGCCGGGCCTCGCGATGCGACCGCGTGGGCAAAAATGCGCGACGCCGCGCGATCATGATCGCGTTGCCAGGCAATTTTACCCACCCTACAGAAGGCGTCATCGCATCGATCCTCTAGCGGCGCGCCCTGCCATCCGCGCCGACCTCAACGCCATAATCCTGGGCGGCCGCCGCGGCCGATACATAGCCGGCATCGAGATCGCGCTGGATCAAATGGAGCAGCCGGCGTGTGGGACTACCATAGCCGCCGCCGCCGCCAGTCTCGACACACAGCACATCGCCCGGCGCGAGCGCGAGGCCCTTCTCCTTCCCGATCGATCTTTGCGCGCCGGTCTGGTGGCTCTGAAGCGTGAACCGTCCCGGCTTGGCCTCGTTCCCGCCCTGCACTCCCCACGGCGGAAACTTGGTCCGGTCGAGGTTGGTTTGCACCATGCAGGGCGCCAGTATCCGATAGGTCTTGCGGAACCCCAGGCCGCCCCGGAAGGTGCCGGCGCCGGCGGAATCCTGGCGCAGCGAAAATTCCTCGATGCGGATCGGCAGCGTGGCCTCTTGCAACTCGAGCGGAATGATGCGGGTGTCGCCATGCGCCATGGTGCGGAACGGGCCGGCGCCGTCATGGGTCGCGCCGGCGCCCCAGCCGCCGTGCCCGCTGTCATGCGTGCCGAAAAATGCTCCATCCGGCCGCTTGCCGTAAAATCGGATGCCCGAATGGGTGCCGAAATGACCGCCCGGCACGCGCTGCGGCAACGCCGTCTCGAGTGCCCGGATCACCGTATCGATCACGGTCGGGAACGGCGTCGAATAGTTACCCATCGGCGCGGTCGCCGCCGCGCTCAGGATCTTGCCCGGCGGCAGTACCAGCTTGAGCGGCCGGAAGGTGCCTTCGTTCGCCATCTCGCCCGCCCCCAACAGATACTTGAAGGCGACGCGCGCGGTGGTCTGGCCGCCGCCGAAATAGCCGGAATTGATCGGGCCCTTCACTTGGCCCGCCATGTCCGAATAATCGACCGTCATCTCGTCGCCCTCGACGACGACCTTGACGCGGATCGGCAGCGGCTCGTCGCCGGCTCGGTCGTCGTCGAGGAAGGTCTCGGCCGTGTAGACGCCGTCCGGCATGACGCGGATGAAGGCACGCGCCGCCGCCTCGGACTGGTCGAGCATCAGCGCGACGGCGCGAGTGAAGGTCGCCACGCCGTATTTGTCGGCGAGCTCCGCCGTCAGATCGCGTCCGAGCAGGCAGCCGGCGAGCTGCGCCGCGATGTCGCCCATGAGCTCGGTCGGCTGGCGGGTATTGTTCTCGATGATGCGGTAGACCTCCTCGATCGGCTCGCCCTTCGACCACAGCTTGATCGAGCGCAGCTGCAGGCCTTCCATGAAGATATCGGTCGAGCGCGGCACCGAGCCGCCGATATCGATCCAGTGCACATTGATGGCGAAGAAGCCGACGAGCGCGTCGCGATCGCGACCGGCATGGATCGGCGTATACATGACGGTGTTGTTGAGATGCTGGCCCTGCACCGCCGCATGATTGCAGAGCACCACGTCGCCGCCCTCGAGCCGCTCGCGGCCGTAGATCTGCAGCCCGTCGCGCACCGCCATGCCGACCGAGTCGGCGACGAACGGCGGCATCCCGCCGGTGCATTGCGCCACCAGCTGCCCGTCGGGATCGGTGAGCCCGACCGCGAAATCGTTGTACTCGTAGATATAGGGGCTGAAGGCAGTGCGCTTGATGTTGGCGTCGATCTGGTTGGCGATCGCCACCAAGGCATGCCGGATCACCTCGAGCGTGATCGGGTCGAGCGCGAGCCGAATGAGACCGGGCGGCTCCAGGCACATTGTTCTTGATCCCTCGGTTCTTGATCCCTCGCGCCGAAATTCGCCTGCAAAATCAAGGCGGCCCATTGTAAACAACAATGGAATGCAGTCCACAGTCGCAGGGAAATTTCGCGTGCAAAAGCACCGTCGGTGGGCCGCCGATGACCGCAAGTAACAATGAACATCAATGTCGAGGATTTCCCGCCGTCCGATCGGCCCCGATCGCCTCGAGCAAAAGCCCGGCGCGGTTTCCCGCCGGGGCGCAATTGGCGCAATTCGTGAGTTTCAATTTCACGAATAATCTGATTTGCGCAATCGGGTCAAGCGCACGTGCGGCAAGCTGCGGCTACGGGCTCCTGAGCTTCCTTTGCACGCGCTCGTCGAACCGCGCCACATTGACGACGACGCGTTGGTGTGAGCCGCCGCCGATCGGCTCCTTGTCGTCGCGCGCCTCGACCCGAAACGAAAGCGTGCGGCCCTCGACCGCGATCAGCTCGGCGGTCGCGATCACCTTCATGCCGATCGGGGTCGCGGCAAAATGACGGACGTCGAGATGAATGCCGAGACTTTGGTGCCCGGCGGGCAACAGATGCTCGACCGCCGCGAGCGCCGCCGCCTCGATCAGGTTGATCATGACGGGCGTGGCCAGGACCGGAACCTTGCCGCTGCCGATGCTGGGCGCCGTATGCTCGACGCCGACCTCGAGCTGTGCGCTGCCCTTCAAGCCGGTCTGCAATTGGGAGAGGTCGACCATCGTCCTGGACCTTGCGCCATGGGATTTACGAATGAGCCGCAGCCCGGCCCCGCCCGCTCCGGCATGGTTATCCTGCCCGGAGGCAGAAGCCAAACCGGCGCTGCACGCAAGGCGCTACGCGCAGGCGCTGCACGCATGGCGCTGCGCGCATTCGTCCCGGATTGCGCGTTTGAGCGCCGGGACGCCCGAACTATGATGGGGAGGGTCGGCGTCGGCAGCGCGGATGGAGCGGCGGATGAAGCTTGCGGTTCGCTTGGCGCCCCTGGCTGGTGCGGTCTGGATCGTTCTGTCCGGAGGCGCCGCGCGCGCCGACGATGTCGCCGATTTCTACCGCGGCCGGACCATCACCTTGATCGCCGGATTCAATGTCGGGGGCGGCGCCGATGCCTATGCGCGGATCATTGCGCGCCACCTCGGAGCGCATGTTCCGGGTGGTCCGGCGGTGGTGGTGAAAAACATGCAAGGCGCCGGCAGCGTGCTGGCGGCAAACCACATCTTCAACGTCTCGCCCAAGGACGGATCGGAGATCGGGCTGTTTGCCGGCAACATCGTGGTCGATCCGGTGATTGGCGGCGTGCCTTCCAAATACGATGCCCGCAAATTCAATTGGATCGGCGCGCCGGCGTCCGAAACCAGTGTCTGCGTGGCCTCGCCCGCGTCCGCCTTCAAGACCATCGACGATGCGCTGCGCACCGAGATGGTGACCGGCACGGCCGGGACCTCGACCTATGATTTTCCGGTGGTGCTGAACAACGTGCTCGGCACCAGGCTCAAGCTGGTCAAGGGCTATGCGGGCAGTGCGGCCCTGCGGCTCGCCATGGAGCGCGGCGAGATCGACGGCTTCTGCGGCGTCGGCTTGAGCTCCATGCGCGCCGCGGGGCTCGCCGACGGCAAGGCCAACATTCTGCTGCAGATCGCCTTGAAGCGGAATCCGCGGCTCCCGGATGTGCCGTTCGTCATGGACTATGCCAAGCGCGCGCAGGATCGCCAGATCCTGCGGCTGGTCTTTGGTTGGATGGACCTGGAGCGGCCGCTTGCGGCGCCGCCCGGAACGCCCGCCGAGCGGGTCAAGGCGCTGCGCGCGGGCTTCGACGCCGCCATGAAGGACCCGGCCGTGCTGGCCGATGCCGATGCGGCCGCGCTCGCCATCGATCCGATGGACGGGGCCGCGATCGCGAGCTTCGTCGAGGAGGCCTATCAGACGCCGCCGGCGGTCGCGGCCCGGGCGGCGCAACTGCTCGGCCGCGGGGCGCAATAGTCCGAAAGCGACCGAAGGCGCGAACCCTCCGGAGCCTAGTGCCGTTCGGCCTCATTCAGCGGAGTTCGCGCGGCATCAGCCGTGCAGCTTGCTCGCGACCTCCGCAATTTTGCGGCCTTGGTGGCGCGCTCCGACCAGCTCGTTCGCGGTCGGCGTACGTGAGCCACCGCCACCGGCGATCGTCGTGGCGCCGTACGGAGACCCACCCGTAATCTCGTCAAGGGCCATCTGACCGCATGGCGGTAGTCGAGTCCGACGATTACAATGCCAAAGTGTAAGAGATTGGTGATGACCGAGAACAGCGTCGTTTCCTGCCCACCATGTTGCGTGGCGGTTGAGGTGAATACCCCGCCGACCTTTCCGTGCAAGACTCCGCGCGCCCAAAGCCCACCAGCATGATTGCGTCGTAAGCAGCAAGGTCGTCGACCTTCGCGATTGGAGCGGCCTGATCCACTTCGTAGTGCGCGTTGCGCGCTACCTCATCGGGTACCAGTTCGGGAACGCGTTTGATGTCGACCTGCGCACCCGTCTCCCGGGCTCCCTCGGCGACGGCCGCCGCCATGGCTTTGATGGCCATAGGACGAGTAATAGAGAACGAGAACCTTCGACATCGCCTTCCCGTCAAGAATATTGCTGCCGCCGTCCATGTTCTAAGGAACATCGACCATGACAACGTCTGCATCTTCGACTGCCGCGATCCTGACAACGGCGACATCTTTGATGGCAGCGCCATCACGCGTGTGAATTCTTACGCCGTTGACGTCGATGGTGCCCGACGAAGGCACCAGGTAAGCGCGCCGTCGTTCGCCAAACGCATATTGGACAGACTGGCCCACCCTGAGCTTGGCCCCCAGCACGCGGGCACGCGCGCGAATAGGCAGTGCGTCGATGTCGCTTTCAAAGCCGCTCGCGAAGGTCACAAGACGTCCGGAGCGATCTGCCTTGGGAAACGGATGCGACCCCCAGGTAGGCGGGCCGCCGTTGGAATCAGGTGTGATCCAAATCTGGAAAATCAGCGCTGGCGCTTGTTCCGTGTTATATTCGGCGTGCCGGATGCCGGTGCCGGCGCTCATAATCTGGACGTCTCCCGTTTTCGTTTTGCCTTCGTTGCCGAGACTATCCCTGTGCGTCACCGTTCCCTCACGCACATAGGTAACGATTTCCATATTGGCGTGCGCGTGCGGCGGAAAGCCGGCATCAGGAGCGATCTCATCGTCGTTCCAGATACGCAGGGAGCCCAAGCCCCGCCGGGCATGACCCTCCTGCGCAGCAAAGGAAAAGTGCCGCTTGGCCTTTAGCCAGCCGAGGTCCTCACCGGGCAGCTCATGGAAGGGTCTGCGTTCGATCATCCGCACTCTCGGCAGTGGGCGGCAAGGTCGCCTGTCTCCTGCGAACACGTGTACGCTGCGGAAAAAGGTCGTCCCGCTCGCGGGCGCCTCAGCTGTTTTGGTGTGCCTTCGCATAGGGATGGTGAGCGCTGTCGGTCGGGCACATTCGAATTCGCTTGAACCCGACGTCGAGTCTCGCCTCAGACGCTCCGTTTTGCCTTTGCGTAGGGATAAATGAGCGCGCCGGAGGCGAGACTCGACGGCCATACCACCGCCTGCGTCCTGGTGTCCTTGAAATCTGTCAGATCGGCGCCTTTGATGTTTTGGTATTGCACCGTAAGGACGCGCGCCTCTGACCAGCCGCCGCCCTTTCCAAACCTGACGTCGCCGACAACGGTCTTGAACACGCTGTCGCGCGTGAACTGTGCCAGCCTTGCATCGTCGAGCGAGCCGGTGCCGGCGATCGCCTGCTCGACGACCTGCATCTGCGCGTAGGCCTGCGGGGCCACGTAGTAACCCAGCGGATCGGCGCCCGCGCCTGGTGCGAGCGACTGATATTCCGCCATCATTTCCGCGACACCGGGATACATCATCTTCGGCACCGGCAGCCAATACTCGTAGTTGACGAGCCCGTTCAGAAGCGGACCAAGCTGCGCCTTGATCGATCCATTTTGCGGACCGATCATCGCTCCGCCCACCATTTTTGGCTCAAGTCCTACGTCATGGATGGCGCGAAGGAGACCGGCCGAATCGTTCAAATACGAGCAAAGAAACAAGATGTCCGGATTGATTGGCTTCAGAGCGCTGATGAACGGGCCAAGGTCCGTCGCCGAAAGCGGATATCTGGCGTCCGATACAACCATGAAGCCATGCTTATCCGCGTGCGCCTTCGCGCCCATGACTGGGCTCTTCGAAAACGGAGCGTCGGCGGCAAGAATCGCCATCGACCCCGGCCGCGGGGATTGCTCTGCCGCAAGCTCGAAAAAGCCCTCCGTAAGGGCTTCGCTCGGGTTAGGCCCCGTCGGAATCATCACAAAATAGTTCGCGTAGCTAAACGAAGCGTTGACGGCGAGGGCCATCAGCGCAACCAGATACCGGTTTCGCTCCATGAGCAGCGGCATGGCGGGCGAGACCGAATTGTCACCGTACCCCCCGATCACCAAATCGACTTCTTCATCGTCAAGAAGGCGCTTGTAGATGTCCGACACAAGCTTCGGATTGGTTTCATCATCAATGCAGAGCATCTCTACCTTGCGGCCGAGCAGTCCGCCTTTTCGATTTACGCCTTGCTCCCAGATCTGGTGGGCGAGCCGGGCCGTCTTGCCGTTCGAGGCAAGCGGGCCTGTTAGAGACAAGCAATATCCAATTCGAATCGGTTGTGCGCTCATTTGTGTGCTGCCGGCTGAATGTTGGGGCGATAATCGTTTTGCCGGTTGCTCATGAGCCAGGTGCCGAGCTCGTAGGTTTGGTAGGCGCCGCGCACCATGGGATCTTCCTCGGCGATCGCGATCGCCTCGGCTACGCTTCCGGCTCGCAGCACGATCAAGCCGCCCGCACGCTCCACCAGCGGGCCGGCCATGACGAGTTTACCGCTGTCATCAAGCTCCGCCAGGTGGGCGGCGTGGAGTCCCACCACTTCAGGGGACAGCGGCCTTTCCGGGATGGAATGCAGAAATATCAGGTAATATTTCCCTTCCTGGCGGCCAACAGAACGATCATCGGCGGGGGACATCGCAGACCGTTCCGATCAGCGTCGGAAGGCCGCTTGGAGATTCATGAACACTCCAAGCTGCTCCAGAAGAATAGGCACCGCGACGTAACAGTGAAACGAGAAGACCTTGCCGGCCTTCAAGCGGAATACGTCGCAGCAAGGCGCATGTATTTCCTTGCCGGTGGCAGAAATCGTACCCGGCGGGAGCACGAGGTCGCCTTTGTGGGTTCCGTTGAGGGATAGCTCTACAAGGACATGGTCGCCGAAGCTGCGGAGAGCATAGAGCTCTCTGTGCATGTCCGGAAATGCGGCCGCATACACATCGACCGTCACGCCAATTTCGGCGCCGAAATATTTCTTTCCTGCGCTCACGTCGTAAAAATATCCGTCGTCGCTGAAGAAGGACACGAACTTGGATGTATTTTTCGCGTTGCCCTCCGCCAACGCATAGAGCGAGCGGATAATCTGTTCGTTGCGGGTTTCTTCGGATGTCTTGACGCTCATAACATGCCTTTCGGGTGGGGCCACGCTCAGGTGTCATTTGCTGCAGCGGCACATTGACAAGCCCGAGTGAGGCGAGCCGGTGGCTTTCATCGCCAACGTAGGCGGCCACGCGGACGCCTGTCTTTCCCATTCTTGCTATTGTTTTGAGCGCTCTTGCGATCCGCCGCGTCCGAATGATCGGCGGGATCGCCCGCTGCCGCCGAAGGGTCCGGTATGCTCGCGGCGTCAAACCACTCGTGTAAATGCTTGCGGCGAAAAGCCCGCATTGAAGGCTATCTCAGCCAGCGACAGATGGCGTCCGAACGCGGCCACCCGGGTCTACGCCGGATCATTAATTCAAAGCCACAAAATCACCCTCTTACTCGATGATGCATGTGCCGCGTCGCCGATCGCATCAGCACGGACCTATCCGAACCAGATGCGGGACTGCCGCCGGCAACCCATCAGGGGCCCTTCGACACCAGATAGGCGGCGATCGCAATCATATCGTCGTCGGTCAATTTCTCGACTACGCCCTTCATCAGCGGTGCCATTGCGCCATTGCGAGTGCCGATCTTGATGTCGTTGAGCTGGCGGTAAATATACATCGGCGAGCGCCCGATGATGGGCGGAACGTCGCCAACGCCCGTGAGGTTGGGGCCGTGGCATGTGGCACACGGGAGGGTCTTGCCGTCGGCGCCGGTGGTTACAATTGCCTCACCCTTTTTGATGCTGCCGGGCGGTACGTGAGCCACGAAGCCTACGCGCGGATTGCGGCTCTCGGCGCTCTCGATATCTTGCGGCAATTCGATGATCCGGTTGCCGATCGGCTCGGTGCCGCCGTGCTCCACCGGGAGCCTCATGGCACCGTTTGCTAGATAGGACTTCGGCACTGTGGCCGTTTCGACGACCTTGTACCAAGTCGGTATCGTGAGCGAAGTGAAATACTCGGCCGCTGCCTTGAGGTCCTCCTCACTAAGGCCCCGGGCGATCGGGACCATGGCCACGGCGCCCGCGCCATGACGGGCGCCGCTCTTAAACTCGGCCATCTGGCGCATGACATATCCGACCGGAAGCCCGGCGAGGCGCGCGGATTCCGGTTGTCCCCCACCGCTGGTCAGGTGACACATGGCGCAGGCCCGGGCATTGGCCGCCTTACGGCCGTGAGCAACCACATCCGGCATCGGCGGATGGTCCTGCGGATACCAGTCTGATGGATTGAACCCATCGTCAATCTGGGCCTGAGTGTAGGCCTTTGTGCTGTCCGTCAAATGCTTTTGCACCTTGTCATCGAGCGGCGTCAGTGTCGGGTTAACCGGATAGGCCCAGTCCGGCAAAGTCTGTGTCTGTGCCGGCAATGTCAGCAACCCGAGAACCGCAATAGACAGCACAATCCTCATGGCGGATATTCTCCTGAGCATCTTTCGTCATTCATCATCGGCTATCGCTGATAGCCTCCGAATGCAGCCACCGGAGACCACGCCGGGCTTACCGGGGGCAGGGGCTCGGGAGCAAATGCGGTGAATGGATCGGCGGAATACACCACGTCACCTCCGGTCACCGTCAGCACCGACTCGATCCTGCGGATCTGCTCTTCGGGCACCGTCATGTAATCGGTCGACAGGATCGCGAAATCAGCGAACTGGCCGGGCGCGATCCTGCCCTTGACCTCTTCTTCACCGCTGAACCAGGCGGTCCCGACGGTGTAGAGGCGTAACGCCTCCTCACGCGACAGCCGGTTCGCAGGCGATGCGAGCTGCATTCCGCCCACGGTCTTGCCCGTCACCATCCAGTAGAGCGAGATCCAGGGATTGTAGCTCGCGACGCGGGTTGCATCCGTTCCGGCGCCGACGGGGAGCCCCGCATCCAGCATTTGCCGGATGGGTGGCGCGTGTGACGCGGCCTGCTGGCCGTAGCGCTCCGCAAAGAACTCCCCGGCATACGCCATGCGGTCCTGGACCGTAATCCCGCCGCCCATCGCCTTGATGCGCGCGATGTTGCGCGACGAGATGGTCTCGGCGTGATCGATGCCCCAGCGCGCCCGGTAGCCGGTCTCCTTGAATATCGGCTCGAACACGTCGAGGATTCGCGAGATCGACTGGTCATAGGTCGCGTGCTGCCGGATCGGCCATTGCTTCTGGGCGAGCAGCCGTGTCACGTCGGCAAGATCCCGCTCCATCTGCGGGCTCAGGTCGGGACGCGGGGCCATGAAGTCCTCGAAGTCGGCGGCCGTCCAGACCAAAACCTCGCCGGCGCCTTCGAAAACGTAACCGTTCAGCCGCGATGCAGCCCGATTGACGTTGCGCTTCTCCGCGGTGCTCAATTTGTCATAGAACTCCCGCTCGGTTCCCGGCTGCTGGGCGAACAGCAGGTTGGAGATGCGGATCGGAAACGCTGGCCGGGCGGCAAGCTTCGCCATCGCCTCATAGTCGTCGGGATAGGGCAGGTTGGTGCCGCCGGCATCAATTGCGCTGGTCAATCCAAAGCGGTTGAGCTCGCGGAAGAAGTGCTGGGTCGAGTTGACCTGATCCGCGGCGGAGAGCGCCGGCAGCTTGCCGATCGGCGTGTACGCCGCCGCCGGTTTTTTCAGGATGGCGCCGCCATCGACAAACTCGAAGCCACCGCCCTCCGGCGGTTTGGTGTTGGGCGTCCACCCGAGCGCCGCGACCCCGGCACGGTTGAGCAGGCCCTCGCTGTAGGCGAACAGCACGTAGACCGGAGTATCCGGAGCGGCATCGTTCAGCTCCGCGATCGTCGGCATCCGCTTCTCCCTGAATTGATAGGGAGACCAGCCGCCGGCGACGCGCACCCATTGGGTTTTGGGGGTTCGTATCGCCTGCTCGGAAATCATCTGCAGTCCCCGCTGCAGCGATGCAAGTCCGTCCCAGCGCAGTTCGAGGTTGTAGTCGCGGCCGCCCCGCACAAGGTGGAAATGCGAGTCGTTGAGGCCGGGAATGACCCTTCGTCCTCCGGCGTCCATGACGCGGGTATTGGCGCCGACGAGCCCCATGATCTCGGCTTCGCCGCCAACCGCGACGATCTTTTCGCCACGAGTCGCGAAAGCCTGGGCCTCGTGACCGTCGCTCTGTAGTGTCGTTACCTTGGCATTGTGCACGATCAGGTCCGGCGAAGTCTGGGCCGATGGCGACTGGGCTCGGCTCGCATGCGGCGCACCCGCCATCGCGATCATCGCGGCCTTGCCGCCTGCCGCCAAAACGTTGCGTCTCGACATGGTCATGGCTTCCTCCTCGTCAAATCATGCCTTGAATGCTCCACCCCCGTTTTCGATCACCCCGCCTTGCCGGCGCCAAGGAGTTGCATTTCCCACGCGAAGGCCACGCCCGAGCTGCCGCCATGCTCCAGCAGGAGCGCCCCCAGCGCGCTAAACTTCTCCTGGCGTGCCCAATCGCGCTGCCATTCGCATAATACGGCCAACCAAGTGATCGGCTTGATGCCGGCTTGAATCATCCGCTCCACGCCCATCGCATGCGCTTCCACAGATACCCCGCCAGACGCGTCGGTAACCGCGAAAACATCGTAACCCTCCCCTACAGCTTGAAGCGCCGGCATAGCAAGGCATACCTCGGTCCATAGCGCCGCAAAAACCAGCTTCTTTCGGCCCGTTTTCTTCACGGCCTCCACGAGCCGCTGGTCCTGCCAAGCGTTGATGAAAGTGCGGTTGATCGGCTTCTGATCGGGGAACACGTCTTGGATTCCTTTGATGATGTAGCCGCCGCGTTCCTCCAGAACCGTCGTGAGGATTGTCGGCACGCCGAACAGCTTTGCGGTTTTTGCCAAGGCGACGACGTTGTTTACCACAAGCTGCGGCTCGTGACTGTGCAGGTTGGCAAACTGAAAGGCCTGATGATCCACGAGGAGAAGGACGCTCTCTTCGGGAGTGAGAAGCGCGTCGAGACCGGAATAGGATATTTGGGCTGTTGCCACGGTGTTGTTCCTTACAAAAGATGGAGCAGGGCTGTACGCGGAATCACAGCACGGGGGGCACTTGCCGTCTGTCCCCTGCTTGCGGTTGTTTTGACCGCTCTTGCCGGCCTGCGGCCTCGCGTGGAAGCGCCGCGCTAGCGCCGTCGGCGCCGGTATTCCAGGGGCGTCATGCCGGTCGCGCGATGAAACGCTCGCGTAAAGCTGGCCTGCGAGGAGAATTGCGCATTGAACGCTATCTCCGCGAGCGGCAGTTTTCCCGCGGCCAATTCCACCATCGCGTTCTCCAGCCGAATGCGGCTGATATAGCGGTGCGGCGAGATGCCCATGGCGAGGGTGAACTTGCGTGCAAAATGAAATGTGCTGTGACCCGCTACCCCAGCGAGATCCACCAGCGTGATGTCGTCCCCGATGTTTGCCGCGACATAGTCGAGAACGCGGCTGAGCCGAATATGGTCGAGACTACGCGCGGATGGCTCGTTGGACGCGCATGCCCCGCTATCGCAATACTTTTGAAGGAGTCTCGCCGCAAGCGTCAGAGAGGCTGCTTCGACGTATATGCGGCTTGCGGCCGTCTCGACTGCAAGCTCGGAGAGGATTGACAGTCCGATCTGATCAATAACATCGTCGCGGATGCCGACCGCAAGACGGATCGAATGGGCGGGTGCGACTGGAAGATTGAAATCGTCGTTCAATCGGTCAAACAGCGCTGTGGGCAGGTACAAATGCATTGTTTGGGGGATTGGCGAAGTGATCACGATCTCCTTGCCAACCCTGGCTGGGCTCAACCAGATCGCACCGGTGTTCGGCGTCGCCTCCTGGTGGAATCCTGCTCCATCTCGCATGACGAGGCCGTCCTCGTTGCCGGCAACAACCAGGCAAATCTCCACATGCTGAGGAACGATCGCCGGTGCTTCAATGACCCCATGAGATCGGAGCTCCACGGATATTGTGGACCAGCCAAGCCCGGCGGATGAAGCGAGCAACGCTGACGTGGGAGGATACTTTCTTACTCCGTGTGTTTGCAGCTCCATTGAACTCTCCTGGGCGGCTTCCCTCCATGGCGGATCGCGTTGCCGCAGCTATCGCGTGGTGTAGCGACCCCGCCGTCGTGGATTCTATGGACAGCTGATGAATTTAGAAATAGAAACTATCGAAACCCAAAGTTTCGTAATTTATAATCATGGCCAGACTGCCGGACCTTGAAGGGCTCGCCATCTTCGCGAAAGTTGCGGAGTGTCGCTCCTTCGCCGACGCTGCAGCGGAGTTGCGGCTTTCGAAAGCGACCGTGTCAAAGGCGGTCAGCAGGATCGAGTCACGGCTCGGCGCGCGGCTGATCATCCGAACGGCCCGCCGCTTTGAGCTGACGGAGGCCGGACGACAGCTCGTGGTGCGGGCTGCGCACATCCTCGCCGAGGGCGAAGCCGCTGAGGGTGCTGCGGTGGCGCAAGCGACCGCACCGCGTGGACTTGTCCGGCTGGCGGTCCCCATGTCGTTCGGGCTGTTGCATGTGACGCCACTACTACCGGAATTCCTTGCGGTCTTTCCGGAGGTGTCGATCGATCTGCACCTGAGCGATGCAATGGTTGATATCATCGGCGAGAGCTTTGACGCCGCAATCCGTATCGCCGTCCTGCCTGGGTCTACGCTCGTTGCGCAGCGGCTCTGCGAGATGCCCTGCTACCTGGTGGGCGCGCCCCCCTATCTGAATAAATATGGCAGACCGAAACATCCACTCCACCTCGCGCAGCACCGCTGCCTCACCTACAGCTACACCGTGACGACCGAGGTTTGGCACTTTACCAAGGGCGCCAAATCCGCGAGCGTGCGGCCGTCGGGTCCACTGCGCGTGAATAACGGTGACGCGATGATGCCGGCCCTGATCGCGGGGACGGGCCTTGGCATCCTGCCTGAATTCATTTTGCGCGAGGCCCTCGGAGCCAATCGGCTTGAGAGATTGTTGCCGGATTGGTCGCTTCCACTCGGCGCCGTCCACTGGGTCACGCCGCCGGGGGAGCCGCAACCGAAACGCGTAGAGGTGCTGGCCGATTTTCTGATGAAGAAGCTCGCCGCGCACGGGCAGGGTGGAACCAGAGCCATCCCGAAATCATCTTAAGGCTACTGAACGGAGTCCGGCGCGATGGACGGGGCGGCGATCGCGAGCTTCGTCGAGGGGGCCTATCAGACGCCGGCGGCGGTCGCGGCCGGGCGGCGCAACTGCTCGGCCGCGGGGCGTCGTAGCCGCGGGGCGCCATAGACGTGTTCGGCCGTCCATTGGCGCCATCCCCGGATCGGGTTAAGCTTGCGGCAACGATCGGCCGGAAAACGATCGACAGGGCGGAGAGACCCGCGCACGCGCGCACAAAGGGAGCGGTCAATGAAATTGGCAGGTCATTGGTATGTCGGCGTGGCGGCGATTGCGCTCGCCTTTGCGCTCGTCGCTCCCTTAACGGAGGTGAGCGCCCAGCAGAGCGGCGCGGCGGTGAGCATCGGCGACAGCGATCTGGGCGGTGTGGTCGCCAGCCCGAATGGACCGGAGGCCGGCGTCTGGGTGATCGCCGAGACCACCGACCTGCCAACCAAATACGTCAAGATCGTCGTCACCGACGACCAGGGGCGTTACGTGCTGCCGGATCTTCCCAAAGCCAACTACACGGTTTGGGTGCGCGGCTATGGGTTGGTCGATTCGCCCAAGCAGACGACGGCGCCTGGAAAAATTCTCAACCTGACCGCGGTACTGGCGCAGAACGCCGCGGCCGCGGCCGAATATTATCCGGCGCAGTATTGGTACTCGATGCTCAAGATTCCGGACAAGAGCCTGTTCCCCGGCACCGGCCCGAACGGCAACGGCATGCCGGTCAGCCTCAAGAGCCAGGGCCAGTGGCTCTCCACCATCAAGACCCACGGCTGCAATTCGTGTCACCAGCTGGGCAACAAGCCCACGCGCACGCTCTCGCCGGCGCTCGGCACGTTCGCGAATTCGTTCGAGGCCTGGAGCCACCGGGTCCAGGTCGGGCCCGCCGCCGAGACCATGGTGCGCGACATCGGCGAGATCGACACGCAGCGGGCGCTGCGCAACTTCGCCGACTGGACCGATCGGATCGCCGCCGGCGAATTGCCCAAGACCAAGCCGCAGCGCCCACAAGGCGTCGAGCGCAATATCGTCATCACGATGTGGGATTGGGGCGACGCCAAGACTTATCTGCATGACGAGATCGCGACCGACAAGCGCAACCCCACCGTCAACCCCTACGGCAAGATCTACAGCGCGACCGAGGACTCGACCGACAACCTGCCCATCCTCGATCCCAAGACCAGCACCGTCACCTATCTCAAGATGACGCCACGCGATCCCAAGACCACCAGCGGCTCGTTCATCCAGTCGGGCGGCTTCCCGCGGCTGGCGTCGCCCTATTGGGGCGACGAGATGATCTGGCACAGCCAGACCTCCGTGCACAATCCGATGCTGGATCAGGACGGCCGGGTCTGGCTCACGGCGCGCATCCGCAATCCGGAGACGCCGGCCTATTGCCGCAAGGGCTCGGATCTGCCGTCCGCCAAGCTGTTCCCGATGGAAAGCGCCGGCCGGCAGGCCGCGCTCTACGATCCCAAGGCCGACAAGCTCAGCTATATCGACCTCTGTTTCACCACCCATCACATGGCCTTCGCCGAGGACGCCAACAACACGCTGTGGTTCTCGGCTGGCGGCGCGCGCGCGCCCGTCATCGGCTGGCTCAACACCAAGATGTTCCTGAAGACCGGCGACGCCGCCAAGTCGCAGGGCTGGACCGCGCTCATTCTCGACACCAATGGCAAGGGCAAGCGCGAGGGCGACTATGTGGAGCCCAACCAGCCGGTCGATCCCACCAAGCAGAAGCGCATCGTGGCGGGGCTCTACGGCATCGGCATCGATCCCAACGACGGCACCGTCTGGGGCTCGGTGCTGGCGGTCCCGGGCGGCATCGTGCACATCATTCCGGGCAGCGATCCGCCGCAGACCACGCTCTCGGAATATTACGAGGTTCCGTTCAACGAGCCGAAGGCGCCGGTGAACGGCTTTGGTCCGCGCGGCATGGACATCGACCGCAACGGCGTCGTGTGGCTCCCGCTCGCCAGCGGACATCTGGCGAGCTTCGACCGCAAGAAGTGCAAGGGTCCGCTCAACGGCCCCAATGCCACCGGCCGCCAATGCCCGGAAGGCTGGACGCTCTATCAGTTCCCGGGACCGCAATTCGAAGGCTTGAACGAGCCGGGCGCGGTCGAGTCGAGCTACTACACCTGGGTCGATCAGTTCGACACGCTCGGGCTCGGGCGCAACGTGCCGGTCGCGACCGGCAACATGTCGGATTCGCTCGAGGCGCTGGTGGACGGCAAGTTCGTCACCCTGCGGGTTCCGTACCCGATGGGCTTCCACGCCAAGGGCCTCGACGGCCGCATCGACGACGCAAATGCCGGCTGGAAGGGCAGGGGGCTCTGGTCGACCTACGCGGGCCGCGCCCCCTACCACATCGAAGGCGGCAAGGGCACGACCAGCAAGGTGGTGCATTTCCAGCT
>DASZKX010000364.1:0-3975 GCA_035552735.1 Xanthobacteraceae bacterium
TTTCGGGTCCGATCCCGGAGAGCGGTCGCGGCGACGGCGTGCAGCTCGAAGCCATCATGTCGTATCAGGTCAGCGACAAGGTCTCGGTCGGGCTCGGCGGACGCTATTGGTACATGCAGGCCCACGGCGGCGCCGATCTCGAAAAGGTCATCGTCGGATATCCGTTCGCTCCGGCGACACAGCCGCTCAACGTCTCGACCTCCCGCTATGGCGCCTTCGCGCAAGGCGCCTATAGGTTCGGGCCGATCTGAGCTTGTTTGTTTGATCCTCGATTGTGTTGGTCGGACTTGTTGCGGCCGTCTTCACGAGCATTCTGCGAGACTCCGCTCGCGCCGCCCCTACAACCCCTCACCTTTCAGCAGCTTCGGCACCTCGCCGACCAGGCCGGCGGCCTCGCGGATGAAGAGCTGCTTGAGTCCGGGCAGGCGATCTACCACGCCGAGGCCGAGGTCGCGCACGATGCGCAAGACGTCCGAGCGATTGGAGAACAGCCGGTTGAGCCCGTCGGTCGCCACCCCCATCGCCGCGGTGTCGAACCGCCGCCAGCGCTGGTAGCGCTCCAGCACCGTGCTGCCGCCCGGATCGAGCCCGAGCCGGGCCGCATCCACGATGGTCTCGGCCAGCGCCGCCACATCCTTGAGGCCCATGTTGAGCCCCTGCCCGGCGATCGGATGAATCACGTGGGCCGCGTCGCCGATGAGCGCGAGCCGCGGCCCGATGAAGCTACGCGCAATCCACAATCCGATCGGATAGGCGCGGCGCGGACCCACAACCGCGATAGCGCCCAGGTGCAGCCCGAAGCGCCGTTCCAGCTCGGCATGAAAATCGGGCGCCGGCAGCGCCAGAATGCGGTCCGCCTCGGCGGCCTGCTCGGTCCACACGATCGAGGAACGGCAATGCCGGAGCGGCAGGATCGCGAACGGGCCGGCCGGCAGGAAGTGCTCCTCGGCCCGCCCGCCATGGTCGCGCTCATGGGCGACCGTGGCCACGATGGCGGACTGCCCATAGTTCCAGCCGCGCACCAGGATGCCGGCGCGCTCGCGGATGCTGGAGCGGGCGCCGTCGGCCGCCACCAAGAGCCGCGCCCGCAGGCGCCCGCCGTCGGCGAGCGCGACATTCAAAGCCGCTGCCGCGACTGGCGCCCCGGATGCGGGAGCGAATTCGCCAATGCGCACTGGAAGCAGCGCGACGCCGAGCGCACGGGCGCGGGCGATGAGCGCGGCATGCAGCGGAGCGTTCTCCACCATGTGGGCAAAAGGCTGCCCCGGCTCCACATCGCCGTCGAAGGTCAGGAACACCGGCCGAACCGCGTCGGTGAGCCGGCTGTCGGTCACCACCATGTCGAGGATGGGCTGCGCCTGTCCCGCGACGGCGTCCCAGACCCCGATTGCTTGGAACAGCCGCTGCGCCGCCGCCACGATGGCGGACGCGCGCGGATCATTCGTCGGCCGCTCCAGCGCCGGATCCGCGACCGTGACCGAGAAGCCTTCGCCCAGGCCCTGCCGCAGCGCCACCGCGAGCGCGAGCCCGGCGACGCCGGCGCCGCCGATGAGCACGTCGGTACGGTCGTCACTCGCATGGTCGCGCGCCTGGTCGGTGGCCAAATCCATCTCCTGATCGTGCCGGACTGCCGGCGCATCATAGCAGCCGCGCATGCTTGACTTCGAGCCCGCCGCGCGTGTCACTGGGATGTACCATGGGCGAGCACGCGAACCGCGTGACTACATTGCGCCATCCCACAAGGACTCCGATGTCATCCGCGGTTCAAGACCTCCTGGCGGTCCTCGATCTCGAGCAGCTCGAGGTCAACCTGTTTCGCGGACGCTCGCCGCAGGACGCCTGGCAGCGGGTGTTCGGCGGCCAGGTGGTGGGCCAGGCCCTGGTGGCGGCCTGCCGCACCGTCGACGTGGCGGCACGCCCGCCGCATTCGCTGCACGCCTATTTTCTGCTGCCTGGCGACCCCAAGGTGCCGATCATCTATGAGGTCGACCGCATCCGCGACGGCAAGAGCTTCGTCACCCGGCGGGTGATCGCCATCCAGCACGGACAAGCCATCTTCTCCATGGCGGTGTCGTTCCATGGTGCTGAGCCGGGCTTGAGCCATCAGGTCCGGATGCCGGACGTACCGAAGCCGGACGAGCTGCCGGACGAGAGCGAGATCAGGGAGCGCATCATGCCCCTGATGCCGGAGCCGGTGCGGCGCTATTACCAGCGGCCGCGGCCGATCGAGCTGCGCGTGGTCGAATTCTCCCGTTATCTGGGCAAGGCGATCGAGAGCGGCCGCTTCCACGTCTGGATCCGGGCAACCGGCGCGCTGCCCGCCGATCCCGCCATCCATCAAAGCGTGCTCGCCTATGCGTCCGACATGACTTTGCTCGATACCGCCCTCATTCCGCTCGGGCGCAGCGTGTTCGAAAAGTCCATCATGGCGGCGAGCCTCGACCATGCGATCTGGTTCCATCGCCCATGCCGCGCCGACGAGTGGCTGCTATACGCCCAGGACAGCCCCAATTTGTCCGGGTCGCGCGGATTTTCCCGCGGGCTTATCTTTGCAAGCGACGGAACGCTGGTGGCCTCGGTGGCGCAGGAGGGGCTGCTGCGGGAACGCCGGACGGAGGGTTGATTCTCGACCGAGACGCAACGGATGCAAACGTGGACACGGCATCGCCACCTGCAGGGGGAGGTGGCGCGGTCGATGTTCCGGGGGATTGCGCGGGAAGGTGTATCGAGCCTAGGCTGGTGATCACGGCCCCTAACACAGCAGCCTTGCAATAGCATCACAACCCGGTGGACGATCCATGAAGCTGGTCACTGCCATCATCAAACCATTCAAGCTCGATGACGTGCGCGATGCGCTGTCCGGCATCGGGGCGCAAGGCATGACGGTGACCGAGGTCAAGGGCTTCGGACGTCAAAAAGGCCACACGGAAATCTACCGCGGCGCCGAATATGTGGTGAACATGCTGCCCAAGATCCGGGTCGACATCGCGGTCGATTCCGACCAGGTCGACAAGGTGGTCTCCGCCATCCTGGCCTCGGCCAAGACCGGTCAGATCGGTGATGGCAAGATCTTCGTCAGCCCGATCGACCACACGGTGCGCATCCGCACCGGCGAGACCGACCGGGACGCGATTTGATGCGGGCTGCGACGGCTTAACGCGCGGATTCGCGCTCTCACAGCTCTTCTTTTGCAGAGCCAGTGCGGGCTCGCGAGCGGATTTTTATATTTTGCTTACGCGATAAGCAATCGGCTAATTATTGATCTCAAAGACTAAAAAATGGGCATATCCGGGCGGGCGCGGTCCCGCGGCCCCTGATGGGCCCCGGCCGGACGCCGGACTTCGGAAAGAAGCCCTTTATTTCGAGCGTTTTGCCGCCCGTTACCGGACTTGGCACGCGGCTTGATTACCTGACCCCGGCGTTGCCTGCGGGGGCTGAATCCTACCTTGCGGCGAGGCTTTGTTGGACCGCCTGAACCTGCAGCCTGCAGGCCGGGCCTTTAGCAGGGAAGAATCCATGAAGATCGTCATGGCCATCATCAAGCCATTCAAGCTCGACGAGGTCCGAGACGCTCTGACCGCGACCGGCGTGCACGGGATGACCGTCACGGAGGTCAAGGGTTACGGGCGTCAGAAGGGCCACACCGAAATCTATCGCGGCGCCGAATACGCCGTGAGCTTCTTGCCGAAGATCAAGATCGAAGTGGCGGTTCCGACCGACCAAGTCGACAAGACCATCGACGCCATCACCGGGGCGGCGAAGACCGGGCAGATCGGGGACGGCAAGATTTTCGTCCTCGACCTCGAAAGCGCGGTGCGCATCCGCACCGGCGAAACCGACGCCGCGGCAATCTGAAAACCCGCACCTCATCGTCTACGGACAGGAGTCAAACCATGACGTTCAAGAAGCCTACACGTGCGGGGCTTGCGGCTGTCGTAATCGCAGTCCTGCTCGGCATCTTCCTCAGCATGCCTT
>DASZKX010000365.1:0-1795 GCA_035552735.1 Xanthobacteraceae bacterium
CGAGGACTGGAACCAGCCCCGATGCTGGTCGGAGCCTTCGAGATACATCACGGTGTCGGGGCCGCCATCCTTCTTGCGCTTGATGCCGGCGAGGGACGGGAAATGCTCCGGGTCCTCCAGCACGAAGGCGTGGGTGGAACCTGAGTCGAACCAGACGTCGAGAATGTCGTCGACCTTCTGCCAATCCTCGTTCGCAAGGCCGCCCAGGAAGCGCTCACGCGCGCCGGCGGCATACCAGGCGTCGGCGCCCTCCTCGTCGAACGCCTCGATGATGCGGTAATTCACATCCGGATCGTCGAGGATGTCGACTGAGCCGTCGCCTTTTTCGCGCACGAACACAGCGATCGGCACGCCCCAGGCGCGCTGGCGTGAGATCACCCAATCGGGCTTGCTGACGATCATGCCGGTGATGCGGTTCTGTCCTTGCGGCGGCACCCAGCGCGTCACCTTGATGGCGGTGAGCGCGCGGGCGCGCAGCGTATCGTCCGGCTTCGCGGCGCCGTCCGCGTCCGCGATCGGCTTGTCCATCGCGATGAACCATTGCGGCGTGTTGCGGAAGATCACCGGCTTCTTGGAGCGCCAGGAATGCGGATATTGGTGCTTGAGCCGCCCGCGTGCGAGCAGCATGCCGGCATCGATCAGGGCCTTGATGACCGCCTCGTTGGCGTCGCCCTTCTCGCCCTTGTCGGTGAGGACGCGTTTGCCGGTGAATCCCGGCGCCTGCTCGGTGAGGCGGCCATCGGCATCCACCGTGTAGGGAATGGCGGTGGCGATGCCGCGCGCCGAAAGCTTGGCCGCGTTTGCGGTCCAGACCTCGAAGTCCTCGCGGCCATGGCCCGGCGCCGTGTGCACGAAGCCGGTTCCGGTATCGTCGCTGACGTGATCGCCGGCCAAGAGCGGCACCGGAAAGTCGTAATCGCCACCAAATCCCTTGAGCGGGTGCGCGCAATGGAGCACCGCCAGGTCCTCGGCGGAAACCACTTCCAGCTTCTGGAAGGCGGTGACGCGGGCCTGCCGGAAGGTCTCGACCGCAAGCGCGTCGGCCATCACAAGGAGGTCGCCCGGATTGGCCCAATTGCCGGCCGGGGCGTCGATCACCTCGTAGAGGCCGTACTCGATCTTCGGCGCATAGCTGATGGCGCGGTTGCCCGGGATGGTCCACGGCGTGGTGGTCCAGATGACGATCGAGGCCGCCGCCGGCTTGCGGTTCACATTCTGCGTCTCGGCCACGGACCGGCGGATCGGAAACTTCACCCAGACCTGATCGGAGACGTAATCCTCGTACTCGATCTCGGCCTCCGCGAGCGCGGTCTTCTCCACCACCGACCACATGACCGGCTTGGAGCCTCGGTAGAGCGTGCCGTTGCGGGCGAACTTCATCAGTTCGCGCGCGATCTGCGCCTCGGCAAAGTGATCCATCGTGGTGTAGGGGTGCTCCCAGTCGCCCTCGACCCCGAGCCGCTTGAACTCGTCGCGCTGCACCTCGAGCCAATGCTGGGCATAGGCGCGGCACTCCTTGCGGAGGGCGATCATGGCGGCCGGGTTGGAGAGGTCGGGTTTGGCCTTGCCCTTGGTGCGGTAGTTCTCCTCCTCGATCTTCCACTCGATCGGCAGCCCGTGGCAGTCCCAGCCCGGCACGTAGTTGGAATCGAAACCCAGCATCTGCTGTGAGCGGGTGACCACGTCCTTGAGGATCTTGTTGAGCGCGTGGCCGATATGGATGTTGCCGTTGGCGTAGGGCGGCCCGTCGTGCAGGACGAATTTCGCCCGGCCGCGGGCGGCCTCGCGCAGGCGC
>DASZKX010000366.1:0-2374 GCA_035552735.1 Xanthobacteraceae bacterium
TCCGCCCCGACAATATCAAGGCCGTGCTCAGCCCATTGGCCGACCCCGCGGTCGACATCGCGACCCTGGCGGCCGAAATCCACACCGAGGAGGAGTACCTCAATCCGAACGTCGTCAAGGCGGTCGGCACCGTGGTCACTCCCGGGCGGATGCGCGCGCTGTATTTCACGCGTGCCGCGGCGCCCCATGGCGACGGGCCGCGCTACCATCACATCGGACTTTACGCCTACCGGCGCGCGGCGCTGGAACGCTTTGTCGGACTGCCGCCCTCGCCGCTGGAATTGCAGGAGAAACTGGAGCAGCTCCGGGCCCTTGAAGCCGGAATGCGGATCGACATCGCGGTGGTCGACACCGTGCCGCGCGGGGTCGACACCCCGCCCGATCTGGAGACGGCGCGAGGCATCCTTGGCCCACTGGCCAAAAGCTGAACGGCTGTTACAAGGCAGGCCATGAGCACGACCACCAGCAAGACCATGAAAATCGCATTCCAGGGCGAGCCGGGCGCCAATTCCCACATCGCCGTCGTCAACGCCTATCCCGGCGCCGAGCCGTTGCCCTGCCCGACCTTCGAGGACGCGTTGGCCGCAATCACCTCCGGCGAGGCTGATCTCGGCATGATCCCAATCGAAAACTCGGTGGCCGGCCGCGTCGCCGATATCCACCATCTGTTGCCGCAATCCGGCCTGTTCATCGTCGGCGAATGGTTCGAGCCGATCCATCACCAGTTGATGGCGCCGCGCGGCGCCAAGCTCGAAGGCATCAAGACCGTCGAGAGCCACGTCCATGCGCTCGGCCAATGCCGCCGCATTATCCGCAAGCTCGGCATCAAGCCGATCGTGTCCGGCGACACCGCGGGCAGCGCCCGCATCGTTGCCGAGCGCGGCGACAAGAGCTGCGCCTCGATCGCCTCGCGGCTGGCGGCTGATATCTACGGCCTCGATATCCTGGCCGAGAATGTCGAGGACGAGGACCACAACACCACCCGCTTCGTGGTGCTGGCGCGCGAGGCGCAATGGGCCGTGCAGGGATCGGGACCGCTGGTCACCACCTTCGTGTTCCGGGTCCGCAATTTGCCTGCCGCGCTCTACAAGGCGATGGGCGGCTTTGCCACCAATGGCGTCAACATGACCAAGCTCGAAAGCTACATGGTCGACGGCAATTTCTTCGCCACGGAATTTTATGCTGACGTCGACGGCCATCCCGACGACAGGAATCTCGCCTTCGCGCTGGAGGAGTTGAAATTCTTCTCGCGCGAATTCCGCATCGTCGGCGTGTATCCCGGCCATCCCTTCCGCGCCACGTTTAGCGAGAAGCAGGACTGAAGCCGCATTCGTCACGGCCGGGCTTGTCCCGTCCATCCACGTCTTGCTTCACGGCGATCGCCGCAAAGACGTGAATGCCCGGCACAAGGCCGGGCATGACGGGTTGAGAGATTCCCAAATCCTACGCCGCCTGCTTGTTGCCGAGCCCGAACGCGTCCGCCAGCAGACTGTAGGACTTCTTGCGCGCCTCGTGATCGTAGACCGCGGTGATGATCATCAATTCGTCCGCCTGGCTTGCCGCGATCATCGGTTGCAGCTTGGCCATGAGAGTCGCCGGGCTGCCGGTGAACAAGCGCGAACGATTGCGCGCGACGGAGGCGCGTTCGGCGTCGGCGTAGGGATAGGCCAAGGCCTCCTCGACGCTCGGCAGCGGCGAATACTGGCCGCGATCCCGGCGCAAGCGATTGAGGTCCATCGATGAGGCCAGCCGATCGGCTTCCGCATCGGTTTCGGCCGCGACGACCGCGACCGCCAAAATGCCGTGCGGCGTCGAGTGCCAGCCCGACGGCTTGAATCGCTGGTGATAATTGGTCAGCGCCGCGACCGCGTCATAGGAGGCAAAATGATGCGCGAAGGCAAAGCCCATCCCGACCTGCGCGGCCAATTCCGAGCTGTAGTCGCTGGAGCCGAGCAGCCAGAGCGGCGGCAGCGGCACGTCGTCGGGCATCGCCACCACCTTGTTGAAGGGATGGTTGGGCGGGAAATCGCGGGTTTCCCACAAGGTCAATTCATGCAGCCGCTCGAGGAAATCGTCGCCCTCGCGGCGATCGAGCCGGCTGCGCAAGGCATAGGCCGTGGCGCCGTCGGTGCCGGGCGCGCGGCCGAGGCCGAGATCGATCCGGCCGGGAAACAGCGCCTCCAGCATCTTGAAGCGCTCGGCCACCATCAGCGGCGCGTGGTTGGGCAGCATCACGCCGCCGGAGCCGACCCGGATATGGCTCGTCACCGCGGCGATCTGCCCAATCATCAGATCGGGCGCCGGGCTCGCGACCGACGCGAGATTGTGGTGTTCGGCCAGCCAGTATCTGAGATAGCCGAGCTGATCGACATGG
>DASZKX010000367.1:0-6666 GCA_035552735.1 Xanthobacteraceae bacterium
CTGCGCGCGCTGCGGCGCGGCCATGATGTCCTGTCCGACCCGGAGCTCGGCCGCAGGCTGGCGGATCTGGGCGAGTTGCGCATCGCCGAGATGGATGAAGCCGGCATCGACATGCAGGTCATTTCCCATGTGGAGCCCGCCACCCAGAATTTCGAGCCCGCCGAGGCGGTTCGCCTGGCGGTCGCGGCCAACGACTTGCTGCATGCGGCGATCCGCGCGCATCCGGGCCGTTTCGCCGGTTTCGCCGCCTTGCCGACGCCCGATCCGGCCGCGGCGGTGCGGGAGCTCGAGCGGGCGGTCACCCAGCTCGGATTCAAGGGCGCCATGGTGCACGGTCTCACCCGCGGCGCCTTCCTGGACGAGAAGCCGTTCTGGCCGATCCTCGAGACCGCGCAGCGGCTCGACGTGCCCATCTACCTGCATCCCGCGACGCCGCATCCGGACGTGATCGATGCCTATTACTCAGGCTTCCCCTCGATGGTGCGGGTCGGGCACGGCTTCACCAGCGAGATGTCCGCGGCCGCCATCCGGCTGGTGCTGAGCGAGGTTTTCGACACCTTTCCGCGCCTGCAGATCATCCTGGGGCATCTCGGCGAGGCGCTTCCCTTCCTCATGCCGCGCGTCGACCGCTATGTGTCGAGGCAGATGAAGGGGCGAACCTTCCGGGACAGCATCCGGCGGAATTTTCATTTCACGACCGGCGGCAAGTTCACCCACACGGCGCTGCAATGTACCATCGAGGAGATCGGGATCGAGCGGCTCATGTTCGCGGTCGACTGGCCGTTCCATACCAACTGCGACGGTGCCTCCTTCATCGAAACCGCGCCCATCGGCGACGACGCCAAAGCCATGATCTTCGGCGGCAACGCACGGGCGCTGCTGCGGATCTAGCCAGACCGTTTGAATATGTTCAGGGGCGCGCGGGCGCTTCACTCCCGCTCGGGGCGGGGAACGCCGCCGTTACTCACAGGCTCTTGCCCGCCTGCCGTTTCGGCTTGGTGGGGGGCGCCTGGAAGGCGCGGGTCATGAACGGAACCAGCTCCTTGATCACCTCTTCGGTGTCGCCCGGATCGCAGCTGCCGTTCGAGAATGCATGAATGCGGTGCGGCCCGGCGGCGGTGTAGTAGACGGTCCCGAGCAGGAAGTGGAAGCGCCAGCAGACGTCGGTCCGCGATAGATGTGGCAGGCATTCGCACAGCGCATCGATGAAGGCGGAGCTAGACTGGTCGAAGTTGTCGGCCACCAGCTTTTCCAACAGCTCGGAGTTCTCCCCCGACAGCACGGCGCGCAAGCGGATAAAGGTCTCGCCCTCTTCCACGTCCACCTGGGCGAGCGCCGGCCGCACGAATGCTTCGATGATGGCGGCCACGCGCGCCGTGCCCTTGAGGCGCGTCGCCGCCGCGAGCCCGCGCAACCGTTCCTCGATCATCGGTTCGCAGTGGCGGCGATAGACCTCGGCCAGCAGCCCTTCCTTGTTGCGGAAGTGATACCCGATGCTGGCGATGTTGACATTGGCGGCCCCGGCGAGCTCGCGCACCGAAACCCCGTTGAACCCCCGTTCGGCGAACAACCGCTCGGCGGTCTTGAGGATGCGGTCGCGCGTTCCGTCCTCGTCCTCCCCGGCCGGCCGTGCCGAGGGCCGATCGGCCGCGCGCTTGAAATTGGTCTTGTCCATCTCGCCCCGATCTCTGGTCTCGTCGCGTGCCTGAGTTAGCCGCACGCCGCGCCCGAAATGTCAATCGCGGCTGCGCCTCAGAGCGGTTTCACATTAACCGGAGACAGAAACCGCTCTAGCATTTTTGCATTGTCGCATTTTCGGACGGAAACCGGTCTCCACTTTCCTGAAAAATGCTCTAGCGCCCGCGGGGGGGGGGACCGCGCCTTGACAGGCGGGGAGGCGGCATTTAAACACTTGTTTGACAGCCTCCAATCGCGCGTGGAGAACCCGGGATGACATCGACGCGTGGCTACACGGTCGCATTGGCCCTCGGCTTGGGGCTGCTTGGTCCGTCCGCCTTGCCGGCGCGTGCGCAGGACGCCACCAACTATCCGACCCGGTCGATCCGCCTGATCGTGCCCACCGCACCGGGCGGGACCATGGATATCGTCGCCCGCACGCTCGCCCAGGTGCTCGGACCCTTGATCGGCGCGCAGGTCTTCATCGAGAACAAGCCGGGCGGCAACAACAATATCGGGGCCTCCTACGTGGCGCGCGCCACGCCCGACGGCTACACCCTGCTGATCCATTCGGATTCGTTCACCTCGAACGCGAGCGTGTTCAAGGATCCGGGCTACGACGCCTTGACCAGCTTCGAGCCGATCTCGATGCTTGCCAAGGCGCCGGGCGCGCTGGCGGTGCGCACCGACCTTGGCCTTTCGAGCCTGGATGACTTCGTCGCCTATTCGAAAAAGCGCGGCAAGGGCTTGATGGTCGCGTCGACCGGCATCGGCACCGTGAGCCACCTGACCGGGATCATGTTCCAGCAGCGCATGGGCCTGCCGCCATGGACCGACGTGCCCTATCCGGGCGCCGCCAAGGCGGTGACCGACGTCATCGGGCACCACGTGGATTCGATCTTCGTGATGGTGGCGCCGCTGGTGCCGTTCGACCAGAGCGGCGACCTGAAGATTCTCGCGGTCACGACCGCGGCGCGCTCGGCGGCGGTGCCCAACGTGCCGACCGTGGCAGAGCAGACCAACCTCAAGGACTTCAACGTCGCCAACTGGGTGGCCTTGTTCGCGCCGGCCGGGACCCCCAAGCCGATCGTCGACAAGCTCGCCAAGGACGTGGCGGCGGCCCTGAAGGAGCCAGCCGTGGCCGGCAGCCTCGCGCAGCTCGGCCTCGACGTCGCCGGCGATGGTCCCGAGCCGCTCGCGACGGAAGTCCGCTCGAAGGTGCTGCAATGGCGTGATGTCATTCAGCGCGCTGGGCTCAAGGTCGAATAGACGCCGTGTGGGGCCGCAGGCGCGGCCTCTTGCGGGCGAGATACGAGACACATACACCGTGAGGACATCATGAGCGCATCCGCCAAAAAGACCTTGCTGATCCGCAACGGTACCCTGATCGACGGATCAGGCAATGCTGCGGCCCGCAACGACGTCATCGTGGTCGAAGGGAACAAGATCAAGAGCGTCGGGGCGCTGCCGCCGGACATCCATCCGGAAGACCACAAGAACGTCGAGGTGATCGATGCGGCCGGTCAGTGGATCATGCCCGGCCTGATCGATGCGCATTGCCACGTGTCGTATGGCTACCCCTCGGTCAAGGGCGAGGGCAAAGGCAAGGGCCCGACCCGTCCGGAATTCTCCACATTGCGGTCGGCTCGCAGCGTGCAGAAGGTGCTGCGCTCGGGCGTCACCAGCATCTCGGTGCCGGGCGGCACCTGGTTCACCGACGTGGGGGTGCGCGACGCCATCAAGCTCGGCCTGATGGAAGGGCCGCGCATGTTTGTGGCGGGCCGCATGATCGTCACCTACGGCTGCATCGAGGACGACGAGCCGTCGTGGGAGGGCACGCCCGAGCATTCGATCGGCATCCTCTGCAACTCCGCGGACGAGATGGTCACCGAGGTTCGCCGCCAGAGCAAGCACGGCGTCAACTTCATCAAGATGGCGGACAGCCGCTCGGGCGAATCGCAGATGCTCGCGCGCGACGAAATCGCGGCCGTGGTCGGCGAGGCGCACCGGCGCAACCTGCGCGTCGCCATCCATTCGCGCGGCGCCGGCTCGACCCGGGCGGCGGCTGAAGCCGGCGTCGATTGGATCATCCATGCGGATCTGGCGACCGATGCGGATCTGGAAGCGGTCGCCCGGGCCGGCATCCCGATCCTGCCGACCGCGACCTTCCTGGCGGTGGTGATCGAGATGGGCAGCAAGGTCGGCGGCGAGAAGGTCCAGCTCGATATCAATCGCATGAAGCGCCACTACGAGCTGCTCGGCCAGATCATGCACAAGTCACGCAAGCTCGGCATCAAGCTCCTGGTCGGCACCGATACCGGCAACAACACGTTCACGCCCTATGGCGAGCTGCATGCCAAGGAGCTGGAAATCTTCGTCAACCACGGCGGCTTCACCCCCATGCAGGCGATCGTGGCGGCCACCCGGGACAACGCCTATGCGATCGGCCTCGAGGGCCAGGTCGGCGAGATCGCGCCCGGTAAGCTGGCCGACATCATCGTTCTCAAGAAGGATCCGATCGTCGACATCACGATCCTGCAAGGCGGCCGGCACCTGTCCTTCGTGATCAAGGACGGCAAGATCGTCGACCTCGGCGCCGCGGAGGATCTGCTGGCGTTCCAGCAAGCCGCGGAATGAACGCCACATCGGCGTAGGGTGGGCAAAATAGCCTGGCATTGCGATCATGATGGCTAGGCGTCGCGCAATTTTGCCCACGCAGTCTACGTCGTGCCGCGTTAATCGAAGTTACCACCGACAATGTCAAAGGTCAGGTAGCCAAGATGATCAGCAAACGCATGTTGTTGCTCGCGCTCGCGGCGGCGGCCTTCGCGAGCGCCGCCGCGGGCTCGGCCACGGCGCAAACCTTCCCGACCCGGCCGATCACCATCGTGGTGCCGTTTCCGGCCGGCGGACCGGTCGATGTGGTGGGCCGCCTGCTGGCGGAGCGCATGCGCGTGTCGCTCGGTCAACCGGTGCTCATCGAGAACGTGGCGGGCGCTTCCGGCAGCATCGCGGTCGGACGGGTCGCCCGCGCGGCCGGCGACGGCTACACCATCGTGATCGGCAACTGGGCCACCTTCGTGGTGAACGGCGCCATCTTTCCGCTGCAGTACGACCTGGTCACGGATTTCGAGCCCATCGGGCTGATCACCACGCAGCCCTATTTGATCGTCGCCCGGAAGACGATGCCGGCCGACGATCTGAAGGGCCTCATCGCCTGGCTTAAGGCCAATCCCGACAAGGCGTCGCAGGGCACCTCCGGGGTGGGGACCCCGGCGCATGTCGCTGGCGTGTTCTTCATGAAGGAAACCGGCACGCGATTTCAGCTGGTGCCCTATCGCGGCTTGGCGCCCGCCATGCAGGATCTGGTGGCCGGGCAGATCGATCTGATCTTTGACAGCCCGGTCAGCTCGCTGCCGCAGATCCGCTCCGGCAGCGTCAAGGCCTATGCGGTCATGGCCAAGAAACGCTCGACCGCCGCGCCTGACATCCCGACCGTAGACGAGGCGGGGCTGCCCGGCGTCTACATGTCGTCCTGGTACGGGGTGTGGACCGCCAAGGGCACGCCGCCCGATATCGTGGCCAAGCTCAACACTTCGATCAATGCGGCCCTGGCGGATCAGAAGACGCGCGAGCGGATCGCCGATCTCGGGCAGGAGATCGCGGCGCCCGAGCTGCAGAACCCGGCGGCGCTCGGTGCCTTCCAAAAGGCCGAGATCGCCAAGTGGTGGCCGATCCTCAAGGAAATGGGCATCAAGGGGGAGTGATACGCGGGAGCCAAGATAACTCTCGGCGTCATCTCCCGCCAACGGGTCCAGCTTTCGGCGGGCCTGATGATAAACTCCAGCGGACGGTCCGGTCACCGTTGACGTCTCGATACAAACCGCCGTCTGCGACCACTGGATGCTCCGCATTGGTGGAGCATGACGGGTCAGAGACTGTGGCGCCTTCCGCGAACGAACGGACGAGTCAAAAAATGATCAAGAAACGTTTTCTACTGCTTGCCCTCGCGGCGCTTTGCCTGTTGGGCGCGACCGACCGCAGCCACGCCCAGGCGCAAGCCTGGCCGGCCCGGCCGGTCAAGTTCATCGCACCGTTCGCGGCCGGCGGCACCTCCGATACCCTCGGCCGCATCGCCGCCGAGCACCTGCGGGAGAAGCTGCATCAGCAGTTCTTTGTCGAGAACCGCGTCGGTGCCGGCGGCCTGATCGGATCGCACGAGGTCGCTGTGGCGGAGCCCGACGGCACCACCTTCGTGATCTCGGGGATAGCATCCCACGTCATCGCGCCCGCCTTCAGCCGCAACCCGCCCTATGACGGGCTGCGTGATTTCACCCATGTGGCCTACCTGGGCGGGCCGCCGGTGGTGCTGGTGGTGCATCCTTCGCTCGGCGTGCACACCTTCAAGGACTTTCTCGATCTCGCCCGCCGCACCCCCGAAGGCCTCAACTACGTCTCGTCGGGCGTCGGCACACACGGCTTTTTGTTTGCCGAGGACATGGCGCGGCGCGAGCACTTCAAGCTGATCCATGTTCCCTACAAGGGCTCCAATCCGGCGGTGCTGGACCTGATCGCCGGCCACGTGAAGATCGGCGCCATGGCCTGGTCGTCCGCGGTCGAGCAGATCCGCGCCGGCAACGTGCAGGCGCTGGGCGTCTCCTCGGAACAGCGGCTGGCGGGATTTCCCGATGTCCCGACCTTCAAGGAACTCGGCTATCCCGACTTGGTCGCCGCCACCTGGTTCTCGTTGTCGGGCCCCGCGAAGCTGCCGTCCGAGATCAGCCATAAGCTCAACGCCGCGGTGGTGGAGGTCATGCAGGAGCCCGACGTGCAAAAGCAGTTGGCGCAGGACGGCATCGAGTTCAAGCCGCTGACGCCGGAGGAGCTCACCAAGTTCGTGGCATCCGAGACGGCGCGCTGGGCGCCGATCGCCAAGGCGATCGGGCCGATTGAGGGGGATTGATTGCCGGGCCGCAGCGTCCCTCGCCC
>DASZKX010000368.1:0-7300 GCA_035552735.1 Xanthobacteraceae bacterium
CTCGGCCAGCGGGTCCGTGGTGGCGAAGATCTGGTCGGCATGCTCGTCGAGGAGAAGATGATAGTCACGAAAGTGCGGGCCTGACATGTGCCAGTGGAAGTTCTTGGTCTTCAGATACAGCGCGAACATGTCGGCGAGCACAATATTGAGCGCGCCGGAGATATCGCGGACGGCATTCGACTTCAGGTCGGTGCGGGTTTGCAGCGGAGCAGTCCGCAGCGTCTTGGCATCTCGAACGTTCATGGGTCTTCTCCTGTCGGATGATTGAGCCGAAATCGATGGAACCGAAGGACGACGATCGGGAGCCGGGCCTATGCTCTCGCCGCGAGCTCGGGGTGAAACCGGATTGCCGCCAGAATGCCGAGCGCGACGAAGATCACCAACACGGCGACCTGCGCCACCAGGAACGGCGGCTCCGATTGCGTCGGCGCAAGGGGCTGGAGGAATGGGAGCTTCTGAAACGCCTGCGCGACACCGACGAAGACGTTCAGGTACAGTGCCGCAGTTGCGCTGCCGACATAGACCCCGCGCCAAGCCCCGGCGAGCCTGAACACGTAAAGCGCGCCGACCGCCAAAGCAAGCAGCACGAGCGAAATCACGCCGACCGCGCGGGCCGGATCAAAGCCGAACGGTGCCAACGGGAACCCGGTGATGCTGGTCAGGATCGTCGTAGCGAGGAACAGCGCGGTCCAGCCGCCAAGCGGCCGTCCGACCAGAAGACCGTACAAGACGACGAAACCCGATACGATTCCGATCAAGCTGAGGAGAACGTGAATCTGAATCATGACATTAGCCTCCATTTAATGCCGCTTGTTTTCCGCGATTTGCCGCTATCTCCGCCGCAGCTCTTGAAATTTATGGCCTCATTGTCCGGTGCCGTGTTCCCAGGACCCCTGCCATGCATTCGAGCACCTGTTTGGCGCACACCGCCATCGAACCTTGGGAGGGAGAGATCATATCAACATATGAGCCGCTTGCGCCAGCGCGCGATGATCGAAGCCGCCTTGCGTGATGCTTTCACGACCAACCAGGGACGTGGATGGCCAATTCCCGGGTGCCACGGAAAGACGCGCGGATGCCGCTAAAGCGGCATCTTCGGACGGAAAATCGGATTCCACCCCCGCCTTCGCGAGGGCGGGCATTTTCCTAACTGCTCCAGGCGGTGTCATTTTACGGAAGCCGGTCTTCAGCGCCGGCCTCCCCGAAGGGCGCCTAGCCTCGCATCAGGCCTTCAGAAAGGCCAGCAGATCGGCGTTGATCGTTTCCGCCTGCGTGGTCGGCATGCCGTGCGGGAAGCCATTGCAGCTCTTCAGCGTGCCGTTCTTCAGCAATTTTGCGGACAAGGTCCTGCATCGGCGTACCCTTGCCCCAGTTCTTGTAGTTTGCGTTCCTTGATTGTGGCTGTCAGCGGTTTTCGGCATCGCAGCGAATGCCTCATCCGGCAAGTCGGCAACGGCAAGATCGCCACCCTCAGCATCGCCGTTGTCCGAGCGGACCGCTCAATCCACCCGCGGCGCGCCGATGCGGGCGCCCACCACACCCTCGTAAACAACATCGAGAGCGGCGAGGGAGGGCCTTGCCTCACTGATGCGGCCCATGAGGCCGCTCTCGATGAACCGCTCGTGACCTTGCCGCTACGCCGTGATCCGAGCGGATATCCCGGCGATGATCGCGGCACTAAACCCCGGTGGCGTCATGTAACCCTCCGGGCTATGGTTTGTGTCATGCCGTCTCGTAAAGAGATCGGCACCACTAACATCGGTCGGCGCAGGGAAATGTCAAGCCGCGGGCGGACACCTCCATTGAATACCGTTTCCGATGGAGTAGTATGCTTGCAGTCCTCGTTAGGACTCACAGATTCAATAAAGAACTCAGGGGGAGGGACTATGAGCCGAATCTCAACAGCGGGGGTCGTGGCGGCTTGCTTGCTTCTTGCGTTGGGGCTGTCGCCCGCGCACGCGCAAGCCGACTACTACAAAGGCAAGACCATCTCGGTCGTGATCGGCGCGAAGAACGGAAGCCTGGCTCTCTCCGCCCAGATCGTCTCTCAGCACCTGGGACGCTACATTCCCGGCAATCCGACCGTGATCTTTCGGCAAATGCCGGGCGGCGCCCACCTCGGCGCGACCGGCTACGTCTACACCGCCGCGGAGCCGGACGGGCTGACCATATTGGCGGCCAACCCCAACGTCGCCATGGCGCAACTCGCCGGCCTGCCGCAAGTGCACTTCGACGTTCAGCAATTCGAGTGGCTCGGGTCCTCGGGCTCGGATGGAGCGCTGTTCTCGATCCGGGCCGATCTCCCCTACAAGACTTTCAAGGAGTTCAAGGATTCCGGCCGCGAGCTGATCGCGGGAACGACCGGGCCGGGTTCCAATGCCTATGACATGCCGCTCTTGCTCAAGGAATTCGCCGGCGCCAATCTCAAGCTGCTCAAGGGCTACGCCGCCAACAGCGATATCCTGCTCGCGATCGAGCGCAAGGAGGTCGACGCCTATGCGGCGCTCGGCACCACCATCAAGCTCGCGGTCGACCGCGGCGCGGTGCGGGCGCTGGTGCGGGCGCGCGCGCCGGTGCCGGGCTTCAACGACCTTCCGATCGACGAGGACCTGACGGCCGACCCGGTCGGCAAATCCCTGATGGCGATCCGCGGCATCCCGCTGCTGATCGGGCGCCCGTTCGCGGTGCGGCCCGGAACGCCCGCGGACCGGGTCGCCATCCTGCGCGACGCCCTCGCCAAGGCGCTCGCCGATCCCGAACTGCAGGCCGAGGCCACGAAGGCGCAGATCCAGATCAACTACATCTCCGGACCTGAGGTCACAAAGAGCTTCCACGAGATGATGAACCAGCCGCCTCAGGTGATCGAGGCCATGAAGAAGTATCTCACGCCCGGCGAGTGATCCGGGCGCTCTCTTTTGCGGACGCGCAGATATTGCGGCCCGTCCGGAGCGGTTTCAAAGACAGAAACCACTCTGGCATTTTTGCATGGTCACATTTTCGGACGGAAAACCGGATTCCACCCTCGCTGGAGTTTATCATCGGGCCGGCCTTTGGCCGGACCCGCCGGCGAGGGCATGCTTTTCCTGAAAATGCTTTATCCGCCACTGATCGCGGTCAGGATGAACACATCCGCGCCGGCAGCCAGCCGCGTCGCCAGGGTGGCGCGCTTGCCACCGACGAAAACGTTGATGTGGCGCCGAATGGCCGGAGTTGAATCGCAAAGGCAGTCGCGCATCCCCGGCCAGCGCGAGTCCAGAGCGTCGATCATCTGGTCGACGGTCTCGGCAGCGACCTCAGCCCTTCGCTCCGCGCTCGGGAACATGTTCACAAGCAGAGCCGGCAGCCGGACCATGACGGGCGCAAGGGATTCCGCGTTTGACATGGTCGATACCTCCGCGCCAGATCTCCGGCGGTTGCGCTACGCATCGACGACCAGGGTTTCCACGGAGGAGATAGACGGCAAATGCTGGGCGACGCAGGTCCAGCTGTCGCCCTCGTCGGCACTGGCGTAAAGCGTGCCCGAAGTCGTGCCGAAGTAGACGCCGGCCGGTTCCAGCTGATCGGTGGCCATGGCCTGGCGCAAGACGCCGAAGAACGCATTGGCTTGGGGCAGCCCGTCCCGATGGGCGCGCCAGGTGCGGCCGCCGTCAGCCGTTCGCCAGACCGCCGCCCTGGCGTCGGGCACGTATCGGCCGGCGGTGTCGCCATTGAGCGGTATGAGGTAGAGGCTCTCCGGATCGCGCGGGTGGGCGGCGGCCGGAAAGCCGAAGCTCGACGGCAGCCCGGCCTCGATGCTCTCCCAGCGGCATCCGCCGTCATCGCTGCGATACATGCCGCAGTGGTTCTGCTGATAAAGGCGGCTCGGCCGTCCGGGCGGCATCACCAGGCAGTGTACGCATTGGCCGGTCTCCGGATAGTTCTGCCCCGCGGGCAGGAAATCGGCGCGTGTCCCCCGATTGCGGGCCTCCCAGCTCGCGCCGCCGTCCGCCGTATGAAAGACGCCGGCGGCGGAGATGCCGACCCAGATCTGGTTGTCGTCCTGCGGATGGAGGACGAGCGAATGCAGGATCAGTCCGCCGCCGCCGGGCTGCCAATCGGCGCGCGACGGGTGATTGCGCAATCCCGCCACCTGCGCGAAGGACTGTCCGCCGTCGCCACTGTGAAACAGGCCGGCCGGCTCGACCCCCGCGTAGAGGTGGCCTCGGCGCGGCGCGATGCTCCATACCGACTTGATCGGCTGCTCGCCCGCCTCATAGGCGAGACCACGGCTCGAGTGCGTCCAGGTCGCGCCCAGATCGGCCGACGTCCACACCGCCGGGCCGAACCATGCATTGCCGCCGCCGCCATAAATCACCCCGGTCGCCGGATCCGCGACCACATGATTCACCGGCCAAGTCTCGCAATAGGGCCCGCGCAGTCGCCAGGATTGCCGTCCAACGTCGCTCTCCAGGATGAATACGCCCTTGCGGGTTCCCAGCAGGACCAGAACCTTGTTCGCCATCGCAGCCTCCGACAGCCCGCCGAGCGGGGAAACGTCACGCTCCCAGGACGAACGGCGGAACCACCTTCCGACAGGGACGACGAGATTATCTTCCACGGCCCTATCTCGAGCGCGCCGCAGCCGCAGATGCTTGAGAGAAAGTCTATCGGATCGAGCCGCGGCAGCAATATGCCGCAGACCGCTGCACGACCTCAGCCCCCTGGGCCACCCGCGCTCAAACCGAAACCGCCGCCGCCATCCCGATCACCGCAAGGGCCATGATGGCGGTCGCGCCCCACCCGATCACCCGCATCGCCGGCGGGATCGTGAACGCGCCCATGACCTTCTTATTGACGGCCATGAGCATCATGATGACCATCACCGGCACCGCCACGACGCCGTTGATCACCGCGCTCCAATAGAGCGCCTTGATCGGATTGATCGGCGAAAAATTGATGAGGATGCCGATCAACGTCGCGGTTGCGATGGCAAGGTAGAAGGCCTTGGCCTTCTTCGGCTTGCGCGCCAGGCCGATCGGCCATTTGCGGGCCTCGCCGAGCGCGTAGGCAGCCGATCCGGCCAGCACCGGCACGGCCAAGAGACCGGTCCCGACGATGCCTAAGGTAAAGAGCGCAAACGCGAACGGACCGGCGACCGGCCGGAGTGCCTCGGCGGCCCGGCTCGAGGTCTCGATGTCGCTGATGCCGGCGGCGTGCAGCGTCGCCGCGGTGGTGATCATGATGGCAAGCGCCACGGCATTGGAAAACGCCATCCCCACATAGGTGTCAACACGGATGCGCTCGATGGCGTCGGAGCCTTGCTGGGGCGCTTTCACGAGCGGCTCGCGGCGCGGCTCCTCCTTGGTATCCTCGGCTTCCTGCGAGGCCTGCCAGAAGAACAGATAGGGACTGATGGTCGTGCCCAAGATGGCAACTACCGTCGTCCAGAAAGCCGGCTCGAACGAGAAGGTCGGCACCAGGAATCCACGCGCCGCCTCGCCCCACGGGATCTTCACCACCATGACGGTGCCGAAATAGGCGAACAGCGCCAGGGTCAGCCATTTGAGCACCCCGACATAGCGGCTGTATTTCATGAATATCTCCAGCATCCCGCACGCGACGCCGAACGCCACGACATAAACAAGCCGCGGCCCTCCGACCAGAAGCGCCGACGCATCCCCCATCGCGCCTAGGTCGGCTCCGATATTGAGGATGTTCGCCATGAACAACAACATCACGATCGTTTGCACGAGCCAGCTCGGATAGTGCTTGCAGATGTTGCCGGCGATGCCCATGCCGGTGGTGCGCCCAATCCGGCCGCTGATCTCCTGTATGACGACCATCAGCGGATAGCTGAACAGCATCGTCCAGGTGATGGCATAGCCCAATTGCGTGCCGGCCTGGGAATAGGTCGCAATGCCGCTCGGGTCGTCGTCGGATGCGCCCGTGATGAGGCCCGGTCCGAGAACCCGCAAAAGTAAGGGCTTGCTGGGACGAGAAGGCATCAGAGCTACCATGCGGGCTATCTTGTATGACGTTTTGATTGGATGACACGGGATCGCGTCAAATCGCGGCCCTCGATCGCGACAAAATATCGTGTTGACGCCAACTCATCGGACCGTAGAGGGGCGATCAACGGCAGCGCCGGCGGGGAGTGGCGGCGATGCGGAGCTCTCTTGCTCTATCGCCGCCGAATCCCTCCTCATATGCGTCCAAGCAAAAACCAGGATCAGCACGATAATGAGCACCAGGCCGAGACCGCCGCCGCCATAGTACCCGGTCCCGTAGAAGGGGCCGCCGCCGAGTAGAACGAAGCGCCACCCCACGAGCGGCGCTTGTCCTTTGTGCCGCCCGGCGCGTGGGGCGGGTGGGCGAATGAACACGCGGCTTAATAGGAGCGTCCGAGCCGACCTACGAACCAGCCGAGCGCAAGCGCGATCGCGACCGCCGTGTACGGCCGGGTCTCGACGTTTTCGCGAATCGTCTGCTCGAAGCTTCCTGCCTGCCGGCGCACTATGGCGGCCGCGTCGCCGGCGGTCCCGCGGGCTTGACCATAGAGATCCTGGGCCGCGCCGACCGCCTGCTTCACCGTGCCTTCGACCTGGCTCGTGGCGTCGCCGGTGGCCCGGCCGAGGCCCTCTTCGAGCTTGCCGCCCATGTTCCGGGCGGTGCCTTCCATGCGATCTCCGCTCATATCCGTGTCCTCACCGTCGAGGGTTGAGCTGCTGCCGTGACAACACGCCAGCCGGGCTTTGGTTCAGGCGTGGCGAAGGCATCGCACGACGATTCGTGGAGTCTCCCACGACCCTCGCAGTCATTCGGCCGGACCGAGCGCAAGAGCGGCTGGCAAGCGGCGCGTGCCGTCGAAATCCGCCAAATCGGCAACTTTCGTGACCCGACGCTGTGCGGCCATTTGCCGATCGCGGTCGACCACAAGCGGCAGTGCCAGGGACGCGATCTCCTCGCCCCAGAGCGCGTGCGCCTCCACGTTGGGATGGAAGCCATCGACCGCGAACAGTTGAGGTCCAAGCGGCTCGGAAAATCGCTGCACGACGAGACGCGGAAATCGGGTCCCCAACCCCTCGGCCGCTTCTTGCAGCGCAACCGAGCGCCAATTGAGAATTGTGCGCAGCGGCCATGGCAGGGCCGGAAAGCAGGCCAGTGGAGCCACGCCCGTCACGACCACCGCGGCGTCACCGATGCGAGCTCGCGCGGCCGTCACGAGCGCGGCGAGATCGCCGGCGAAAGTCGAAGGCGAACGATACGCGAGGGTATCGTTGACGCCGAAGGAAATGACCAGAAGGTCCGCCGCCTCGCGCGC
>DASZKX010000369.1:0-2678 GCA_035552735.1 Xanthobacteraceae bacterium
ATATCTGCGTCCACCCGCGCAGCCTCAGGGAGCCCGCCATGTCGACCTCCACCTGGATCATCCTCGGCGTCATTGTCGTGCTCGTATTGTTCGTCATCACGGCCTACAACGGCCTGGTGACGCTGCGGCAGCGGGTCAACCAGTCTTTCGCGGACGTCGACGTGCAGCTCAAGCAGCGCCACGACCTCATCCCAAATCTGGTCGAGACCGTGAAGGGCTACGCGGCCCACGAAAGCGGTACGCTCGAAGCCGTGGTCAAGGCTCGCAACACCGCGATGGCGGCGCAGGGAACGGCGCAGCAGGGAGCGGCCGAGAACGCGTTGACGGGCGCGCTGCGCCAGGTCTTCGCGCTGTCGGAAGCCTATCCCAACTTGAAGGCCAACGAGAATTTCCAGCAGCTGCAGATGGAGCTCACCGATCTGGAGAACAAGATCGCGGCGTCGCGGCGGTTCTTCAACAATGCGGTGCAGGAATACAATACCGGCATCCAGAGATTCCCGGCGGCGCTGTTCGCCGGCGCGCTGGGCTTTTCCGAAAAGCAGTTCTTCGATCTCGGCACTGAGCGTCAGACCGTGGGCGAGGCGCCGCAGGTCAAGTTCTAGACACCGGCCGGCCGCGCCCGACGCGAGCCCGCCGGCGAGGCATGCATCATGGCGGCCTACGGCCTCTACAGCCATATCCAATCGAACAAGCGGCGCTCGGTCGCGCTGCTCATCGGGCTGTTCCTGCTGGTCTACATCCTGGTCTATGCCGGCGCCCTGGTCGGAGAGGCGCTGACCATCGCCGCTCCGCTCGACGTGCTCGCGCGCCGCGCTTGGAGCGATGCCATCGCGGCGCTGCCGTGGGCCACGGTCGGCACCGTGGTCTGGATTCTCATCGCCTTTTGGTTCCACCAGTCGATGATCGACGCGCTCACCGGCGGACGCGAGGTCACCCGGGCGGAGCAGCCGAGGCTCTACAACCTCCTGGAAAATCTCTGCATCTCGCGCGGCATCACCATGCCGAAGCTGAAAGTGGCGGACGATCCGGCCCTCAACGCGTTTGCGACCGGCATGAACGAGAAGCAATACGCCATCACGGTCACCACCGGTCTCCTCGCGCGGCTCGACGACGCCGAGCTCGAATCTGTGCTCGGCCACGAATTGACCCATATCCGCAACGGCGACGTGCGCATGCTGGTGATCGCGGTGATCATCGCGGGCGCCATCTCGTTTTTTGCCGAGCTCGTGTTCCGGATGATGTTCCAGGGCGGCTTGCGCTTCGGACGCGGGCGTCGAGAAGGCGGCGCTGCCGGGGTGGCGATCCTCATCGCCGTCGCGCTCATCGCGGTGGCCTGGGTGCTGTCGCTGGTGATCCGCTTCGCGCTCTCGCGCTCGCGCGAATTGCTCGCCGATGCGGGCTCGGTCGAGCTGACCAAAAACCCGGACGCCATGATCTCGGCGCTGCGCAAGATCGAGGGACGCGGCGAGCTCGCCGGCGCCACCTCGGCGGTCATGGAGATGTGCGTGGACAATCCGCGCGAGGAGTTCTCCGATCTCTTCGCCACCCATCCGCCGATCGAAGAGCGCATCCAGGCGATCATCAAGTTCGCCGGCGGGCACGATCCCGGGCCGCTGGCGTTGCCGGAGCCGGACGCCGCACCACCCGCCCCCCCGGCCGGTCCCTGGAGCGATACCGGCGGCCAGACGGCGCCGGCGGCCGGCGGACCGTTGCCGCCGCTCCCGCGGCCCCTCCCGCCCGGTCAGCCCGATGGCGGCAGTCCGGCCGCCGACGAACCCGGGCCGTGGGGGCCGCACGAGCCGAGCTGAACCGGATCGGCGGCCGTGGGCCGCGGAAAGGTCCCGGCGGCCGCGCAGGTCGGACTTCTGACGTGCGCGCGCTCAGGCTATGGTTGAGCATTGACTGATTCTCCCGGGGGTCACCGATGCCAAAGCCAACCGTCCTTATCGTGGGCGCCGACAAGGGTGGCGTCGGCAAGACTACGGTTGCCCGCACGCTGATCGACTATTTGACCGCCCATCAGATTCCCACCCGGGCCTTCGACACCGAAGCCCCGAAGGGCACGCTCAAGCGCTTCCACCCCGCCACCACCGAGATCGTGGACATAAATCTCGTCTCCGACCAAATGAAGATCTTCGATACGCTCAGCGCTCCGGAGGCGCCCGTCACGGTGATCGACGTTCGGGCCGGCCTGATGGCGCAGACGCTACGCGCCTTGCGGGATTTCGGCTTCATCGATGCGGCCCGCAAGGGCCAGATCAACTTCGCGGTCTTCCACGTGCTGGGGCCCTCGATCGCCTCGCTCGACGAGATCGCCGACACCGCCGCCGTCCTGGGCGACGCCAAGTATTTCATGGTGAAGAATTTCATCAACAATACGCATTTCTTCGAGTGGGACGAGGAGACCCACAGGCGTTACTTCAACAAGGTCAAGGGCGCGGTCGAGATCACGATCCCCAAGCTCGACGAGATGGCGACCGAGCAGGTCGACCTGGCGTCGGTTCCGTTCGTGACCTTCATCGCCAACAAGAAGCGCAACGGCGAGCCGGCGGCGTATTCCTTCGTGCTGCGGGGCTATGTCCGGCACTGGCTCGGCAACGTCTGGGCCGAGTTCGACCGCATCCGGCTGATCGACATCATGGCGATGCAGAGCGAGCCGGAGGTCAGGGCGCAGGCCC
>DASZKX010000370.1:0-2329 GCA_035552735.1 Xanthobacteraceae bacterium
GTGCTCTCGACCCTGCCGCCGGCCGAGCTCGCCAACGCGATCGCGCTGCGTGACAAGGCCGCGGTGACGCGCACGCCGGGCGTCGGCCCCAAGGTCGCCGAGCGCATCGTCACCGAATTGAAGGACAAGGCGCCGGCCTTCGCCAGTGTCGATCCCGCCGTGGTCTCGCTCTCGGGCGCGATCGACGATCAGCGCGCCCCGCGCCCGGTGACCGACGCAATTTCGGCGCTGGTCAATCTCGGCTATGGCCAGCCGCAGGCGGCAGCCGCGATCGCCTCGGCCTCGCGTAGCGCCGGCGAGAACGCGGAGACCGCGCAACTGATAAGGCTCGGCCTGAAGGAGTTGGCGAAGTGAGTGGTCATCGCGCAGCTTCTGTTGAGAATTCGTGCCTGGGGACCCCCACCCCCGACCTCGAGAGCGAGCCCCGCTCGCCTCGGACCCCGCAAGGGGGAGGAGAGTTCTACTCGGCGCCCACGCGTTCACATCGTGCTAGCATCGCCGCATGAGCACGCCCTCCCGCATCGTCACCCCCGAGCGCCGCGCCGACGATGTCGGCGACACCGCGCTGCGGCCGCAATTGCTGTCGGAATTCGTCGGCCAGGCCCAGGCGCGCGCCAACCTTTCGATTTTCATCGAGGCGGCGCGCAAGCGCAATGAAGCGCTGGATCATGTGCTGTTTGTGGGGCCCCCCGGCCTCGGCAAGACCACGCTGGCGCAGATCGTGGCGCGCGAGCTCGGCGTCGGTTTTCGCGCCACGTCCGGTCCGGTGATCGCCAAGGCCGGCGACCTCGCGGCGCTATTGACCAATCTCGAAGAACGCGACGTGCTGTTCATCGACGAAATCCATCGCCTGAGCCCGGCGGTGGAAGAGGTGCTTTATCCCGCGATGGAGGATTTCCAGCTCGATCTCATCATCGGCGAGGGGCCGGCGGCGCGCTCGGTCAAGATCGAACTGGCAAAATTCACCCTGGTTGGCGCCACCACGCGTGCCGGCCTCCTGACCAATCCGCTGCGCGACCGTTTCGGCATTCCGGTGCGGCTGAATTTCTACACCGAGGAAGAGCTGGAAAAGATCGTCAGCCGCGGCGCCCGCGTGCTCAACGTCGGCATGACGCCGGATGGCGCCAACGAGATCGCGCGCCGCGCCCGTGGCACGCCGCGGATCGCCGGACGATTGCTGCGCCGGGTCCGGGATTTTGCCTCGGCTGCGGATGCCTGCTCGATCGATCGCAAGATCGCCGATCACGCGCTGCGTGCGCTCGAGGTCGATGCCGCCGGCCTCGACGCGATGGACCGGCGTTATCTCACCACTATCGCGATGAATTACGGTGGCGGTCCGGTCGGTGTTGAAACCATGGCGGCGGCATTGTCCGAGCCGCGCGATGCCATCGAGGACATCATCGAGCCGTTCTTGATTCAGTGCGGCTATCTGCAACGCACCCCGCGCGGCCGGCTATTGACCTCGCATGCCTTCCGTCATCTCGGTCTTAATGAGCCCACGCGCGATCCGGCGCAGTTCGGATTGTTCGGCAGCCAGGACGGCGACGAGTAGTCTTGTGCTTTGACGCGAACCGGTAACCACTTCGCCATATAGCTCGTCTCTGCCGACAATCCGCACAAGCGCATCCCAATTCCGCTCCAATCGCGGCGCATGGTTGGCGCGCATCACGATTAACCATTCATGATCTCGCGACGTCAGTTCTTTCAGTTCAGTGGCGGGTTGGGCGCGTTGACAGCTTCGACGGCGGCCTACGGGGTCGGCGAACCCCTGGTGCAGCTTGTCGTCACGCAATACGACATCCAGCCGCCGCGATGGCCCGCCGGTTTCCAGCTCAGGATCGCCGTCGTCGCCGACATTCATGCCTGCGACCCCTGGATGTCGCTGTCCCATATCGAGACGATCGTCGAACGCACCAATGCGCTCAACGCTGACATCATCGGGCTGCTCGGCGACTATGTCGCCGGCCATCACCATGTCACACGGTTTATCCCGGCCGTTGAATGGGCGCGCGTGCTCACCGGATTGAAGGCGCCGCTCGGCGTGCATGCGATCCTCGGCAATCATGATTATTGGGACGACAAGACCGTGCAGCGCGCAGGGCAGGGCGTGACCGTCGCCCAGCGCGCGCTCGAGGCAGTCGGCATTCCGGTCTACGAGAACGATGCCAAGCGTCTCACCTGGCATGGCCGCCCGTTCTGGCTGGCCGGTCTCGGCGATCAATTGGCCTATTCGCCGATGCGGCATTTCAGGCCGATGCGCCATTTCGGTGTTGACGATCTCGGTGCGACGCTTGCGAAGGTCACCGACGATGCGCCGCTGATCCTTCTG
>DASZKX010000371.1:0-16780 GCA_035552735.1 Xanthobacteraceae bacterium
GCCGAACAGAGTGCGGGCCGAAAGGTAGTCGGCGACCTGGCGGCTGGAGGAGTCGCGCAGCCGCGCCAGCGTGACATGGGGGGTGTATTTGCGGCCTTCGGCGTCGAGACCGACGCGCCGCATGAGGCGCTCATGCTCGGCCTGCAAGTCCATCAGCGCCTGGGTCTGCGCCAAGGTCGCCACCAGAGCCCGAGGGCGGCGGCCACCGAACGCGGCGAGAGTGTCGAAGCGCAGCTCGAACTCGGTCCGCCGCACCATCCCGAGGAGCGACGCGATCTCTTGGGCGACCACATCGTCCACATCGCCGATGAACCGTAGCGTCACGTGATAGTTCTCGCGATCGATCCAGCGCCCCCCCGGCAGGCCCCCGCGCAGCATGGACAATTCATGGCCGATTCCGGCGGGGATTTCGAGTCCAGTGAAGATACGCGGCATCGATGTTACGCGGCAAGGAACGCGGCATCGGGCGCCGCCGACCGTGATATAGGACCGCGGGTGAGAATTCGCACGCCCGCCAAGCTACGCCGGCTCAGCGCCCGCCCTCGCTACGCACCCGCGCCACCAGCTCCTCGGCCTTGGGCAGAATGCCGGCCACGATCGCATCGACGCCGGCCGCGGTCGGGTGCAGCCCGTCACGCTGGAGGAGCTGCGGGTTGTCGACCACGCCGGCCAGGAAGAACGGGTAAAACAACAGATGATCCGTCGCGGCCAGATCCGGAAAGATCGTGTTGAACGCCTGCACGTAGTCGGCGCCCAGATTGGGCGCCGCCAACATTCCGCACAGGAGCACCTCGATATGCCGGTCATGCAGACGGCTCAGGATGTCCTGCAGGGTCTTGCGCGTCGCCTGCGGATCGAGGCCCCGCAGCATGTCGTTGGCGCCGAGCTCCAGGATCACGGCTTCGGTCCCCTCGGGCACCGACCAGTCGAGGCGGGCGAGCCCGCCCGCCGTGGTGTCGCCCGAGACCCCGGCATTGCTGATCGCGACCGCCGGGCCCTTGGCGTTCAGCGCCTTTTCGAGCCTCACCGGAAATGCCGCAGCGGCCGGCAACCCGAGGCCAGCGGTGAGGGAATCGCCGAACGCCACGATCCGCACCGGCCCCTCGGCACCGTTGGCGGGCGAAATGGGCCGCGCGGAGAAACTCCACACGCCTGCAAGCAAGGCGACCGCGAGCGCGAACGTCCGCGCCGGCATCTGGACCCTCGCGCCCTGCCTCCCATATGAGCGAGGCGCCGCCGGGGCCACCCCGGCGGGCGCGACCCTGCGCGACAGCCGCCGTATCGAGACCGAAAAACTACGAACCGACAGCATACAGGACCCTCTATGCATGACATTTCGAGCTTGCGCCCCAGCGGCTCGGCGATCGCGCTCACCGGCATCAATCTGTCGCTCGGGCGGGATGCGACCCGGGTTCATATCCTCAAAGACATCAACCTGCATATAGGGACCGGCGAGGCGGTCGGCCTGGTCGGACCGTCCGGCTCCGGCAAATCGACCTTGCTGATGATCATGGCCGGGCTCGAGCGGCCGGACACCGGCATAGTGCGGGTGGCGGGCGAAGACCTGGGCGCGCTCGGCGAGGACGGGCTGGCGCGCTTCCGCGGCCGCAATGTGGGGATCGTGTTCCAGTCGTTCCATCTCATCCCGACCATGACGGCGCTTGAGAACGTCGCGATTCCGCTCGAGCTTGCGGGCGCGCCGGAAGCCGTCGCCCGCGCCGCCGACGAGCTCGCGGCCGTTGGGCTTGCGGCCCGCAGCGGGCACTATCCGGCTGAGCTGTCGGGCGGTGAGCAGCAACGGGTGGCGCTCGCGCGCGCGCGCGCCCCGAACCCCGCGATCCTGATCGCCGACGAGCCGACCGGCAATCTCGACGAGACCACCGGCGCCGAGATCGTCGATCTGTTGTTCGCGAGCCATGCCGAACGTGGCACCACGCTGGTTCTGGTTACCCATGATGCGGCCTTGGCGGGCCGTTGCGATCGGGTGGTGCGGATGCGATCGGGGCGGATCGACGGCCAAGCCAGCCGCGAGCCGCAAGGGGCGCGGGCGCCGTGACCGACCCTTCAACCCGATCCGCCGGTGCCGGCCTCGCCGTGACGCTGCGGCTGGCGGCGCGCGATCTACGCGGCGGCCTACGCGGATTCTACGTCTTCATGATTTGCATCGCGCTCGGCGTGATGGCGATCGCGGGCGTCGGCTCGACCGCGGCGAGCCTCACCGACGGAATCGCCCGCGAGGGCCGGGTCATTCTCGGCGGCGACGTGGCGTTTTCCCTCATCCCCAACGAAGCCAGCACGGCGGAGCGCGAATTCCTGCAATCCCAGGGACAGCTCTCGGTCGCCGCGACCTTCCGGGCCATGGCGCGCGCCGAGGATGGGCACACCGCGCTGGTCGAGATCAAGGCGGTCGACGGCGCCTATCCGCTTTACGGCGCGGTCGCGCTCGATCCGGCCCTGCCGCTCGCCACAGTGCTGGAGGAACGCGACGGCGCCTACGGGGCCGCCGCCGATCCGGCCTTGCTGGCACGGCTCGATCTCGCGCCCGGCGCCAGCATCAAGGTGGGCCAGGCCACCATCGCGATCCGCTCGGCCCTCACGGCGGAGCCCGACAAGGTCGCGGGCGGCATCGGGTTCGGGCCGCGCCTGCTTATCAGCGAGGCTGCGCTGCGGGCAACCGGGCTGCTGCAGCCCGGCAGCCTGGTGCGCTGGCACTACCGTCTGGGGCTCGGCGGCAATTCGAGCGACGCCGACGTGAGCCGTGTGGTGGCGGCGGCCGCAACTGCGTTCCCGCAGGCCGGGTGGGACGTCCGCACCCGCACCAACGCGTCGCCCTCGCTTGAGCAGGACGTGGAGCGTTTCACCCAATACCTGGGCCTGGTCGGATTGACCGCCTTGCTGGTCGGCGGCGTGGGGGTCGCCAACGCGGTGAAGAATCATCTCGACCGCAAGCGGACCGTCATCGCGACCCTGAAATCGGTCGGCGCCACCGGCCGGCAGGTGTTCGCAATCTATCTGGTCCAGGTCATCGGCCTCGCCTGCATCGGCGCGCTGCCCGGTCTCGTCATCGGGGCAGCCCTGCCGTTTGGGATCGCCTGGGGCTTCGGCACCGTGCTGCCATTGCCGATCGCGCCCGCCCTGCATGCGCCCGTGCTGGGGCTCGCTCTCCTCTATGGCGTGCTCACCGCGGTCGCCTTCGCGCTGTGGCCGCTGGGCCGCGCCCACGATGTGCCGGTATCGACGCTGTTCCGCGACGAGGTCGGCAACGACGCCCGCTGGCCGCGCCGCCACTACGTCGCGGCGACCGTCCTGGTGGTCGGCGCCCTGGCGACGCTCGCGGTGGCGCTCGCCCACGATCATCGCACGGCCGCAATCTTCGTGGCGGCGGCCGGCGCGGTGCTGGTGACGCTGTGGCTGATCGCGGGCCTCTTGATGCGGATCGCGCGGCGCCTGCCGCATGCGCGCTCGACGGTGCTGCGCCTCGCGATCGCCAACGTCTATCGGCCGGGCGCGCTCACCACCAGCGTGGTGCTGTCGCTCGGACTGGGCCTCGCCCTCCTGGTCACGGTGATCGAGATCGACGGCAATCTGCGGCGGCAATTCATGGCGGCGCTGCCGGCGCGGGCGCCGGCGTTCTTTTTTCTCGACATCCCGCCGGCGGATGCCGGCGGATTCGACGAGGCCATCCGCCGCGATGCCCCAGGCGCGACGCTCGAGCGCGTGCCCATGCTGCGCGGGCGCATCGTGGCGGCAAACGGCGTTCCGGTCGATCAACTCAAACCGTCGGCGAGTGCGACTTGGGTGCTGCAAAGCGATCGCGGCATCACCTATTCGAACGAGGTGCCGGCGGGCTCGCGCGTGGTGGAAGGGAAATGGTGGCAGCCGGATGAGCCAGGACCGCCGCTGGTCTCGTTCGAGAAAAGGGTGGCGGACGGGCTCGGCCTCAAGGTCGGCGACAGCGTCACCGTCAACGTGCTGGGACGCATCCTCACGGCGCGCATCGCCAATCTGCGCACGCTCGATTGGCAGAGCCTCGGCATCAATTTCGTGATGGTGTTCTCGCCCGCCAGCTTTCGGGATGCTCCCCATACCGACATCGCCACCCTCACCTATCCGGGCGGCAGCACCCCGGCGCAGGAGATCGCCTTGCTCAAGGCGCTGGCCGATGCCTACCCGTCCGTCACCGCGGTGCGGGTGCGCGACGCCCTCGATGCGGTCGGCCACGTGATCACCAATCTGGTGCTCGGCCTGCGCGGGGCGACCGCCCTCACCCTGGTGGTGGCCCTGCTGGTGCTGGGCGGCGCGCTCGCCTCCGGCCATCAGAACCGAGTGCACGATGCGGTGGTGCTCAAGGTGCTGGGGGCGAGCCGCGGCCGGCTGCTGAGCGCCTACGTGCTCGAGTACCTTCTGGTCGGCGGTGCGACCGCCGTGTTCGGCATCGCGGCCGGATCGGCCGCCGCCGCGCTCGTGCTGACTCGTGTGATGAACCTGTCGTTCGGCTGGCTGCCGGGACCGGCGTTCGCGGCCGCCGCGGGCGCCATCGCGGCGACGGTGCTGCTGGGTCTCATCGGCACCTTCGCGGCGCTGGGCCAGAAGCCGGCCGCGGTGCTGCGCAACCTCTGACTCGGCCTTTACGCCGTCATACTCGGCCCCTTGCTCGGCCCCTTGCCCGGCCCCGTGCGCCACATTGCGGCTTTGTAACGCGGGCGGCGCGTTGTTGGGGCGTTAACAATTCCGGCCTTCGCATCTGGCGCGCGGGTCGCCGCCGCACTAGATTCCGCGCATCGGGCGCCAGCCGGCCGGGTCGGTGCGGCGCCCCGGCATCCGGGCGTTCGCCGGAGACAGCATCCGGGCGTTCGCCGGAGACATGAGAGAGGGAATTCAAATGTCGGATTTCGACCGGAACTACGCGACGGCTGCGCGCGGCGTCGGCGCGGGCCGGGCCGCTGCGATCGATGCAGGCCTGCGCGCCTACATGATCCGCGTGTACAACTACATGGCCATGGGTGTCGCTCTCACCGGCGTCGTTTCCTGGCTCACCTTCCAGGCCGCGGTTGTGACCAATGCGGCCGGCAATATCGTCGGACTGACGCCGTTCGGCCATGCCATTTTCGGCGGACCGGCGGTGATCGTCCTGATGCTGGGAACGTTCGGGCTGGTGATGTTCATCACCTTCCGCATCCAGACCCTGCAACCCACAACCGCCCTGACCCTGTTCCTGGCCTACGCGGCGCTGCTCGGCTTGATGCTGTCGTCGGTGTTCCTGGCCTATACGGGCGCCTCGGTGACGCGGGTGTTCTTCGTCTCGGCGGCATCGTTCGGCGCCTTGAGCCTGTACGGCTATACGACGCAGCGCGACCTGTCGCCAATCGGGTCATTCCTGATCATGGGCATGTTCGGCGTGTTCATCGCGATGCTGGTCAACATCTTCCTCAAGAGCACGGGGCTCGATTTTGTGATCTCCGGCATCGGGGTGCTGGTGTTTGCCGGCATGACCGCCTGGGACACCCAGCGGATCAAGGAGATGTACAGCGCGATGGATGACGGCACCGTCGCGGGCCGCAAGGCCGTGATGGGCGCGCTCAGGCTCTATCTCGACTTCATCAACCTGTTCCTGTTCCTGCTCCGGTTCCTCGGCGACCGGCGCTGATTGGGCAGATTGACGTTCTTCAAGTTGCTACGCCCCGGCCACGAGCCGGGGCGTAGTCGTTTTTAGAGGCCGGTGCTCATATGCCGGCGTGGCTCGCATCCATGAATACGATAAAGATCTTCCGCAAGGATCAGCCGGCGACAACGCTCAGCGACTTGTCCAGCGCCCGCAGCACGCGGTCGAGCTCCTGGCCGCGGCGGACGATCAGGCCGGTTGCCGAGATCAGGCTGTAAGTACCTTGCCGGCGCGCGAGCCGCGGATTCTTCTCGATGCGGTAGAGCGGCACCTCGCAGGCGCGGCGGAAAACCGAGAAGACGGCGCGGTCCTTCATGAAATCGATGGCGTAGTCGCGCCACTCGCCGGCCGCGACCATGCGGCCATAGAGCCCGAGCAAACGGTTGAGCTCGGCACGGTCGAACGTCACCTGGCTCGCCGAAATCTGGTTTGGGGTGCCGGGGGTCGTGACCTGACCCGTCTTGACCTGGCTCGATTTGACTTGATTCAATTTGACTTGGCGCAATTTGATCTGGCCGGAAGCGGCCTTGCTGGCGGGGACGAGGGGCGCCGAGCCCGCGGCTGCGTCCCCGCGGAGCTGGCTGGGTTCGCTGTCGCCTGGACCAAGACTCATGCGGCGCCTCCTTTCAGGTATGATGGTCGTTTGACGGATGATCGCGCCATAGGGGCGCGCGAGCAAGAGGCAGGATCGACCTCGATGCCGCAGCGGCAGTCGACATCCGTCCTCCGGTACCGGGCAGCCTCACAGATTCTTCAATAACATCATAATGCTGCCCGAATTCGAACAAGCGCGCGCCAAGCTGAAATGCGAAAAACGCGACCGTTGCCTCAGGGCCCGGTCTGCGTTCGAGCACCGGATTCCTCAGCCCCCAGCCCCCCGGGGTTTGGAGCGGATCGGGCCCGAGGAACTCCGTTTGGAGACGAGCCAGCCATGTGGCGGGCTTTTTTGTTGGCCGGATGTCTCTCAGTTGTCATGGCCCAGGGCGTTCCTAAGCGAGATCGCCCGGACAAGCCCGGCGATGACAAATCAATAACGGCAGCGATATCCGGTTAATGCAGTGCCGTGACGGCGGCGCCGTACATCGCGCTTGGCTTGTCGACCGTGCCGCTCTGCACCATCACGGCCGCGTCATCCGTGCCTTCGTCGAATTCCTGGATCGGCATGCTCCAGGTCTCGCTCTTGCCGGTCCAAGTGCCGAGTTGCACCCAATGCTGCGCCACGTTGTGGTAGGTGATGGTCTTGCCGCGGTTCTCGCCGCGCCCGATGGCGACCGTGGCGGCCTTGACGAGCCCGCAGATCCACACTTCCGCCAGTGAGTGACCTTCACCACCGCCCGGCACGCTAACCACTAGGCGGCCGTCCGCAACCTTCACGGTGACCGGCAGCGAGAGCGTCATCCCGTTCTTGCGGCTCATTGCGATCGCGGCTTCGATCGCCTCCTTGTCGCTTCCCAGCGCATGCACGCTGCCGTTCACCACCACCTGCGGGGTGTAGACCTCGCGGTCGCCGCGCACGCGCGAATAGGCCCGCTGGCGGGCCGAGTTGCGCGGATCCGCCAGGGTGTCCTTCCAACCCAGATAATCCCAATAGTCGATCGGCAGGCTGATCGGGATAAGCGAGGGATCCGTGACGAATTGGCTGAGCAGCTTGTCGGCGGGGGGGCAGGATGAGCAGCCCTGCGAGGTGAACAGCTCGATGACGGCACGCGGTTCGGCGCCTGCGTATGATGAAAATGAAGCCGAGGTGCATGCGACCACAATCGCGCATGCCAAGCAATCACGCACCATATCGACCCTCCCGGCCACCGGCTTGGCTTCACCTGCTAAGCTTCGCCGCGCAGGCGCACCAAGGCTAACGCTGAGCCCCGCCACGAACCCGCAAATGAAACCAGCACGTGAAACCAATGTCGAGCTAGCCCCGACATCGGTGGGCTCCTCCCGCGGTACCCACCGGTCACCGAGAGTGATAGTCGGGCCCGCGATCACCCGCCACTCACTTCGAGGTGAGGGAGGGGGGCGGGCCGACGGAACGACACTATGCCGCCAACAAGTGGCGTAGCACGTATTGCAGGATGCCGCCGTTGCGGAAGTAGTCGAGCTCGTCCAGCGTATCGATGCGGCAGATGAGCGGGATGCGCCGCAGCCGGCCGTCGGCGGCAACGATCTCCGCCATCAGGCGCTGGTGCGGCTTGAGCTCGCCTTGCAGCCCCCGGATGGTGACCTGCTCGCTGCCCTTGAGGCCGAGCGATTGCCAGGAGGTGCCCTCCTCGAACACCAACGGCAACACCCCCATGCCGATCAGGTTGGAGCGGTGGATGCGCTCGAACGACTGGGTGACGACGGCCCGCACGCCGAGGAGATTGACCCCCTTGGCGGCCCAATCGCGCGAGGAACCACTGCCGTATTCCTTGCCGGCGAACACCACGAGCGGGACCTTCTCGCTCTTGTAACGCATGGCCGCATCGTAGATCGACATCCGTTCCTTCGACGGATAGTGGATCGTGACGCCGCCTTCGACGCCCGGCACCATCTGGTTCTTGAGACGGATATTGGCGAAGGTGCCGCGCAGCATGACCTCGTGGTTGCCGCGGCGGGTGCCGTATTGATTGAAGTCGAGCGGCTTCACCTTGTGGGCCACGAGGTATTTGCCGGCCGGCGAATCGAGCTTGATCGAGCCCGCCGGCGAGATGTGGTCGGTGGTGATGGAGTCGAGGAACAAGCCGAGCACGCGGGCGTCGACGATGTCGGTGACGGCCGCCGGCGCGCGACCCATGGCCACGAAATAGGGTGGGTTCTGCACGTAGGTCGACTTCGAATCCCACGCGTAGGTCAGCGCGCCCTTGACGCTGATCTTGCGCCACAGCGCATCGCCCTTGAACACGTCGCCGTACTTCTTGGTGAACATCTGCTTGGTGATGTTCTTGGCGACGAAAGACGCGATCTCGCGGTTGCTCGGCCAGATGTCCTTGAGGAACACCTTCTTGCCGGCCTTGTCGGTGCCGAGCGGCGAGCGGTTGAGGTCGACCTGCATGGAGCCGGCGAGCGCGTAGGCGACCACCAGCGGCGGCGAGGCGAGGTAGTTTGCCCGCACATCGGGATTGACCCGCGCCTCGAAGTTGCGATTGCCGGACAGGACCGCGGCGTTCACTAAATCGTGATCGTTGATGGTCTTGGAGATCTCGGGCGCCAGCGGGCCCGAATTGCCGATGCAGGTGGTGCAGCCGAAGGCCACCAAATTGAAGCCGAGCTTGTCGAGGTCGGTCTGCAATCCGGACTTGTTCAGATATTCGGCGACCACCTGCGAGCCGGGCGCCAGCGAGGTCTTGACCCAGGGCTTGACGGTCAGCCCCTTGGCGGCGGCTTTGCGCGCCAACAGCCCGGCCCCCATCATGACGTTCGGATTCGAGGTGTTGGTGCACGACGTGATCGCCGCGATCACCACGTCGCCGTGGCCGAGGTCGTGGTTGCGGCCCTCGACCGGCAGCCGCTTGCCCATCTCGGCGCCCTTGCCGAATTCCTTGTCCAATGACGCGGCAAAGCTGTGCTTGAGATCCTTCAGGGCGACGCGGTCCTGCGGGCGCTTGGGCCCGGCGAGCGAGGGCTCGACCTGCGACAATTCCAGCTTGAGCACGTCGGTGAAGATGGGATCAGCGGTGGTCTTGGTGCGGAACATGCCCTGCGCCTTGGCATAGGCCGCCACCAGCGCGATGCGATCGCTCGCGCGGGCGGTGTCGCGCAGATACTGCAGGGTGTCGTCATCGACCGGGAAGAAGCCGCAGGTCGCGCCATATTCCGGCGACATGTTGCCGATGGTGGCGCGGTCCGCGATCGAAAGATTGGAGAGGCCGGCGCCGAAGAACTCGACGAACTTGGACACCACGCCGCGCTTGCGCAGCATCTGGGTGACGGTGAGGACGAGGTCGGTCGCGGTGACACCTTCCTTGAGCTTGCCGGTGAGCTTCACCCCGATCACCTCGGGCAGCACCATCGAATAGGGCTGGCCGAGCATGGCGGCTTCCGCCTCGATGCCGCCGACCCCCCAGCCCAGCACCGCCAGGCCGTTGACCATCGTGGTGTGGGAATCGGTGCCCACCAGCGTGTCCGGATAAGCGAGCTCCATCTGCACCGGCTTGCCGTCGATCTTGAGCTTCTCCTTCCTGGTCCACACGGTCTGCGCCAGATATTCGAGATTGACCTGATGGCAGATGCCGGTCCCGGGCGGGACGACGCGCAGATCCTCGAACGAGCGCTGCGCCCATTTGAGGAATTCATAACGCTCCTGGTTCTGCTTGTATTCTTCCTCGACGTTCTTCTTGAACGAGGCGTTGCTGCCGGCGAAATTGATGATCACCGAATGATCGATGACGAGGTCGACCGGCACGAGCGGATTGATCTTCTTAGGGTCGCCGCCCAGCTTCTTCATGGCGTCGCGCATGGCGGCGAGATCGACCACCGCCGGCACGCCGGTGAAATCCTGCATCAGGACGCGCGCCGGACGAAACGCGATCTCGCGCTCCGAGGTCTTGGTCTTGAGCCAGGCCGCCACGCCCTGCAGGTCTTCCTTGGTGACGGTGCGGCCATCCTCGTTGCGCAGGAGATTTTCCAACAGCACCTTGAGCGAGACCGGTAGGCGGGAAATTCCCTTGAGGCCATTTTTCTCGGCCGCCTGCAGGCTGTAATAGGCGTAAGTCTTGGTTCCGACCTTGAGAGTCTTGAGGCACTTGAAGCTGTCGAGCGAAGTCATTTTCGTTCATCCCCCATCCGACCGGATTGAAGCCGTTCTTGCACCACGCCTTTTGGCGCGGCACCATGATACCAGCGCCCCCCTGTAATCGCCGGCCGCGATCTCCGCGAGGTTGCGCAAAATAGGCCCGGATGGTTCTGGCTTATAAGTTCTTTTTTTCCTGGGTTCCAGATAATCAACACTTGTCAACGTCGTGGCGTGCAGATAGCGGGCCGTTAGCGGTCTTTCGGGGGTGCAGCCGGGGCAAGGCGGGCCGGCGTTGCCGACTTGCCCACATGTTTTTCTCCGATCTCCGGGATAGGCCGGGCTCGGACCGGGGTGGCGGGGGCTTCTGATGCGCTTTTTTGGGTCGGATCTCGCCTGCTTCCGGGGGGGCCGGCAAGTTTTTAAGGGACTGAACTTTACGGTCGGGGCCGGGGAAGCCCTGGTGGTGCTGGGCCCCAATGGGGTCGGCAAATCCTCGCTGCTGCGGCTGCTGGCGGGGCTGGTGCCACGCTCCGGCGGCACGCTTAGCCTGGAGGGCGGGAATCTGGAGCTCACCATCGGGGAGCAAGTCCACTATCTCGGCCACCAGGACGCCCTCAAGCCATCGCTCACGGTCGCGGAGAACCTCGCCTTCTGGTCGGACTTCCTGGGCGCCCGCGAAGGCACCGCCGCCGCGCTCGCTGCGGTCGGCCTCGACGGCATCGCGCACCTGCCGGCCGCCTATCTTTCGGCCGGTCAGCGCCGCCGCCTCTCGCTCGCCCGGCTGATCGCCATCCAGCGACCGATCTGGCTGCTGGACGAACCCACCACCGCGCTCGACACCGCCGCCCAAGCCCGCCTTGCGGGCTTCATGGGACAGCACCTGGCGGGCGGCGGGCTGATCATTGCGGCCGCCCATGGCCCGATCGGGCTCGGGGCCACCAAGGAGCTGAGATTGGGAGATCCGCGGTGAGCCCACGGACAGTGAGTCTCTGCCGGCCGCGAGGATCGCGATGAGCCCGCTTGCGGCCCTGTTCGTCCGCGACGTCCGGCTCGCCGTCCGGGTGGGCGGCGGCGCCTTGATCGGGGTGCTGTTCTTCCTGATCGTGGTCACCCTTGTGCCGTTCGCCATGGGGCCGGACCTGGCGTTATTGGCGCGTGTCGGCCCCGCGATCCTGTGGATCGGCGCGCTCCTGGCGAGCCTCCTGACCCTCGACCGGCTGCTGGCGATCGATCATGAGGACGGCTCCCTCGATCTGATCCTGACCGCCCGGGTGGCGCTCGAGCTCACCGTCGCCATCAAAGGGGTCGCCCATTGGCTGACCACCGGCCTGCCCTTGGTGATCGCGACGCCGCTTCTGGGATTGCTCCTCAACCTCGAGCCCGCCGCGACCGGGGCGGTCGCCCTCACCCTCTTGGTCGGGACCCCGGCGCTGACCTTCATCGGCCTGATCGGCGCCGCCATCACGGTGGCGCTGCGCCGCGGCGGCCTCCTGGTCGCGGTCCTGGTCCTGCCGCTGACCATCCCGGTGCTCATCTTCGGGGTGGCGGCCTCCAATGCCGCCATCGTGGGCCCGGTCAGGTTCGGGACGCCGTTCAGCATTCTGTGCGGGCTCGCTTTGATGAGCATCGTGGTCGGCACTTTCGCGGCCGCTGCGGCGCTACGACACGCCATGGAGTGAAGGCAGCGGTATTGAACGGCTCGGGTCCGAAAGCCATGCTGTTGACACACCGGCATCGAAAGCACATGCGGATACGCGAACCAGAGCGGTTTCACATTGGCCGGAAGCCGAACCCGCTCTGACATTTTGCGTGGCCGCTGTTTTGGACGGAAAACCGGATGCCACCCCCGCCGGAGCTTATCATCGGGCCGGCCTTTGGCCGGATCCGTTGGCGAGGGCGGGCATTTTCCTGATAATGCTCTAGGAGCATCTCGCCATGGCCCTGATCGATCTCGCCAACCCGACGCGCTTTCGCGCGCTCATCGATAGCGTGCTGCCTTGGCTCGGCGCCGCGACCGTGGTGGCGTTCGCGTTCGGCCTGGAGCGGAGCTATTTTTCGCCCGATGACTACCAGCAAGGCGCCACCGTCAAGATCATGTTCATCCACGTGCCGGCCGCCTGGCTCGGCATGATGGCCTGGGGATTGATGAGCCTGGCGGCGCTCGGCACGCTGGTGTGGCGCCATCCCCTGGCCGACGTCGCCGCCAAGACGGCGGCCCCGCTCGGCGCCGCATTCACGCTGCTCTGCCTGGTCAGCGGATCGCTGTGGGGCCGCCCGATGTGGGGCACCTACTGGGTCTGGGACGCGCGGCTGACCTCAGAGCTGGTGCTGTTTCTGATGTATCTCGGCGTGATCGCTCTGTGGCGCACGATCGATGATCCGGGCCGCGCCGCGCGGGCAGCCGCGGTCCTCACCCTGGTCGGGGCGCTCGATCTGCCGATCATCAAATTCTCGGTCGATTGGTGGAACACGCTGCATCAGCCGGCCTCGGTGTTCCGGGTCGGCGGCTCGACCATCGATTCATCGCTGCTGGTCCCGCTCTTCATCATGGCGCTTGCTTTCACGCTGTTGTTCTTCACCTTGCATCTCGCCGCCATGCGCAACGAGATCATGCGCCGGCGCGTGCGCACGCTGCTCATGATGCAGGCCGACGCGGCGGGCGGACATTGATCATGGATCTGATCGTGGATCTTGGGCCCCATGCCGGTTTCATCGAGATCGCCTACGGGTTCGCGGCCGTGATCGTCACCGTCATGACCGTTTGGATCGTGGTCGATCATCGGCGGCAGACCCGCAGCCTCGCCGAGCTCGAGGCGCGCGGCCTGAAGCGCCGATCGGAACGCACCGCGAGCTTTTCAGGAGAAGGCCTGCCCCGGACTTAGTTCCGCAGGCATGTGGTTCAGGCGTGGAGGCAATTCACCGTGGCTGCAGCTGAGGATACCGCAAAGGTCGGACGCCGCCGGTTGGTGGTGCTCATTCCGCTGGTCTTTTTCTTCGGGCTGGCGGCGTTGTTCGTCATCCGGCTCAGTGCCGGCGATCCCTCGCAGATTCCCTCCGCCCTGATCGGCCATCCGGCGCCGCAGACCGCGCTGCCGCCGGTCGCCGGATTGGCGCGCGAGGGCACGCCGGTGCCGGGCCTCGACCCGACCGCGTTCCGGGGCGGGGTCTCGGTTCTCAACGTGTGGGCTTCGTGGTGCGTGCCTTGCCACGACGAGGCGCCGCTCCTGGTGCAGCTCGCGCAGGACAAGCGCATCCGCGTGGTCGGCATCAACTACAAGGACCAGGCCGACAATGCGCGGCGTTTTCTCGGCCGTTACGGCGACCCGTTCGCGGCCAACGGGGCCGACGAGAACGGCCGCGCCGCGATCGAATGGGGCGTCTACGGGGTGCCGGAAACGTTCGTGGTGGGTCGCGACGCCCATATCGCCTACAAGCTGATCGGTCCGATCACGCCGGAAAATCTCGAGGCCGTGCTCAAGCCGGAGATCGAGAAGGCCATCGCGGCCGGCGGCTGAGGCGCTCTTTCGGCGCCGGCCGGCTTGGCTTATTCGGCGATCTGGGCGGGCTCCGCCGGCGCCTCTTGGGGCGCCGCGTATTTTTCCAAGAGCGGATACTGCAAGGCGGCGAACAGGAAGGTCAGCGGCAGGACGCCGAAGACCTTGAAGTCGACCCAGATGTCCGTCGTCTGGGTGCGCCACACGATCTCGTTGAGCACCGCGAGCGCGAGGAAGAACAGCGCCCAGCGTAGCGTCAGCTTGCGCCAACCCTCCTCGGTCAGATGGAAAACGGAATCGAACACGATTCCGAGCAGCGACTTGCCGAAGGCGAGCCCGGCCAGCAGCACGCCGCCGAACAGCACATAGATGAGGGTCGGCTTGACCTTGATGAAGAGCTCGTCGTGCAGCACCAGCGTAAGGGTGCCGAACACCACCACCACGATCGCGGTGACCAGCGGCATGATCGGCAAATGCCGGGTGAGCGCATAGGCGACCGCGAGTGCGATCACGATGGCGGCCATGAACGCGCCGGTCGCGGCAAAGATGCCGAAGCGTGAATTGGCGGCAAAGAACACGAGCAACGGCCCGAGGTCGAGCACGAGCTTGAGGGCCGGGTTGAGCTGGGGCTTGCGGGTCAGATTGCTGGTCATGGGCGGGATTTAGCGCGAACTCGCGGACTTGTCATCGATTCAATCGTCGATCCCCGCAATGGCGCGCGCGAAATCCTTGGCCTCGAACGGGGCGAGATCCTCGATGCCTTCGCCGACCCCGATGAAATGCACAGGCAGCGCGTGCTTGGCCGCGATCGCGGCCAGAATTCCGCCGCGCGCGCTGCCATCGAGCTTGGTCATGGCGAGCCCGGTGACGCCGGCGATCCGGTGAAAGATCTCGACCTGCGACAATGCGTTCTGTCCGACGGTGGCGTCGAGCACGAGCAGGACCGCATGCGGGGCCGCCGGATCGATCTTCTTCAAGACCCGCACCATCTTGTGCAGCTCCTCCATGAGCACGGCCTTGTTCTGCAGGCGGCCGGCGGTATCGACCAACAGCACGTCGGCGCCCTCGCGGCGCGCGGTCTCGAAGGCCTCGAACACCAGCCCGGCCGCGTCGCTGCCGGCGGTGCGTGCGATGACGCGCGCATGCGCGCGCTCGCCCCAGATCCTGAGCTGCTCGATGGCGGCAGCCCTGAAGGTGTCGCCGGCCGCCAGCATCACCTTGCGGCCCTCGGCGTGAAACTGCGCCGCCAGCTTGCCGATGGTGGTGGTCTTGCCGGAGCCGTTGACGCCGACCACCAGGATGGTGAATGGCCGCTGCGGACCCACCACCAGGGGCTTGGCGACCGGCAGCAGCACCTTCTCGACCTCGCTGGCCAGCACCGCCTTGACCTCATCGGCCGTGATCATCTTGTCGTAGCGCCCCTCCCCGATGGCGGCCGCGATCTTGGCGGCCAGCTCGACGCCGAGATCGGCGCGGATCAGCACCTCCTCGATCTCCTCGAGCATGGCGGCATCGAGCTTGCGCTTGGAGGCGAGATCGGAGATGGCCCCTGCGATGGCCGCGGAGGTGCGCTTGAGCCTGCTGTTGAGCCGCTGCCACCAATTCTGCGCTGCCATCGGGGGATCTTTCAGGTGCTAAGGGGGAGCGGACGGCGGAGCTGCCGCGGGATTCCCTTGCCCCGACCCGAAAGGGGGAGTGAAAGGGAGCGAGACAACGAGGGGGGCCGTGATAGCGGTTTCACCATGACACCGGAAGAGATGGTGGGTCGGCTGCTCTATCGCGATGCCCTGATGCTGGTGATCGACAAGCCGGCCGGCATGCCGGTGCATCGCGGGCCCAAGGGCGGCGAGAGCCTGGAGGATCATTTCGACGCGCTGCGCTTCGGGCTGCCGCGGTCGCCGGCGCTGGCGCATCGGCTCGACCGCGACACCTCCGGTTGCCTGGCGCTCGGGCGCCACCGCAAGGCGCTGGCCGAGCTCGGCCGGCTGTTCAAGAGCGGCGTGATCGGCAAGACCTATTGGGCAATAGTCGAAGGCGGCCCGCCCCAGGATGCCGGCCGCATCGATCTGGCGCTCGGCCGCCTGGACGACACCCGCGGCTGGTGGATGAAGCCCGATCCGCAAGGACAGCCGGCAGCGACCGCCTGGAAGGTAATGGGGCGGTCGCCGGCTTCAGCCGGTGGCGCGAATTCAACTTGGCTTGCGCTCGAGCCGCTGACCGGCCGCACCCATCAGCTGCGGGTCCACTGCGCCGCCATGGGCTGGCCGATCGTAGGGGACCCGATCTACGGCACCGCAGCGCGCACGGGAGGGCCAGGGCTGCAACTCCACGCCCGCGAGATCGTGGTGCCGCTCTATCGCAAGCGCGAGCCGATCCGGGTGAGCGCGCCGGTGCCGCCCCGGATGATGGAGCGGCTGCAAGCATGCGGATGGCGGGAGGAGGCGCTCGCGCCGGTCGCGTAGGGGCGGCCTTTGTGGCCGCCTGGGCCTTGCGGCGGGCGCCCACAAGGGGCGCGCCTACGAGCACAATTCTTTCAATACAGCTTCGCCATGGTGCGCTCGAGCTGGCCGCGGTCGTGCGCTGCGCCGCCCAGGCGTCCGGCCGTTTGGGCGGCCAGGATCGCGCCGGTGGTCGGCAGGCTCGCGCGATCCACATGCCGCGCCGGGTCCCACAGCTTCGAGCGCACGATGGCCTTGGTGCATTGATAGAACACGCGCTCGACCGTGATCACGATCACGCAGCACGGCAGCTTGCCGTTGACCGAGAAGCTCCCCAGCAAGTCCGGATCGATCGAGAGCGCGGCGGAGCCGATGACCCGGATGGTCTCGCCGATGCCCGGGATCAGGAACAGCAGGGCGACGCGCGGATCGCGCATGATGTTGCGCAGGCTGTCGATCCGGTTGTTGCCGCGAC
>DASZKX010000372.1:0-2656 GCA_035552735.1 Xanthobacteraceae bacterium
TCGAGCAGGGTCAGCGCTATGGCGGCGGCGGTCGGGCTGAGCGGCGGCGGCGCCGCGAGCCCGGACGGCAGCGTCCGCGGCAGGCCGGGACGCGCCATCGCCTCCATGACGGTGCGGAACACCGCCTGGCTCGCCAAAGCCGGATCGTCGAAGGCGGGGGCCAGCATCGTCAATCCTCACCACGAACCAGGGTGAAGAAATCGACGCGGGTGGCGGCCGCCTGCTCGCGCTGCGCGGTGCGCTCGCGCTCGAGGCGCAGCCGGACGGGCGCCAGCACGTGCCGCTCGATGGCGGCGCGTCGACTCTCGCTTTGCCAGAGCGCGTCGCACACGGCGGCAAGGCGCGCCTTGGCATGGTCGCGGCCCAGCGAATAGGAAAAGCCCACCTCGCCCGAATCCATGCGCACGGCCGCGCGCGTGACCGTCGCCTCGCCGAGATTGAAGGGAGCGCCATCGCCGCCGATGCGGCCGCGTACCATGACGAGCCCGGTCGCGACCGGCCGCAGCTCGACATAGCGCAGGGGATCGGCCAGCGCCGCGAGGCCTTGCTGGATCTCGCCTGCATGCGCCTGCGCCAGCAGCGCCATGGCGGCGCGGCGGGGGGCGGTGTCAGGGGCGAGAGGATCGGACACGGGCGGCATGGACATCGGGGTTGAGGCACGCGCCGCTTGAAGCGGAGCCAAAGTTGTCTATAGTACTAGACAACTCTAAACGCCATTTCAATGACGCCTTGATGACCAACTGATGACCAACGACCATGGCCGCATCGGCGGCCGGAAGACCGGACCTCCACCCGGCGCCGGAGCCTCTCATCAGGCCGACCAAGGGTCGGACCCGTTGGGCGCCACCCGCCCGCCTTCAGCGGGAGAGATTCGATGAAGCCGCGGCGCAAAGCGCCGGCAGCGCCCGCGCAAGGCGTCACCTTGTGGCGGCGGATCGCTGATGATCTCGAGCAGGCGATCGCGCTCGGCACCCATGCGGCCGGCGAGCGGCTCCCGGGCGAGGTCGAGATCGCGGCGCGTTTCGGCGTCAATCGGCATACGGTGCGGCGCGCGCTGGCGGAGCTGACCGCGCGCGGCCTCGTGCACGCCGAGCGCGGCAGCGGGACTTATGTGGAACGCAGCCGCCTGGCCTACCCGATCGGAGCGCGCACGCGGTTTTCCGAGATCGTGGGATCGGCCGGCCGCGATCCAGGAGGCCGTCTCATCGGGCATGGCAGCGAGCGTGCGTCGCCCGATATCGCCCGGCAGCTCGGCCTTGAGGTCGGGGACGCGGTGGTTCGTCTGGAAATCCTGCGCAGCGCCGACCGGGTGCCGATCTGCTCGACGACCAGTTGGCTGCCGGCCGCGCGCGCCGCCGATGCGGCGCGAGTGTTTCGCGCCAGCCGTTCAATCACCGCCACGCTCGCGCATTTCGGCATCAAGGACTACCGCCGGCAATCGACCCGCGTCACGGCGGCGGCGGCCGACGCGCTCGATGCGGAACGGCTTCACCTCGTGCCCGGGCGTGCGATTCTCATCGTGGACAGCATCAATGTCACGATGAGCGGCACACCGATCCTGACCAGCCGCGCCCGCTTCGCGGCCGACCGGGTCGAGCTGGTGGTGGAGAGCTGAAGACCGTCACTTCTGCGGCTGCTTGAAATATCTCAAATCCGGCGGCGCCTGGTCCTTCTTGGTGGGCATCAAATAGCCATCGGCGCTTTTGACATAGTTCTCCTTGCCGATGACCACATTCACGTTGCTCTCGACGCAAAACACCTCGGGCCATTGCGCGCTCGGGTCCGGATCGAGCGTGTAGCGCCGATCAGCGCTCCACGGCCGCGACAGCGCATGGTCGATTACGGTGATCTCGTCGTGCAAGATGCTCGGATCGGCCGGGTCGAGATGGAACCGCTCCTTGAAGATCGATTGATTGTCGGCGTGCAGCGGCAGGCCACTGGCGTCGAAGGCGCGCGGACCCTTGAAGGGACCGCGGGTCTCGACCGAAAGCACGCTGTAGCGGCCGTCGCCGTCCCGGTCGATCCAGCGGCCGATCGAATAGCCCTGGTAGGTCGGCTCGATATCGGCCGGAAAGTCGCGCCCGTCGGTGAAGACGCGCCGATGCTGATCGACGCCGCCGCCGACCAGGATGTAGGTGACCTGCGGCGTGATGATGTATTCCTGCGCCCCGAAATACATCATGCGCGGCATGCCGCCCGGATGACAGGTCGCGGGCGGATAATTGCCGAGCCCACCCTTGGCCTGGTCGGCCATGCTGTCTTCCCAGACCTTTTGATACTCCGGGGTCAGAGGCGCTTGCTGTCCGCGGCCCCAGAACCTGGTCTGGTCGAAGGCCCCCTGCCCTCCCACCCCCGGCACGAGGAGGCGGCTCCACTGGCCCTTCCAGTTGGGATACTTGGCGTCATCGGCCGCCCGCGGGCCGCCGATCGTCAGCATGAGGATGAAAGCCGCCGTGATGGCGGTCGCAGCCGTCGAGCTTGCCTCCGACATGGTTGGCCTCCTGCGTTTCCAAATGATTCCTAAGAAACGGCAGCACCAGCTTTTGGCTCCATGGGCTGGAGAACAAAACCGAATGCCTTGGCACGCCGGTGCAGATTGTTGACCACTCGCGTGCGGTAGCGTGTCTCGTAGGACGACGCTCCGGGATCGAGGTAT
>DASZKX010000373.1:0-2216 GCA_035552735.1 Xanthobacteraceae bacterium
GTCCGCCGGTCGAGCGGCCATATGCGTCTCATTTGGCTGGCGGTCTCCGCGACCTCGACCGGATCAGGAATTTGGGCGACGCATTTCATCGCCATGCTGGCATTCTCGCCGGGACTCCCGACCGCCTACAATATTGCGCTAACCATCTTCTCGTTGATTGCCGCAATTTTCCTCACCGGCATGGGCTTGGCGGTTGCCGTGATGGGGAGCTTGCGGGCAGGCGCCTGGCTTGGCGGCGCCATGGTCGGCGGCGGCATCGCGGCCATGCACTACACCGGCATGGCGGCATTCGAGATCCAGGGACGGATCGTCTGGGATCCGACCCTGGTGCTGACCTCGATCGCTCTGGGCTCCCTGATCGGCGCGCTCGCATTGCCAGTTGGGCTGCGGGGCGACGGGCTGAAATGGAAAGTCCTCGGCGCGTTGCTGTTGACCGTCGCGATCTGCAGCCTCCATTTCACCGCCATGGGTGCGGCCTCGATCGTGCCTGATCCGACGATCGAATTCTCCGCGACGGCGCTGCCGTCGGGCTGGTTGGCGATTGCGGTCGCGCTCGCGAGCTTCATCATCATCGTCCTGGCGCTCGCCGGCGTAGCGATCGAGATGCGGGATCGGCGACGAGCGGAGCTCGAGTTCGATCGCATGCGGGGCCTCGCCAACGCCGCCGTCGAGGGGCTGCTGGTCTGCGAAGGCGACGCCATCGTTACGGTCAACGACAGCTTTGCACATCTGATCGGATCGCCGGCGGAATCCATTACCGGTGCGAAGCTGGAGCAGTGCTTTCCCGACGAAGGCACGCGCTTGAAGCTGTTCGAGCGGCCGAATCAGCCGGTCGAGGGCGATTTGCTCCATGCCGACGGCTCCCGGACACCGGTCGAATTGATCCTGCGTCCGGTCGACTACGGCGGCAAGCCGCATCACGCCATCGCGGTCCGCGACTTGCAGGCGCGCAAGCAGGCGGAGCAGCATATCCGCTTTCTGGCGCACCACGACTCGCTGACCGGAATTCCCAACCGCAGCACGTTCAACAAGCGGCTGGATCAGGAAATCGAATCGACCCTGGAGGTGGGCGGGCGGCTCGCCGTCCTGTGTCTCGACCTCGACCGCTTCAAGGAGGTCAACGACCTGTTCGGACACGCCGCCGGCGACGCGGCGCTGCAGGCCGTCGCCAAGCGAATTGCGGGCGTGCTCGACGAGAACCAGATGCTGGCGCGTTTGAGCGGCGACGAGTTCGCCGTCATGGTGCCCGGCCTTTCCAACCCGGGGGTGGCCGGGCGCATCGCCGAAAGCATCCTGGAAGCTCTGAACGCCACGCGAGAGAGCTCCGAGGCCGATCGGCCAATCTCCACCAGCATCGGAATCGCGATATGTCCGGACGATGCCACCGATCGGCATGCCCTGCTCTCGCACGCCGATACCGCGCTCTACCGCGCCAAGAACGAGGGACGGGGTACCTATCGATTCTTCGAAGCCTCGATGGGCGCCGCCGTCCGCGATCGGCGTCTTCTCGAGCACGACCTGCGCAATGCGATTCCGAGGGGAGAGTTGCGGCTGGTCTACCAGCCGCAGAAGGACATCCATGACGGCAAGGTCATCGGCTTCGAGGCTTTGCTGCGCTGGAAGCATGCGACGCGGGGGGAAATTCCACCCGCCGAGTTCATCCCGGTGGCGGAGGAGAGCGGCATCATTCTCCAAATCGGCGAGTGGGTGCTGCGGGCGGCTTGCAGGGAAGCGGCTGGCTGGACCCAACCCTTGACGGTCGCGGTCAACGTCTCGGCGGTACAAATCCACAACGCGAATTTCGCGCATGTGGTGCACGAGATCCTGTTCGAGACCGGGCTCGCCCCCGGGCAGCTGGAGCTGGAGGTCACCGAGACGGCGTTGGTGCGCGACCTCAATCGCGCGCTGGCGACGCTGCGGCGGATCAAGATACTCGGGGTCCGGATCGCGATGGACGACTTCGGCACCGGCTACTCGTCGCTCTCCAACCTGCGCGCCTTTCCGTTCGACAAGATCAAGATCGACGGCTCCTTCATCAAGTCGGTCAATGTCAACGATCAGGCGGCCGCCATCGTGCGCTCGGTGCTCGGCCTCGGCCGCGCACTGCGTCTTCCGGTGCTGGCGGAGGGCGTCGAGACGGCAGCCGAGCTCGAATTTCTCGAAAGCGAGCTTTGCAACGAGGCGCAGGGCTATCTGCTCGGAAGGCCCGGCGACAT
>DASZKX010000374.1:0-2763 GCA_035552735.1 Xanthobacteraceae bacterium
CGTCATGGTGGCGGAGGTCACCTGCGCGGTGCCGGGCTGCCCGCCGCTGGAGACCGTGGTGGCGTTTTGGACCGGGACCGACATCCGGCATCATTTCAAGGTGTTCAAGCCGCTGACGGAGGTGGTGGCCGACGACCTGCCACCGGCCTGGCTCAAGAACGCGCTGGCCGAAATCGAGGGGGGCGGGTGCGAGTGCTGCTAGATTTCAGGTCGCGGATAGCGAGTGGCGAATAGCGAATGGGGAATAAGTCCCGAATTTTTGCCTTCACTATTCGCTACTCCCTACTCGCTACTCGCCAGGGGTGAGGGGCTTGGGCGCTCGTGGATCCGCCATGGGTCCGCCTCCCGCGACTTGTCGAAGGGAGCGCAAACGCCTACTTTGGGTGTGAGGCCAATCTCGAAATCGCCGGCTTGATCAAAGGGTCGCCGGCCGCGGCTTATGGAACGATCGAATGCTGAAAAAAGAACAGAACGACCTGTTGACCCAGACCGGTCCCGGTACCCCGATGGGCCAGGTGTTCCGCAGCTACTGGCTGCCGGCCCTCATGGCGGCGGAGCTGCCGGCGAACGAGTGCCCACCGGTGCGGGTCAAGATGCTGTCCGAGCGCCTGCTCGCCTTTCGCGACACCAACGGGAACTACGGCCTGATCGACGAGTTCTGCGCCCATCGCGGCGTCTCGCTGTGGTTCGGCCGCAACGAGCAGAACGGTCTGCGCTGTCCCTACCATGGCTGGAAATACGACACGACCGGCCAATGCATCGATGTTCCCTCCGAGCCGGCTGAATCCGGCTTCTGCCAGAAGATCAAGCTCAAGTCCTATCCGTTGGTGAAGCGCGGCCCGGTGCTGTGGACCTATATGGGGCCGCCCGAGAAGCAGCCGCCGCTACCGGAGTGGGAATTCGCCACCGTCGCGACCGAGCAGACCTTCATCTCCAAGCGGCTGCAGGACAGCAACTGGCTGCAGGCCATGGAGGGCGGGATCGACTCGAGTCACGTCTCCTTCCTGCATCGCGGCGACCTCGGTTCCGACCCGCTGTTCAAGGGCGCCAAGGGCAACGAATACAATTTGAGCGACATGCGGCCGCATTTCGAGGTCGTGGAGCAGCCCGGCGGGCTCTTCATCGGGGCGCGCCGCAATGCCGAGAACGGCAACTATTACTGGCGCATCACCCCCTGGGTGATGCCGACCTTCACCATGATCCCGCCGCGCGCCGATCATCCGATCCACGGCCATTTCTGGATTCCGATCGACGACCTGAGCTGCTGGGCCTGGACCTACGACTACCATCCGGTGCGCGCGCTTTCCGCGCGCGAGGTCGATGCCATGCGGGCCGGCGCCGGCGTGCATTGCAAATACGTGCCCGGCACCTATCGGCCGATCGCCAACAAGGACAACGATTATCTGATGGACCGTGCCGCCCAGAAGGCCGGCGAGACCTTCAGCGGCGTCGCCGGCTTCGCCAGCCAGGACGCCTCGCTGCAGGAAAGCATGGGGCCGATCTGCGACCGCACCAAGGAGAACCTGGTCTCCACCGACAACGGCATCATCATGGCGCGCCACCGTCTCCTGCGGGCCGCCAAGGCGCTGGTCGAGAAGGGCGTCGTTCCGCCCGGCGTCGATCCCGAGCACCACAAGGTGCGCTCGGCCTCGGTGGTGCTGCCGCCCGACCAGGCCTTCAAGGACGCCGCCAAGGAAGCCCTCACGGCACGTCCCGGCGTAGCCCAGACAACGGTGTGAGAGTGAGCGAATAGGGAGTGGTGAATAGCGAATAGCAAACCGCCTATTCGTTCGCTCGCCATTCGCTTCTTCCCTATTCGCTATTCGCCATTCGCCATTCGCTCTTTCAGAGACCCCCCATGGCCGGACCCAAGCTCAAAACCGTCACCCGCACGCAGGGCAACAATCAGGCCCTCAAGGATGGGTCCGTCAAGCCGCGCAGCTTCGCGTTCGATTTCGTCGAGGTCGATCCGCTCATCGCCGCGTTCCGCCGTATGGTGCGGGGCAACGAGTTCGACATCTGCGAGATGGCGATCACCACCTATATTTGCGCCCGGGCCTACGGCAAGCCGATGACGGCGGTGCCGGTTTTCCTGGTGCGCGCCTTTCACCATGGAGCGATCCTGGCCAACACCAATTCCGGCATCCGCACCCCCAAGGACCTCGAGGGCAAGCGGGTCGGCGTCAATCGCGGCTACACGGTCACCACCGGGGTATGGGCGCGGGGCATCCTGCAGCAGGAATATGGCGTCGACCTGAGCAAGATCACCTGGGTGCTCTCCGGCGACGAGCACGTGGCCGAATATCGTCCGCCCGCCAATGTGGTGCCGATCGAGCCCGGCCAGAAGATGGGGGAGATGCTGGCCAAAGGCGAGCTTGCGGCCGCCATCGGGGTCGAGGTCGACTCCCCCGACGTGAGGCCGCTCATCCCCGATGCGTTCGAGACCGGGCTCGCGGCGCTGCGCCGGCGTGGCCTCTACCCGATCAATCACACCGTGGTGATCAAGAACGAGCTTCTCGCCGCCCATCCGCAGCTCGCCGCCGATGTGTTCGACGCGTTCGCGGCCAGCAAGAACGTTTATCTCGATCGCCTGCGGGCCGGCCGCATCGAGAAGCCGACCGAGATCGACGAGCTGCACAAGCGCGTGATGCAGATCACCGGCGATCCGCTGCCCTACGGCATCGCCCCCAACCGGGCAGTCATCGAGGAGCTGATCGGTCACGCCGTCAAGCAGGGCATCATCACCAAGCCGGTGACGGTCGA
>DASZKX010000375.1:0-15016 GCA_035552735.1 Xanthobacteraceae bacterium
CGGCGTCGGCTTGATCTGGGCGTCGCCTTTTGGACCTCTGCGCTTCGATCTCGCCTATCCGATCACGAAACGCAGCTACGACAAGACGCAGATATTCCGCTTCGGCGGCGGCGCGAGCTTCTGACCGCGGCGGGGCCGGCCGGGCCGGGACGAAGGTCGCATGACCGAGGCGTTCTTCTTTCAACGGCGATCGGGCCTCACGCTGGGCGAGATCGTTGCGCTCACCGGGGCCGAACCGCGGCGCGGCGCTGAGCTCGAGCGGCGCATCACCGGCATTGCCGCGCTCGATCGCGCCGCCCCCGGCGACCTGTGCTTTCTCGATAGCGCCAAATTCGCCGATCAGGCCTCCGGTTGCGCCGCCGGAGCCTGCTTGACGACGGAGCGGCTGGCCCATGTCCTGCCCGGGCGCGTGAGCGTGCTCTGCGCCGGCGCGCCTTATCGCGCCTTCGTCGAGGTCTCCCGCACGCTGTTTCCCGATGCGCTGCATCCGTCATCGCTGTTCGATGCGAATGGTGTCGCCGCCGGCGCGCTCGTGCACCCGACCGCACGTCTGGAGAACGGTGTCACGATCGACCCGGGCGCCGTGATCGGACCGCGCGCCGAGATCGGAGCGGGCACCGTCATCGGTTCAGGCGCGGTCATCGGGCCGAACGTGCACATCGGCCGCGATTGCGCGATCGGACCCGCCGTCTCGATCATGCATGCCCTGATCGGCGACCGGGTGATCGTTCATCCTGGCTGCCGGATCGGTCAGGACGGTTTCGGCTACCTGATGGGGGCGGCCGGCCATCTCAAGGTTCCGCAGATCGGCCGCGTCATCATCCAGGACGATGTCGAGATTGGCGCCAACACCACGATCGATCGGGGCGCGATGAGCGATACTGTGATCGGCGAGGGCACAAAGATCGACAATCTCGTACAGATCGCCCACAATGTGCTGATCGGCAGGCGCTGCGTTCTTGCATCGCAAACCGGCATATCGGGCAGCGCCGTCATCGGAGACAATGTCATGACGGGCGGGCAGGTGGGTATCGCCGATCACGTGACGATCGGGGCCGGCACGGCGCTGGGGGCGAAAGCCGGCGTCATGCATGATGCTCCGGCGGGGGCGCGCTGGGTTGGGGCGCCGGCCAAGCCCGTGAAGCAGTTTTTCCGGGAGGTGGCGGCGCTCGAGCGCCTGGCCCGGCCGAGCGGTGCAGGCAAATCGGCGGAGCACGAGGAAGGCTCATGAGGACTTCCACATGAGCGAGGCGGCGATCACGCTCGAGGCGGCCGACATCGCGACCATTCTGAAGGCGCTACCGCACCGTTATCCGTTCCTGATGGTCGATCGCATCATCAGCATGAGCGGCGATGAATCCGCGATCGGCATCAAGAACGTGACCATCAACGAGCCGCAGTTCCTCGGCCATTTTCCCGGCGATCCGATCTTTCCCGGCGTGCTTATGATCGAGGGCATGGCGCAAACCGCGGGCGCCATCTGCATTCTGTCGCAGAGCAAGGAAAATCCGGCCCCCAAGGTATTCTTCCTTACCATCGACAAGGCGAAGTTCCGCAAGCCGGTGCTGCCCGGAGACACGATCGAATATCACATGAGCAAGATCGCCCGGAAAAGGAACATGTGGTGGTTTCGCGGCAAAGCGCTCGTGGCCGGTGAGCTCGTCGCCGAAGCCGAAGTCGGCGCGATGCTCTCGTGAGGTCGGCGATGGCCATGATCGATCCAACGGCGCGGATCGAACCGGGAGCCCTGGTCGGACAGGACGTATCGATCGGGCCCTATTGCATCATCGGACCCGATGTTTCGATCGGCGACGGCTGCCGGCTCCTGGCCCATGTCCATCTTGCCGGCCACTCCGCGATCGGTGCGCGAACCGTCATCTATCCGTTCGCTTCGCTCGGCACGCCGCCGCAGTCGATGAGCTACCGCGGAGAGGCGACCCGACTGGTCGTCGGCGCCGACTGCGATATCCGCCAGGGCGTAACGATGAATACGGGAACTGCGGGCGGCCGCGGGGTGACCGAGGTCGGCGATCGCGGGTTTTTCATGGCCTATAGCCACATCGGGCACGACTGCCGGATCGGCAATGACGTCGTTTTCGCCAACAATGCTTCGCTCGCCGGACACTGCGTCGTCGGCGACCATGTGTTCATGGGCGGACTGTCAGCCGCGCACCAGTTCACGCGCATCGGTGCCCATGCGATGATCAGCGGCGTGACCGCGCTACGTGGTGATGTCATCCCGTTTGGAATCGCCGCCGGAGCGAAGGGGCGCCTGGTCGGCATCAATGCAGTTGGGATGAAGCGGCGGGAATTCTCGCCAGCAACAATTCGGGCGGTTCGTGCCGCATATCGGCAGCTGTTTTTCGGCGAGGGTGTGCTGGCGCGCCGGCTCGAAGCCGTCGAAGCGGATTTCGGCGACAATGACGCTGTTGCCCGCGTGATCGCGTTTGTTCGTGAGGCGCGCAACCGCCCGCTTTGCTATCCGGGCAACCGCCGCGAGGTCTGATGTCGGATGCCGGGCGGAAAGATCAGGGCGCAAGCGCTGCGGTCCCCAACGACCCGCCGGTCGGCATCATCAGCGGCGGCGGAAGTCTGCCGCTCGCCGTGGCCGACGCCGCCGCACGGCGCGGGCGTCGCGTGGTCATGTTCGCGGTGCGCGGGTCAGCCGATGCGGGGAAGTTCGCGCCCCACCCGTATCACTGGGTCGGCGTAGCCCAAATCGGCCGCCTTTGCCGGCTGGCACAGCAGGAAGGCTGCCGCGATCTGGTGTTTATTGGAACCACGGTGCGGCCCGCGATCCGGCAGTTGCGGCCGGATTTCGGTGCGCTGCTTCTGCTGCCGCGGCTCATGGCCATGTTTCGCGGCGGCGATGCGCATTTGATGTCGGCGGTCGCGGCCATCTTCGAGAAGCGTGGATTCCGGGTGATCGGAGCTCACGACATCGCGCCGGAGATCTTGATGCCGGACGGTGTGGTCGGCCGTTTCGAGCCACGCGAGAGCGATCGCCGCGACATCGCGCGGGGGCTCGACCTGCTGCGCACGCTCGGGCGGTTCGACGTCGGCCAAGCCACGATCGTCGCCGGCAATCACGTGCTGGCCGTGGAAGCCGCCGACGGAACCGATGAGATGCTGGCACACGTTGCGGAGCTGCGCCGCAAGGGGCGAATTCGCTCATCCGGGGGCGTCCTGGTCAAAGCCCCGAAGCCCGGCCAGGATCGCCGGCTCGATCTGCCGACCATCGGGCCGCGAACCATCGAGGGAGCGGTACGCGCCGAGCTCACCGGCATCGCCGTCGTCGCCGGCGATGCCATCATCACCGAAGCCGAGAGCGTGAGGCAAACCGCGGATCGCGGGGGGCTGTTCGTCGTCGGAGTGCGGGACGATTTCAGCGCACGATGACCGAAGGATGCAAGCGAGCGATGCCGCGGCCTCTTCAGGCTCCCGATCGAAACCTCACAATCGTCCTGGTCGCGGGCGAGGAATCCGGTGACCAGCTGGGCGCCCCGTTGATGCGGGCGCTCAAAGAGCACACCGGCGGCAGGGTGCGCTTCGCCGGCGTCGGCGGGCGTGCCATGGCGGCTGAAGGGCTTGCCAGCCCATTTCCCATCGACGAGCTCGCGATCATCGGTTTTGGCGCGGTCCCGCGGCAGTTGCCGCTCATCCTGCGGCGCATTCGCGAAACCGCCGACTTGGTGGTGGCGGCTGCGCCCGACGCGCTGGTCATCATCGACAGCCCCGATTTCACCCATCGGGTGGCGCGGCGCGTTCGTGCTGCGGCGCCCGCCATTCCGATCGTCGATTACGTCTCGCCCTCGGTGTGGGCCTGGCGGCCCGGCCGCGCGCGCGCCATGCGGGGCTATGTGGACCATGTGCTGGCGCTGCTGCCGTTCGAGCCGCGGGCGCATCAGCGGCTCGGCGGGCCGCCGTGCAGCTATGTGGGCCATCCACTCCTGGAGCAGCTCGCCCGGCTGCGGCCGAGCCCGCAGGAGGCAGCGCGCCGGCTTGCCGGGCCGCCGGTCGTGCTCGCTTTCCCGGGCAGCCGCGGCGGGGAAATCCGGCGGCTCCTGGCGATCTTCGGGCAAGCCCTAGCGATCCTCGCGGACGGGCGAGAATCGCCCGAGATCGTGCTTCCCACGCTCCCGCACCTGCGGGAGCGGATCACGGCCGACACAGCAGACTGGCCGCTGCGGCCGCGCATCGTCGTCGATCCCGACGAGAAGCAGGCGGCGTTCCGCGTCGCCCGCGCCGCGCTCGCCAAGTCCGGCACCGTGACGCTCGAGCTGGCACTTGCCGGCGTCCCCACGGTGGCGGCCTACAAGGTCTCGTTGATCGAGGAGATCGTGGCACGCCTCGTCATCCAGGTGCCATCGGTGATCCTCCCGAACCTGATCCTGGAGGAGAACGTGGTGCCGGAATTCCTGCAGCGCGATTGCACGCCGCAAAATCTCGGCGGCGCGCTGGTGCCGCTCATGACGCAGAGCCCGCAACGGCGCCGGCAGATCGACGCCTTCGCGCGGCTCGATGCGATCATGCGGATCGACGGCCAAGCGGACGGCGGGGCCGACACTCCGAGCCAGCGGGCGGCCGACATCGTGCTCGGCCTGGCGCGGCTGGCCGATCCAGCGACCCGGTAGGGCATCGTCAGGAACGGCGGCGGGAGCTACTTCCGCCGCGAGATCGGCGTGTAATCGCGGCGTATCGCGCCGGTATAGAGCTGACGCGGCCGGCCGATCTTCTGGTCCGGGTCCTCGATCATCTCCTTCCACTGCGCGATCCAGCCCACCGTGCGCGCGACCGCAAACAGCACCGTAAACATGGTGGTCGGGAACCCCATCGCCTTGAGGGTGATGCCCGAATAGAAGTCGATGTTCGGGTAGAGCTTCTTCTCGATGAAATATTCGTCGTGCAGCGCGATGCGCTCGAGCTCCAGCGCCACGTCGAGCAACGGATCGTCCTTGATGCCGAGCTCGGCGAGCACCTCGTGGCAGGTCTTCTGCATGATTTTCGCGCGCGGATCATAGTTCTTGTAGACGCGGTGGCCAAAGCCCATCAGCCGGAACGAGTCGTTCTTGTCCTTGGCGCGCCGCACGTATTCGGGGATGCGATCCGGAGTGCCGATCTCGCGCAGCATGTTGAGGGCTGCTTCGTTAGCGCCGCCATGCGCCGGACCCCACAGGCAGGCGCAGCCGGCCGCGATGCAGGCGAACGGATTGGCGCCGGACGATCCGGCCAGCCTGACCGTCGAGGTCGACGCGTTCTGCTCATGATCGGCATGCAGGATGAAGATCCGATCCATGGCGCGCGCCAGCACGCCGTTGATCTTGTACTCCTCGCACGGAACCGCGTAGCACATGCGCAGGAAATTGGAGGCGTAGTCGAGCTCGTTCTTCGGGTAGATGAACGGTTGGCCGATCGAATATTTGTAGGCCATGGCCGCCAGGGTGGGCATCTTCGCGATCATGCGCAGCGACGCCACCATCCGCTGGTGCGGATCGGAAATGTCGGTGGAGTCGTGATAGAAAGCCGAGAGCGCGCCGACGCAGCCGGTCATCACCGCCATCGGATGGGCGTCGCGCCGGAAGCCCTGGAAGAACCGGCTCATCTGCTCGTGCACCATCGTGTGATGGGTCACGCGATTGTCGAAGTCGACTTTTTGCGAAGGCGTGGGCAGCTCGCCGTAGAGCAGGAGATAGCAGGTTTCGAGGAAATCGCCGTGCTCGGCCAGTTGCTCGATCGGATAGCCGCGATACAGCAGGACGCCTTCATCGCCATCGATATAGGTGATCTTGGATTCGCAACTTCCCGTCGAGGTGTAGCCCGGATCGTAGGTGAAGATCCCGGCCTGGGCATAGAGCTTGCCTATATCCATGACGGACGGCCCGATCGTCCCCTCATAGAGCTTGAAGTCGAAATCCTTGTTGTCGACCGTGAGCTTGGCGCTCTTGGTATTGGAGCCGGTCTTCGCGTCCATGACTGTGCCCTCGAGTTGCGTCGCTTGGCGGACCGCTTGGCGCGCGCCAAGCGGTGGCTCCGCAGCAGGTCCGACAACCCCGCCGTAGCGGCCCAATCTCGTTGCGTAGCCCATCCGAGTGTGCACTGCAAGATGGTGCGCTGCGGCGCGACCGGCGGCCCGGCGGGTGCGCCGCCGGCCAAGCCCGCCGTCAGCCTGTGAATTGATCACGCAGCCGGGCGAGGCTCTCCGATTTTCCGAGCACCGCCAGCACATCGAATATGCCGGGCGAAGTGGTCCGGCCGGTCAGGGCAGCGCGCAGCGGCTGCGCCACGCTTCCGAGCTTGGTGCCCTTGCGCTCGGCAAATGTCCGCAAGGTCTGCTCGGCCTGCTCAGCCGTCCACGGCTCGACCCCTTCGAGGTCCGCCACGATCTCGCTCAGCAGGGCCCGTGCGTCTGGGTTGAGCAGGGCGGCCGCCTTGTCGTCGAGAACGATCGGCCGGCCGCTGGTGAGGAAGCGAGCGCCGTCAAGGAGCTCGAGCAAGGTCTTTGCCCGCTCCTTGAGCCCCGGCATGGCGGCCAGAAGCTTAGCCCGCAGGTCCGGGGTGAGCTTGGCGGCAAGCTCGGCGCCGCCCGCGATATGGGGCAGCACCCGCTCGATCTCGGCCAGCAGATCGGCATCCGCGGTTTCGCGCATATAGTGGCCATTGATGCTTTCCAGCTTGGCGAAGTCGAAGCGCGCCGGGGAGCGTCCGATCTGCGGCAGGTCGAACGCCGCCACCATTTCCTGCGTGGAGAAAATCTCCTGGTCGCCATGGCTCCAGCCCAGGCGGATCAGGTAGTTGCGCATGGCGGCGGGCAGGTAGCCGAGCGCCCGATAGGCGTCGACGCCGAGCGCGCCGTGGCGCTTGGAGAGCTTGGAGCCGTCAGGTCCGTGAATGAGCGGAATATGCGCCATCACCGGCACGTTCCAGCCCAGCGCATCGTAGATCTGCTTCTGGCGCGCCGCATTGGTCAAATGATCATCACCGCGGATGATGTGGGTGATGCCCATGTCATGATCGTCGACCACCACCGCCAGCATGTAGGTCGGCGTTCCGTCGGAGCGCAGCAGGACGAGGTCGTCCAGGTTCTCGTTCTGCCAGACTACCCGGCCCTGGACCTGATCCTCGATGACGGTCTCCCCCGCGGTCGGCGCCTTGAAGCGGATAACCGGCTTGACGCCGCGCGGGGCCTCATGCGGGCTGCGATCGCGCCAGCGGCCGTCATAAAGCTTCGAGCTGCCGTTGCTGCGGGCGGCTTCGCGCATCTGCGTAAGCTCCTCCGGCGCCGCGTAGCACGGATAGGCGCGCCCCCCGGCCAATAGCTGCTCGACGATCTCGCGATGCCGGGCCGAGCGGGAGAATTGATAGACCGTTTCCCCGTCCCACTCGATCCCGAGCCAGGTGAGGCCGTCCAGGATGGCGTCGATGGCCGCCTGGGTTGAACGTTCGCGGTCGGTATCCTCGATCCGCAGCAGCATCTTGCCGCCCCGGCCGCGCGCATAGAGCCAGTTGAACAGCGCCGTTCGGGCCCCTCCGATGTGGAGAAAGCCGGTGGGCGAAGGCGCAAAGCGGGTGACGACGGTCTCGCTCATGATGCCCACAAGGTGCCCGGCCGCCCACCCTTCGGGACGCTGGCTTGGCGGCCGCCCCGGGATGAGGCGACCAGAGTGGCGAGCCGTGTACCATAGGTCGCGCAAAAGGTGTCACGACAATTCACATTGAATCCCGGCGGGCAGCACACGATTTGTGGCAGGCGGACACCTTGGCGCCTGCATCTGGATTTGGCACATAAGCCGCGGTGGGGGCGCGTTGGCGCCTGCATCTGGATTTGGCACATAAGCCGTGGTGGGGGCGCGTTGGCGCCTGCATCTGGATTTGGCACATAGGCTTGGAAAGCAGCGCGGCGCAGAATCGCGGGCGCAAAGAAGGGCTCGAGAGCATGACGGCAGGCGCAACACCGGTCGCGGAAGCGGGTCGCGATTTCATCCGCGACATCGTCCAGTCGGATCTCGATTCGAAGCGCCATGCCGAGGTGGTCACACGGTTTCCGCCCGAGCCCAACGGCTATCTTCACATCGGCCACGCCAAGTCCATTTGCCTCAATTTCGGCGTGGCGCAGGAGTTCGGCGGCCGCTGCCACCTGCGCTTCGACGACACCAATCCGACCAAGGAGGAGCAGGAATACATCGACGCCATCAAAGAGGACGTGCACTGGCTCGGCTTCGACTGGGGTGAGCACCTCTATCACGCATCGGACTATTTCGAGCAGCTCTACGGGTGGGCCGAGCACCTGATCCGCACCGGCATGGCCTATGTGGACGATCAGTCGCAGGACGAGATCCGCACGCGCCGCGGCACCCTGACCGAGCCCGGGGAGAACAGCCCCTTCCGCGACCGCGCCGTCGAGGAGAGCCTCGACCTCTTCCGCCGCATGCGGGCCGGCGAATTCGCCGATGGGGCGCGCGTGTTGCGGGCCAAGATCGACATGGCGTCCGGCAACATCAACCTGCGCGATCCCGTCCTCTACCGCATTCTGCACGCCCACCATCCCCGCACCGGCACGAAGTGGAGCATCTATCCGAGCTACGATTTCGCGCATGGCCAGTCCGACGCCATCGAGGGCATCACGCACTCGCTGTGCACGCTGGAATTCGAGGACCATCGGCCGCTTTACGAATGGTTTCTCGATCATCTTCCGGTTCCCTCGCGGCCCCGGCAGTATGAGTTCGCGCGCCTCAATCTCGGCTACACGGTGCTGTCCAAGCGTGTGCTCACCGAGCTGGTGCGCGGGCGGCACGTCAATGGATGGGACGATCCGCGGATGCCGACACTGGCCGGGCTGCGCCGCCGCGGAGTGCCGCCGGCCGCGATCCGCGATTTCGTGCGCCGGATCGGCGTCGCCAAGGCCAACAGCCTGGTCGAGGTCGGCATGCTCGATCATTCGATCCGCGAGACCCTCAACAAATCGGCGCTGCGGCGCATGGCGGTGCTGCGTCCCTTGAAGGTGGTCGTCGAGAACTATCCGGAGGGTCCGGGCGAGGAGCTCGATGCCATCAACAGCCCCGAGGATCCGGCCGCGGGCGTGCGGCCGATCCGCTTCGGCCGCGAGATCTACGTGGAGCGCGACGACTTCATGGAATCGCCGCCCAAGAAGTTCTACCGGCTGTCGCCTGGCCGCGAGGTGCGGCTGCGCTATGCCTATTTCATCACCTGTCGCGAGGTGGTGAAGAATGCCGCCGGCGAGGTTGTCGAGCTCAGATGCACCTATGATCCGGCGACACGCGGCGGCAACGCACCGGACGGGCGCAAGGTGCAGGCCACCCTGCATTGGGTCGCGGCCGCCGACGCCCTGCCGGCGGAGGTGCGCCTCTACAACCAGCTCTTCACCCGTCCCGACCCCAATGCCGCCGATTTCGTGGCCGATCTCAATCCCAATTCGCTCGAGGTGCTGAGCGACTGCCGCATCGAGCCGGCGCTGGCCGCGGCCAATTCCGCAGAACCCGTGCAGTTCGAGCGGCAGGGCTATTTCACCCGCGATCCGGACTCGGCGCCCGGACGGCTGGTGTTCAACCGCACCGTGGGCTTGCGCGACACCTGGGCCAAGGTGAGCGGTGGCGGCGGCTAGCTAACTAACGTCCGATCGGCGGCAGGGGAGGCGCAACGATAGCCCGGATCTCCCGGCAATCCGGCGGAAGGCGAAACGCTGGGCGACGAAGAGCCCAAGCGCCGCGATTGAAGGCCTAGTAGCGCCGGAACAGGCCGACCATCTTGCCCTGGATGCGCACGCGGTTGGGCGGAAGGATGCGGACCTCATAGGCGGTATTGGCCGGCTCGAGCGCGATCGAGGCGCCGCGACGGCGGAAGCGCTTCAAGGTCGCCTCCTCCTCGTCGATCAGGGCTACCACGATATCGCCGGTGTCGGCCGCCTCAGTGCGGCGCAGGAGCGCGATGTCGCCATCCAGGATGCCGGCATCGATCATGGAATCGCCGCGCACCTCGAGGGCAAAATGCTCGCCCGAGCCGAGCATGTCGGGCGGCATGTTGATCACATGGCTCTTGGACTGGATCGCCTCGATCGGGGTGCCGGCTGCGATCCGGCCCATGACCGGAACCGCCACCGACCGGCCGCTGTCATCGTCCGGGGCGGCGCGCACGCGCCCGAGATTGCCCTCGATCACGCTCGGGGTGAATCCCCTGGCGCGCGTTCCCCCGATGCCGTGGGCGACCGAATCGGGCAGCTTGATCACCTCTATGGCGCGCGCCCGATTGGGCAGGCGGCGGATGAAGCCGCGCTCCTCGAGCGCCGTGATCAGACGATGGATCCCGGATTTGGAGCGCAGATCGAGCGCATCCTTCATCTCGTCGAAGGAGGGCGGCACGCCCGCTTCCTTCAACCGCTCATGAATGAAGCGCAGGAGCTCGAACTGCTTGCGTGTGAGCATCTTGGTAATTCCCCCGGCTGGGCGGCGCGCCTGTCTGGAAGTCCCGATCTTGGGATTCCCGGGGCGCGCCGACGAAACAAATCATGAACAGACACTATCTGTTCGATATGTGTTCCGCAACCATTTAATTTGGCGTGAACAACTGTAGGGGCCGCAAAAGGCCGAGCTTAAGTAAGTGGAGCAGACTTTGCGGTTCCAGCTCATCGACGCTGAGCGCGCGCGAATCAGCTTTCGATTCGTCGTGACGGTAGCCCGCTAAAGGCTGAGCCGCAGGATGGTGCACGGGCTGCCGGCCAAGGCCGCCGGCGCATGGGGCGCGCGAACGAGCAGGCAGTCGGCGGCAGCAAGCGGCGCCAGCATGGAGCTGTCCTGGACCGGCAGCGCGGTCGCGACCTGATTTCCGTTCGGGCCCATCGTAAGCGTGGCGCGCAGGTAGTCCGCCCGCTCGTCGTTCTCCGGCAAATCGCCGCCGAGCACGGCCGGCTCGGGCAACCGCTCCATATCGGTTCGGCCCATCAGCCGCCGGATCAGCGGCACCAGGAACAGGAACGCGCACACATAGGACGAGACCGGATTGCCGGGCAGACCGAGCACATGCATGGCGCCGAGCCGGCCATGCAGCATCGGCCGGCCTGGACGCATGGCGATCTTCCAGAACGAGAGCGCCAGGCCTTCGCCGGCGAGCGCCTGCTGCACCAGGTCATAGTCCCCAACTGAGGCACCGCCCGAGGTGACCAGGATATCGGCACCACTCGCGCTGGCGCGCCGGATGGCGGCGACGGTCTCCGGCAGCCGATCGGGCGCAATCCCGAGATCGATGGTGTCGCAGCCTTCGCGGCTCGCCAGCGCAATGGTGGCAAAACCGTTGGAATAGACGATCTCGCCAGGGGCCGGCGTAACGCCGGGCATCACCAGCTCGTCACCGGTCGCCAGCACCGCCACTTTCGGCCGCCGGTGCACCGGCACGGCCGGATGGTTCATGGCCGCCGCCAGCGCCAGGTCGCGATCGCTGAGACGGTGGCCGCGGTGCAACAGCACCGTGCCGGCTTTGAAGTCGAGCCCCTCGGGCCGGACATTGCGGCCCCGCCCGGTGGGCTTGCCGATCACCACGGTGTCGCCCGCGCGACTGGTGTGCTCCTGGATCACCACCGTGTCGGTGCCGCGCGGCATCACGCCGCCGGTGAAGATGCGCGCCGCCCCGCCGCTGCCGACCGTGCCGGCGAACGGGCGTCCGGCCGCCACCTCGCCGACCAGCGTGAGCGTCGCGGGCGCCGCGGCGACGTCCTCGGCGTGCACCGCATAACCGTCCATGGCGGAAACATCGGCTGGCGGCTGGGTGCGCAGCGCGCGGAGATCATCGGCCAGCACCCGGCCATGGGCTTGCGCCAGCGGTGCGGTCTCGGCCCCCAAGGGCGAGGCATCCCGCAGCACCAGGGCAAGCGCTTCCGCGACCGGCATCAACCCCACAGGCTCGATCTCCGAAGGCAAGGCGAGCATCCTCGCCGGGTTACTGGTTCAGCTGTCCTTGGCGCGATAGCGCCCCGATTTGCCGCCGCTCTTCTCGATCAGGCGAATGCCCTCGATGCGCATACCGCGCTCGACCGCCTTCACCATGTCGTAGATGGTGAGGCAGGCGACCGACACCGCGGTCAGCGCCTCCATCTCGACGCCGGTTTGGCCGGTCACATGGGCGGTGGCGCGCACGACGAGGCCGGGCAGCTTGCGGTCCGGCGCGATGTCGACCGCGATCTTGGAGACCTGGAGGGGATGGCAGAGCGGAATGAGCTCATGGGTCCGTTTCCCCGCCATGATGCCGGCGATGCGGGCGGCGCCCAGCACATCGCCCTTCTTGGCATTGCCGGCCAGCACGAGAGCGAGGGTCGCGGCCGTCATCACCACGCGTCCTTCCGCGACCGCGATCCGGGTGGTCACGGCCTTGCCCGAGACATCGACCATGCGGGCCTCGCCGGACTTGGCGAGATGGCTGAGCTTTCCCGGGCGCGCCACGATCTACTCCGCGGCGCCGAGCGGACGGGCATCGAGACGCTGCGGCGCCAGCAGCGCGCGCGTCGCGGCCTCGACATCGGCCTGGCGCATCAGGCTCTCACCCACCAGGAAGGTCGACACGCCGGCGGACGCCAGCAGGTCGCGATCGGCCGGCGTGAAGATGCCGCTTTCGCCGACCGCGATGCGGTCGTGCGGAATGAGCGGCGCCAGGCGCCGGCCGGTCGCGAGCGTGGTCTCGAAGGTCTTGAGGTTGCGATTGTTGATGCCGATCAGCCGCGAGCGGCACCCGAGCGCGCGCTCGAGCTCGCGCTGGTCGTGGACCTCGATGAGCGCGTCCATGCCGAGCCCGAAGGCGGCGTCCTCGAGATCGCGCGCCACCATGTCGTCGACGGCGGCCATGATGATCAGGATGCAGTCCGCTCCCCAGGCCCGCGCTTCGGTCACCTGATAGGTGTCGTACATGAAGTCCTTGCGCAGCACCGGCAATTGCGTCGCCGCGCGCGCCGCCATGAGGTCGTCGGCCTTGCCCTGGAACGACGGCGCATCGGTCAAGACCGACAGGCAACAGGCGCCGCCGCGCTCATAGGCGCGCGCCAGCGCCGGCGGATCGAAGTCCGCGCGGATCAGCCCTCTCGAGGGGCTCGCCTTCTTGATCTCGGCGATCAGCGCATGGCCCCCTTGGGCAAGCCGGCCTTCGATGGCGGCAACGAAACCGCGCGGCGCGGCCGCCGCCTTGGCGGCCGTTTCGAGGGCGGCGAGCGGACGCGCGCGCTTGGCGGCCGCGATCTCGGCACGCTTGTAGGTTTCGATCGTGACCAGAATGTCAGCCATTGGACACCGCGATCAGGCGGTCAAGGCGGCCTTCGGCCTCGCCGGAATCGACCGATTTGGTGGCGAGCGCAACCGCCTGCTCGAGATCCTTGGCGCGCGCCGCCACGATGAGGCCGGCGGCGGCATTGAGGATGGCGACGTCGCGGTAGGGGCCCTTCTTGCCCTTGAGCACATCCAGCAGCGCCTGCGCATTGTCCTTGGCGTCGCCGCCCCTCAGCGCCTCCGGCTTGACCCGGGCGAGCCCGACGTCGTCCGGGCTGATCGTGAAGGTGCGCACAGTGCCGCGCTCGAGCGCCGCCACATGGGTCGGCCCGGATGTGGTGATTTCATCGAGCCCGTCGGAGCCGTGCACCACCCAGGCCGATTCGGACCCCAGATTCCGCAAGACGTGGGCCACCGGCTCGATCCAATGCCGCGAGAAGACCCCCACCATCTGGCGGCGTACGCCGGCCGGATTGGACAATGGCCCGAGCAGATTGAAGATGGTGCGGGTGCCGAGCTCGGCCCGGGTCGGACCCACGTTCTTCATCGCAGGATGGTGGGCGGGCGCGAACATGAATCCGATGCCGGCATCCCGGATGCAGCGCGCCACGCTCTCGGGCGCAAGCTCGATCGCCACCCCGAGCGCGCCCAGCACATCGGCGGCGCCCGAGCGCGAGGACAGCGCCCGGTTTCCGTGCTTGGCGACCGGCACGCCGACGCCCGCCACGATGAAGGCCGCGCAGGTCGAGATGTTGTAGGACCCCGATCCGTCGCCCCCGGTCCCGACCACATCGACGGCATCGGGCGGCGCCGCCACGCGCAGCATCTTCTCGCGCATGACCGTGACCGCACCGGTGATCTCGTCGACGGTCTCGCCGCGCACCCGCAGCGCCATCAAGAGGCCGCCCATCTGCGAGGGTGTCGCTTCACCCGACATCATGCGATTGAAGGCCTGCGCGGCTTCCTCGCGGGTGAGCGGCGCGCCGGTGGCGGCCTTCGCAATCAAAGCCTTGAAATCGTCGCTCACGATTGCCCTCGCCTGCAGCACTTTTGCATTGTCGCATATTTCGGACGGAAAACCGGATCCACTTTTCCTGAAAATGCTCTACCGGGTCGCGCGCTGCCGGCTTTGCGCCCGGCGTGCCGTCCGTCTGCCCGTCGCGGCGTTCCAAGCCGCCGCGATGTCGAGAAAGTTCTTGAGGATGAGATGGCCGTGCTCGGAGGCGATGCTTTCCGGGTGAAACTGCACGCCGTGCACCGGCAGCCGGGCATGCGCCAGCCCCATGATCAAGCGGTCATCGGTCTCCGCCACCACCGCGAGATCGGCAGGCAAGCTTTTGGGCTCCACCACCAGCGAATGGTAGCGGGTCGCGTGGAAAGGCCCATTGATGCCCACGAACACGCCGGCGCCCTGGTGCTTGATCTGCGAGAGCTTGCCGTGCACCGGCACCGGCGCCCGCACCACCTCGCCGCCGAAAACCTGCCCGATCGCCTGATGGCCGAGGCAGACCCCGAAGATCGGGATACGGGCCGAAGCCTGCTTGATGAGATCGAGGCAGATGCCGGCATCGTTCGGGGTACGAGGGCCGGGCGACAGCACGATGGCGTCCGGATCGGCCGCGATCACCTCCTCGGTCGCGATCTTGTCGTTGCGATGGACCTCGACCTCAGCCCCGAGCCCACCCAGATAGTGGAACAGGTTGAAGGTGAAGCTATCATAGTTGTCGATGAGAACGATCATGTGACTTGCAGTTTTCGAG
>DASZKX010000376.1:0-8881 GCA_035552735.1 Xanthobacteraceae bacterium
ATGACCTCTTTGTTGTACACATTGTCCGGTATCTTGCCGGCGAGCGCGGTGAGAACCGAGCGGGTGGCCCAGGCAACACCCTGGCGAAGCTCGCCGCCCTCCGTATAGGCCGCCGAATGGGGCGACAGCAGCACCTTGTCGCCGAGCGCGCGCAGGGCCGAGTCCGCGGGCAACGGCTCCTCCTCGAAGGCGTCGATGGCAGCCCCGCGGATGCGTCCGGCCGCGATGGCCTTGGCCAGCGCCTTCTCGTCCACGATCTTGCCGCGTGCCGTATTGATGACGACCGCGGAGGGCTTCATCAATCCGAGCTCGCGCTCGCCGAACATGTAGCGGGTCTCTTTGTTGAGCACGACGTGAAACGAAACGACGTCGGCTTCCCGCAGCAGCGTGTCATAGTCGACCGCCCGGACCCCATGGGTCAGGAAATGCGCGGGCGCCACGTAGGGGTCGTAGGCGACGATGCGGTTGCGCCACGGCGCCATCAACTGGGCCACGCGGGTGCCGATGCGTCCGAAGCCGACGAGGCCGATGGTCTGGCCCGGGAAATCGTCGGTCTGCCGGCTGCCGACATAGTAGGCGAAGTTGTGCAGCTCGCGCCATTTGCCGTTGCGCACATCGGTATCGCGCTCGCGGATCTTCTTGAGCAAGGCCAGCATGAAGGTCACCGTGGTCTCGGCGACGCCGAAGCAATTGGATTCCGTCGGCGCGTGGCTGACCATGATGCCGAGCTCGGTCGCGGCGTCGGTATCGATGTCGTCGACCCCGACGGTGTATTTGGCGACAACGCGCAGCCGCTGCGAGGCCTGCATGATCCGCCGGGTGATCGGGGTGTGGCGCATGGAGGTGCCCATCAGGGCGACGGCATCGCGCGCCGCTTCCACGACCGCATCCTCGTCGGAGCGGCGCGGCAATTGCCAATCGCGATTGCCGAAGACGAGCTCGCAACCAAGGCCTTCGAGCGCCGCGATGGTCTCCGGCGGCTCTTCGCGCGGGGCAAAGACGAGGATTTTCGGCTTGGACATGGATACTCCGAGACTGGTGTGGACCGTGGCCATGATGGTGAGATGGGCGCGGTGCAAAGCGCGCGGGTCATTCGAGCTGGATGCCGCTGTCCCGGAAGGCCTTCTCCCACCGCACCGCTTCCTTGCGGAAGAAGGCATCGAGCTCCTCCGGCGTGCTGCTGACCGCGTTGATGCCGGCCTTCTGCAGCCTTCCGTAGAGCGCCGGATCGGCATACATCGCCGCCACTTCTTGTTGAATCTTGTCGACGACGGGCCGCGGCGTGCGCGCGGGCGCCACGAAGGCGATCCAGCTCGAAATGTCGTCGAGCGCCGGCATGCCGGCAGCGATCGAGAGCGGCTGCAGGTCGGGCAGCGCCGGAAGCGGTCGGCTGTTGAGCTTGGCCAAGGCGCGGAACTTTCCGGATTGGACCAGCGGCAGGCTGGAAGCCACACCGTCGATGATATAATCGACCGCACCGGTCAAGAGGCCCTGCACGACCTCCGCGCTGCCCTTGTAGGGCACCAGTTGGACGTCGATGCCGGCTTCGTGGTTGAACAAATAACCCGCCAGCCGGGTCGTGATGATGCCGGCCCCATAGTTCAGCTTGCCCGAATTGGCCTTGGCGCCAGCGATCAGCTCTCCGATCGTCCTCGGTCCGCCGTCCGCCCGCACGATGAGGAGCGATGTGTTCTTGGCGGCGAGCGTGACAGCCGCAAAGTCCCGGAACGGATCATAGGGAAGGTTCTTGATGGTGGCGGGGTTCATCACCAAGGTGGTGTCCATCGCCGCCAACAGGGTGTAGCCGTCTGGCGCCGCGCGGGCGACTTGCTGGGCTCCGATCACCGTATTGGCGCCGGGGCGGTTCTCGACCACGACCGGCTGGCCCCAGTCCTCGCTCATGCGCTGGGCAACCACGCGCGCCAGAATGTCGGTCGGCCCGCCGGCCGGGAATGGCACGACGATCCGGATGGGCCGGGCGGGAAACGTCTTGGCGATTTCCGCCGCCTCGTCGGCGGCTGACGGTCGCACCGGAAACAGGGCGAGCTGCGCCGCCAGGAGCGCCAAGACGATGGGGCAAAATGCGCGCTTCATGGCGTTCTCCCGCCCATGCAAGCCGGCATGAGCCGGCCTGCAAGTGAATCCGAGGTCCCGCCCCGGATTTTTGCCTGTGATATTCGGCATTGGGGCGTTCGCTGGCAATCGGTTTCGCGCGCCGGGGCCGCCGGACCGCGTCCCGCGCCAGCCGGGCCCATTTCAATCAGCCTCGCCATTAGGATAAGATCACCGATCGGCGACCAACTGCTGCAAATGATGGGAGGGATCGTGCTGGCTCGCAATGCACTCACTCGCGACCGCTATTCGATGTACAACACCAACAAGCTCAAGATCGGCTTGTTCGGGTCGAATTGCTCGTCCGGACGGGCGGTCACTAAGGTCCCGGAGAGGTGGAGCGGGAGCTGGCCCGACAACCTGCGGCTGGCCCGCATGGCCGACGAGGCCGGGATCGATTTCCTGCTCCCGATCGGGCGCTGGAAGGGCTACGGCGGCGACACCGATTACCAGGGTGCCACGCTCGAGACCATCACCTGGGCGGCCGGCCTCCTGGCCTCGACCAAGCACATCACCGTTTTCGGAACCGTGCACGCGCCACTGTTCAATCCGGTCATCGCCGCCAAGGAGATGGTGACCGCCGACCATATCGGGGAGGGCCGTTTCGGCCTCAACATCGTGGTCGGCTGGAACGAAGGCGAATTCGAGATGTTCGGGGTCGAGCAGCGCGAGCACGAGGACCGCTACGGCTATGCGCAGGAATGGCTCGATGCCATCGGGATGATCTGGTCGGACCAGGACGATTTCGATTTCCAGCGCAAATACTTCAATATGAAGGGCGTGCGCGGAAAGCCCAAGCCGTTCGGTGGCACCCGGCCGCTGATGATGAATGCCGGCTCCTCAGGGACTGGCCAGGCCTTCGCCATCCGCAATTGCGATGCGTTCTTTCTGCAAGCCTCGCGTGACTCGCTCGCTGAGACCGCCCAGCGGGTGGCCGGGGTGCAGAAACTGGCAAAGGAGGGCGGCCGCGATATCGGCTGCTATACGGTCGGGGTCATCACCTGCCGTCCGACCCAGAAGGAGGCCGACGACTATTACCACTATAGCGTGGTCGAGCATGCCGATTGGTCGGCGGTCGATGGCATCCTGGCGCTCAAGAACATCAGCCCGCAGACGGTTCCGATGCCGGAGTTCGTGCTCAAGCGGAACCAATACGCCCAGGGCATGGGCGGCCTGCCGATCGTGGGCGATCCCGATTTCGTGGCCAAGCAGCTCGCCGATCTGAGCCAGGCGGGATTGACCGGGATCGGCGTCTCGCTCGTCAACTATGCGGACGAGTTGCCGTTCTTCTGCGACGAGGTGCTGCCGCGGCTCGCCCGCATGGGGGTTCGCGAAAGCCGGGACGGCCAAATCCGGTCTGCACGATGACGGCGCGCGTGGGCGTCATCATTCCATCCTCCAACCGGATGGTGGAGCAGGAGATGGTGCAGGCTTTTCCGGTCGGCGTGCAGCCGCATATGACGCGCCTGCGCATGACCGGGCCCAACCGCGCGCCGCTCGCCGCGGTCCTGCCCCGGATCGAGGAGGCGACCCGCGCGCTGACCGATGCGCGCTGCGAAGTGGTGGCGTTTCACTGCACCGCCAATTCCATGGACGAGGGGCGCGGGGGCGAGGACCGAATTCTGGCGTCGATCGCGGGCGCCGGCGCCCCGCACGCAACCACCACCGCGACCGCGATCCGGCGCGCGTTCGATGCCCTGCGCGCCCGCAAGATCGTCCTGATCACACCCTATGATCAGCGTACGACCGATCACGAGGCGGAGTTCCTGCACGAGGCGGGCTATCAGGTGCTGCATGCGAGAGGCTTTGCGCTCGACGGCAGCGACGCCTATTGCGCCGCCCCGCCGGCCTTTTGGCGCGACCGCGTCCGCGAGGCGGCGCGGCCCGACGCCGAGGTCTATTTCGTCAGCTGCGCGAATATCGCCGTACTCGGCGTGATCGAGGAGCTGGAGCGCCATCTCGACCGTCCGGTCGTCACCAGCAACCAGGCCGTGGTGTGGGATTGCGTGGCTCGGCTCGGCTGGCCGGACCGCGGCGGCTGTCCTGGACGCCTGTTCGAATGCGGCACGGCCGCAGCGCCGGTGCACGCGTCTTGAGCTTTTGGATTATGGGGCCGCCCGTCAAGGAATGAGGCGATGAAATCCCTCCTCGGCATTCTCATTTCCCTATGCCTTTGCGCCCTATGTTTTTGTGCGGTGGCTGCGGCGGCCGCGCAGGAAGACGTCGCCGCGTTCTACCAGGGCAAGCAGTTGCGCATGGTGGTCGGCACCGGTCCGGGCGGTGGCTATGACTTGTTTGCGCGTGCGGTCGCGCGCCACATCGGCAATCATATTCCGGGCAACCCGACCGTCATCGTGCAGAACCAGGCCGCCGCGGGCGGGCTGGTGATGGTCAATCAGCTCTATAGCCTCGGGCCCAAGGACGGCACCGTGATGGCGGCCCCGATCAACGGCATCCCGACCGCACCGCTGCTGGAGCCCGCGGCCGCTCGTTTCGACGCCGCCAAGCTCAACTGGATCGGCAGCACCAACCGCGAAACCTACGTGGCCTATGCCTGGCACACGGCCGGCGTGCGCAGTCTCGCCGATTTGCTGCAGAAGGAATTGATCGTGGGGGCGACCGCGGCCGGCACCACGCTGGTCGATTTCCCCCTGGTGACCAACAAATTCCTGGGAACCAGATTCCGGGTCGTGCGTGGCTATGACAGCACGCCGCAAATCAATGTCGCGATGGAGCGGGGCGAGGTCGAGGGCATCGGCGGTATCGGCTGGCAATCCGTCAAGACCACGATCCCGCAATGGATCGCCGAAAAGAAGATTACGGTCATTGCCCAATACGGTCTGCATCGGGATCCCGAGCTGGCCGACGCGCCCACCATGCTCGAGCTCGCCAAGACCGATGCCGATCGTCAGGCCCTGACCATGATGTTCGCGCGCACCGAATATGGCCGGCCCTATTTCGCGCCGCCCGACGTGCCGCCCGCGCGCGTCGAAGCGCTGCGGCGGGCCTTCGATGCCACCATGAAGGACCCGGACTTTATCGCTGATGCCGCGCAGTTGCAGCTCGATTTGAGCCCCGCCACCGGAGAGGAGGTGCAGGCCCTGGTCGCCAAGCTCGCCGGCACGCCCGCGGACATCGCAGCCCGGGTGCGGGCGGCCCTGGATGTGTCTGGCCAGTGAACGCCCTCCGCGCGGATCATGCGCGGCGCAAGCGCCGAGCTATTGGACCCGCAAGCCGACCTCCTTCGCGAGCGGCCCCCAGTAGGCAACTTCCTGGCGGACGAAGTCGGTGACCGCCGCGGGATCGAGATCGCGGGTCGTGAGCGCCATCTGGGTTATGTAGGCCTGCGTCTTGGGCAGCCGGATGATGCGGCGGACCTCCGCGTTGAGCTTGCTTACGATGCCAGGTGACAGGTTCTTGGGTCCGGCAAGCCAGAACCAGGTTTCGCCCCTCACATCCGGATAGCCCTGCTCCGCGAAGGTCGGGATGCGCGGGTAGACCGGGTTGCGCTCGCTCGACGTGACGGCGAGCCCCACCATGCCGCCGGAGCGAATATGCTCGCCGGCCGTCAGCAAGGTCGTGACCGACATGGAGATGTGATTGCCCAGCACGTCGAGCATGCCCGAATTCGGGGAGGGGACGTGCTGGATGTCGACCCCGGCGCGGCGCTTGAACTGCTCCAGGATGAGATGGCCGAGCGAGCCCGCACCCGGCGAGGATGACGTCAGCGGCCGCACACGGGCCAGTCCGACCAGCTCGGCGATCGAGCCGGCGCCGAGCGCCGGATTGGCGGCGAGCACGAAGCTGTCGGCCGCGATCATAGCGATATGGGTGAAGTCCTTGAGCGGGTCGTAGCCGATATTCGGATTGATGGCCGGTCCGGTCAGGTGCGGTCCGGAGCCCGCAACCAGCAGGCTGTAGCCATCGGGCTCCGCCCGCGCGATCAGGGCCGACCCGATGCTACCGCTATTGCCGGGCTTGTTCTCCACATAGAATTGCTGCCCGAACGCGGTCGAGAGCTCGGCTGCAAGCAGCCGGCCGAGCTGATCGGCGCTACCGCCCGGCGCGAAGGCGACGACGATCTTCACGGGCCGCGCCGGCCACTCCTGCGCCCGCGGTTGCGAAGCCGAGACCAGCGCGAGCGCGCAGAGGCCGGCGCCCGCGAGCCCGATGCTCCTGATCGATAGCATTGCTTGGTCCTTTCGCCGACCCACGGCCGCGCTCTCGGGTCCGCGGCACGATATGGTAGCGTCGTCTTGAAGGGCAGGCCACGGAAGCGCAAGACCGCGAGCCCGAGTTGCTCCCCAAATCCTCGGCCTGCTATAGGGCGGCGGGCGACCGGCCGCTGTGCCGACGCCATGCCATGAGGTCACCATGCCTGTCGATGCCAAGACCGTTCGCCGCATCGCGCATTTGGCGCGCATCGCGGTCGCCGACGCGGAGGTCGCGGACCTGCAGAGCGAGCTCAATGCCATGCTGGCCTTTGTGGAGCAGCTGTCCGAGGTCGATGTGTCGGGCGTCGAGCCGATGACCTCGGTCATCCCGATGGCGCTGAAACAGCGCGAGGACAAGGTGACGGACGGGGGGATCGCGGACAATATCGTGCGCAACGCGCCCGCCACCGAGAACCATTTTTTTCTGGTCCCGAAGGTGATCGAGTGACGGTCGGGCCCGGCACCATGATGGCCCGGACCCGGAAGGGACGAGCGGCCGAGCAAAGCACGGCGGCCGGTCTTCGATGAGCGATCTCACGCGTTTCACCTTGGCGCAAGCGCGCGACGGGTTGCGCCGCAAGAGCTTCAGCGCGAGCGAGCTTACGCAGGCGCATCTGGAGGCGATCGGGCGCGCCCGCGCCCTCAACGCCTTCGTGCTGGAGACCCCGGATGAGGCGCGCGCCATGGCGACAGCCGCGGATGTACGGCTTCAGGCGGGCGAGGGCCGACCGCTCGAAGGCCTGCCGCTCGGCATCAAGGATCTATTCGCCACCCGCGATGTGCGCACCACCGCCTGCTCGCACATCCTCGACGATTTCGTGCCGACGTACGAATCGAGCGTCACCGCCAATCTCTGGCGCGACGGCGCGGTGCTGCTCGGCAAGCTCAACAACGACGAATTCGCCATGGGGTCCTCGAACGAGACCTCGGCCTTCGGCCCCGTCATCTCGCCCTGGCGGCGCCGCGGATCGAATACCCCGCTGGTGCCGGGCGGCTCCTCGGGCGGCTCGGCCGCGGCGGTGGCGGCGATGCTGTGCGCGGGCGCGGTCGGCACCGATACCGGCGGCTCGATCCGCCAGCCCGCCGCGTTCACCGGAATCGTCGGCATCAAACCGACCTATGGGCGCTGCTCGCGCTGGGGCGTCGTGGCGTTCGCGTCTTCCCTCGATCAAGCGGGTCCGTTCGCCCGCACGGTGCGCGACGCCGCCATCCTGCTGACCTCGATGGCCGGTCACGATCCCAAGGATTCCACCTCCATCGACCGCCCGGTGCCCGACTATGAGGCGGCGGTCGGCCATTCGATCAAAGGCATGAAGATCGGCATTCCCAAGGAATATCGCCTCGACGGTCTGGCGGCCGAGATCAACACGTTATGGCATCGTGGCGCGCAATACCTGCAGGCCGCTGGTGCCGAGATCGTCGAGGTCTCGCTGCCGCACACCAAATATGCGTTGCCGGCCTATTACATCGTGGCGCCGGCCGAAGCCTCCTCGAACCTGGCGCGCTATGACGGCGTGCGCTACGGGCTGCGCGTGCCCGGACGCGATGTGATCGACATGTACCAGAAGACCCGCGCCGAAGGCTTCGGCCCGGAGGTGCGGCGGCGCATCATGATCGGCACCTACGTGCTTTCCGCCGGCTACTACGACGCCTATTACGTGCGCGCCCAAAAGGTGCGGACACTGATCAGGAAGGACTTCGGGGATTGCTTCGCCGCCGGCGTCAACGCGATCCTCACCCCGGCAACGCCCTCGGCCGCCTTCGGGATCGGCGAAAAGGGCGAGAGCGATCCGGTGGAAATGTATCTCAACGACGTGTTCACCGTGACGGTGAACATGGCCGGGCTGCCCGGCATTGCGGTGCCGGGCGGTTTGTCGGCGGAGGGCTTGCCGCTCGGGCTGCAGCTCATCGGCCGCCCGTTCGACGAGGAGACGCTGTTCTCGCTCGCGCAGGTGATCGAGGAGGCGGCCGGCCGGTTCACGCCGGAGCCATGGTGGTAGGGCGGGCGAGCCGAATTGGACTTGGTCACTCAGCATGACCCTTGCCGAATTCAAGCGCAGCATGTCGAAGGTGAAGCCGCCGCCGGGCCTTGCGCCCGCGCTTGCGGCCCTGTGGTGGGAGGCCAAGGGAGATTGGGACCGTGCCCATGGCTTGGTCATGGACGAAGGCGGCCAGGACTGCGCGTGGGTGCATGCCTATCTGCACCGCGTCGAGGGCGATCTCGCCAATGCGCGCTATTGGTACGGACAGGCCGGCAAGACGCCGCCGACCGGCCAATTGCGCGCCGAATGGGATGGCATTGTGATCGCGCTGCTCGCCGGGCCGCTCTCGCAATGACCGGCACCTTCACCATATGTTCGGGTCCTGCAGGGCATTCCCGGGAAGAATGGCCTGCGGATTCCCGTCCGAGAACGCGACAAGGCAAAGATGAACGCACCAGCGAAAAGATCGAAGCTCATCAAGGGTGCGACCGGAGACTGGGAGGTCGTGATCGGCCTCGAGGTCCATGCCCAGGTGACCTCGCAATCCAAGCTGTTCTCCGGCGCCTCGACGGC
>DASZKX010000377.1:0-4041 GCA_035552735.1 Xanthobacteraceae bacterium
GTCGTCAGGAACACGATGATGTCGTCCATGTCGGCCTCGGATAGCGCCGGCTTGTCCCCGACATGACGGTCGAACGGCGGTTCCACATTGACGTTGACGCGGTATTGCGGCGGCAGATCGTCGAACTTGCCCACCGAGCCGTCCCGGTTGCGCGGATACCATCTCTCAGGATTGGTATCGCGCTCGGCATAGAATGCGAGCACCTCTTTCAGGGTATGGAACACGCCATTGTGGAAGAAGGTTCGGCGCGTGGCCACGTTGCGCAGGGTCGGCGACTTGAACATGCCACAGTATTGCGCCCGGTCGCGCAGGTCGGTGCGCAGCGGGCCACACAGACCAAGATCATAAAAGGCGGGATCCGCGTTGGCGGGAATTTCCTTATTGCGCGGCACCCCGAGCGCGGCAAGTCCGTGATCGGTAAAGAGCGGCGGCGTACCGTCACGGCCGGGCGCGCTGATGTGGCAATGCGAGCAATTGCCTTTTGCCGGATCGTTGAAGAGGGCGAGGCCGCGCGCCTCCTGGGCCGTCAGCACCGCCTTGCCGGCGAGAGCATCGTCGTACTTGCTGCTGAAGGGCTGGAACTCGATATCGCTCTGCTCGAAGGCTTCGATCGCCTGCAGGGCGGCATCAAACGCCGTCTCGGTGCCGGCGAGCACGCCGGCCCCCAGGGCCTGGCGCAGCATGCCGGCATAGGCTGACTTTCTCACGTTGGCGACGACCGCGGCCGGACTGTCATTGGCCATCTCGAAAGGCGAGAGCAGCGGCAGCCGCGCTTGGTCGCGCCCCCGATCGACCCGACCGTCCCAGGTGAGGCCACCGGTCGGCCCGTTGTCGATGCTGGCGTCGCCCTCGTCGTCCGATTCGTAATAATGCTCTGTGAATTGCGGCGTCGCCCGCATGTATCGTAGCGACGGGACCGCGCGCAGACCCACTTGTCGCGTGTCCTTGCCGCCGGGCACGACCGCAAGCGCATTGGGCGGTCCGTAGGCGTGAGCCGGGTCGTGGCAAGAGGCGCAGGACAATTGGCCCGAAGCCGAGAGCGCCGGATCGAAGAACAACCCGCGGCCCGCCTGCGCCAGCAAGCTCACCTGCCGATAGACGACCGCCCGCGACATTCCCTTCTGCGCGGCGCCGGAGGAATGGGCATTCGCGGCGAGCAGCAAACTGCACAGCAGCAAGCTGCACAGCCATACGTGGGGTAACCGTAGCGCCATCACGGTAGTATGGCGAGATCGGCCGCCATTGCCAGCATACGCGGTGGCATTGGGGGTGCCCGCAGTCCGGGCCTGTCGCTAAAGTGATATAGAGCTGGTGCTAGGCTCACAGGCCCCTCCAACCATTCAGCGAGATGTCATGATGAATCGCACCCTTTTCACGGCAATGCTGATGGCGGGAATATTTTGCAACGCAGCGGTCGCGGGCGCCGCCGGCAAGCCGGCCGGGAAAACCGCGGGTATCGACCGAATCGATACGATCGTGGTGATCTACGCCGAGAATCGCAGCTTCGACAATCTCTACGGCTTCTTCCCCGGAGCCAACGGCCTGCGACGCGTCACCGGCGCGACGTCCAGGCAGGTCGACCGCGACGGCTCGGGCATGAAGGAATTGCCGCCGGTCTGGGGCGGGCTTACCGCCATGGGGGTCACGCCGCCCGTGACCGAAGCGCAAACCCAGCATCTGTCCAACCGGCCTTTCGCGATCGATGATCCGCACGGGTTCGCCACGTCGCTTGATGTCATCACCCGCAGCCCCTGGCATCTTTTCTATCAGAACCAGATGCAGATCGACGGGGGCAAGAACGATAAGTTCGCCGCCTATGCGGATACGGGCAGCCTGGTCATGGGGCATTACGACACAAATGCCGCCAAGCTCCCGCTGTGGAAGATCGCGCGGCGTTACACGCTCGCGGACAATTTCTTCATGGGTGCCTTTGGGGGATCCTATCTCAATCATTTCTGGCTGGTCTGTGCCTGCACGCCGAAATACCCGAACGCCGACCAAAGCCCGTCCAAGAATCAGATCGCGGTCGTGGCATCCGATGGTGTCAGCCTGAAGCAGGCTGACAACTCGCCAAAATCGGCGCTCGCCGGCGTGCCGAAATTCGTACGCGACGGCACCCTCACGCCCGACTTTTATTCCGTCAATACGATGCAGCCGCCCTACCAGCCGAGCGCCAACAAGCCGGCGAAGGACGGCGATCCGGCGTTCGCCGATCCGGCAAACCCGACGACGCTGCCGCCGCAGACAGAGCAGACGATCGGGGATCTGCTCTCCGCCAAGGGCATCAGCTGGGCTTGGTACGGCGGGGCTTGGCAGATGACCCTCGACGGAAGGAATGCGTCGCCTGTACCGGACTTTCAATATCACCACCAGCCCTTCAACTATTTCGCGGACATGGCACCGGGTACCGCGGCGCGGGCCGAGCATCTCAAGGATGGCGGTCTTGACGGCGTTGAATTCATCAAGGCGATCGACGATGGCGCCCTGCCGCAGGTCACCTTCTACAAGCCGCAAGGCAACCTCAACGAGCACGCGGGCTATGCGGCGGTTCTCGCCGGCGACCAGCACATCGCGGACGTGGTCGCGCATCTGCAGAAGGGCCCGCAATGGAGGCACATGCTCGTGGTCGTGACCTACGACGAGAATGGCGGGTTCTGGGACCATGTCGCGCCCCCCAAGGGCGATCGATGGGGCCCCGGCTCGCGCGTTCCGGCGATCATCGTCTCGCCGTTTGCGAAACGGCGCTACGTCGATCACACGCAATACGACACGACCTCGATCCTTCGCTTCGTCACCAAACGCTTCGATCTGCCGATGTTGCCGGGCATGGCGGCACGGGACGCGGCAATGAAGACCAACGGCAACAAGTCGATGGGCGATCTTACGAAGGCGCTCACTCTCTCGTCGCGCTAGACCGCAAGTCCATCACCCTCCCGGCGAAGCCGAGCGGCCTTATCCACCAGATAGCTGCTTTGGCTCACGCAGTAATATTTCTGGCTTCTCTTGGTAGAGGACCGCAGCTCGAATCGGTGCAACCACCTCAATAATCCACCTTCACCAGATAAAGTCCCTCGGGCGGCGCCACGGTGGCGCAGGCGGATCGGTCACGCGCATCGCGCGCGGCCGCGAGGTCGTCCGCGCTCCAACGACCCTCGCCCACGAACACCAGCGAGCCGACCATCGAGCGCACCTGCGAATGCAGGAACGAGCGCGCGCAGGCCGTGATCCGCACCTCCTCGCCGGCGCGCACCACATCGAGCCGGTCGAGCGTCTTGACCGGCGATTTGGCCTGGCAATCCACATGCCGGAAGGTCGTGAAATCGTGCTGGCCGACCAGGACCTGCGCGGCGGCCGCCATGGCGGCTTCATCGAGCCGGCGCGGCCGCCGCCAGGCGCGCCCGCGCTCGAGCGCCAGATCGGAGCGGCGATCGACGATGCGGTAGAGATAGTGGCGCTGGCGCGCCGAAAACCGCGCGTCGAAGGTATCCGGCACTTTCTCGGCCGCCAGCACCGCAACCGGGTGGGGCCGCAGCCGCGCGGTCAGCGCGTCACGCACCGTATCGGTCGGCCAATCCTTGGCGAGGTCGACATGGGCGACCTGACCGAGCGCATGCACGCCGGTATCGGTGCGCCCGGCGCCCTGCACCTTCACGCGCTCGCCACAAAACGCCTCGGCGGCCGCCATCAGGGCCCCCTGCACCGACAGGCCGCGATCCTGCAGCTGCCAGCCGATGAAGGGCGTGCCGTCATATTCGATAAGCAGCTTGTAGCGGGGCATGAGCGCCTTCAGTCGAGCCGCAGGCCGGGCTTGAGCGGCAGGCCGCGCAGGAATTCTTCCGCCGCCAAGCTTCGTCCTCCGGCCCGCTGCAATTCAACGATGCGGATCGCGCCTTGCCGGCACGCAATCGTGAACCGATCGTCGAGCAGGACGCCGGGCTCGCCGTCGCCCTGCCCCTCGGTCGTGCGCAGAACCTTCACCCGAACCGGCTTGCCCTCGACCGCCAATTCAAACCAGGCGCCCGGGTACGGCGACAGCCCGCG
>DASZKX010000378.1:0-1946 GCA_035552735.1 Xanthobacteraceae bacterium
GCCGCGCGCTTCGGCATCCAGCCGCAGGCCATCGACGACACTCTCGACGATGCCTTCGGGCAGCGCCAGGTGGGCCAATATTTCACCCAGACCAATTCCTACTTCATCGTGCTCGAGGCGCTGCCGGACCTGCAGAAAGACGCCTCTGGACTCGACAATATCTACGTGAAGGCGGGGGGCAGCGGGCAGCTGGTGCCCTTGTCGACCCTCGTCAACATCGACACCAGCCAAACGGGATCCCTCTCGGTCTCGCACCAAGGACAATTCCCGGCTGTGACGCTGTCGTTCAATCTGCAGCCGAGCGTGGCGCTCGGACAGGCGGTAGCCGCTATCCAAACCGCGGAGGCCGAGATCGGCAAGCCGGCATCCGTGATCGGCAGCTTCCAGGGCAATGCGCAGGCCTTCCAGTCCTCGCTCTCGAGCGAACCGATCCTGATCGTCGCGGCGCTGCTGGTCGTCTATGTCATCCTGGGAGTGCTGTACGAGAGCTACATCCATCCCTTGACGATTTTGTCCACCCTCCCCTCCGCCGGCGTCGGCGCGCTGCTGGCGCTGTGGGGGGGCGGCTTCGACCTGTCGGTGATCGGCATCATCGGGATCATCCTCCTGATCGGCATCGTGAAGAAGAACGGCATCATGCTGGTGGACTTCGCGATCACCCGCGAGCGCGAAGGCGTGGCGCCGGAGGCGGCGATCCGCGAGGCCTGCCTGCTGCGGTTCCGGCCCATCATGATGACCACGATGGCGACACTGCTCAGCGGCCTGCCGCTGATGCTCGGCAGCGGCTCGGGCTCGGAGCTGCGCCAGCCGCTGGGCTATGCCATGGTGGGCGGCTTGGTGCTGAGCCAGATGCTGACGCTGTTTACGACCCCGGTGGTCTATCTCTATCTCGATCGCTTGCAGGGCTGGCTGCGCGGGGAACGGCATCGCGAGCCGGCCCCGCTGCTGGCGGCCGCGGAGTGATCAGCGCGACGCCGTAACGGCACGCCGAGGCCGATCAATCGACATGCCGCGTGGCTTTCGGGTTGTCGCGCGCAATGCTAGCGTCGGCGGCATCGATGGGGCGCCAGGACGAAGCCGCCCGCGCACAAGACGAAATCTCCGGGGGCGGCCCGTGCAAATCATCGATTCCCAGGTCCATATCTGGGCGGAAAACACGCCGGAGCGACCGTGGGCGCCGAACATGGAGGGCCGCGCCCATCTGCCGGAGCCCCTGAGCGCCGCAAAGCTCCTCGCCATGATGAATCAGGCCGGCGTCGACGCCGCGATCCTGGTGCCGCCCTCGCTCGAAGGCGACCGTAACGATCTGTGCCTCGCCGCGGCGCGGAAGTTCAGCGATCGGCTGGCCGTGATGGGCCGCATCGACCTCACCGGTGCGGACTCCGCTGCGGCGCTCGCAACCTGGCGGGAGGAGCCCGGCCTGCTCGGCCTGCGTCTCACCTTCCATCGTCCCGACACGCGCCCGCAGCTCACCGATGGCACCGCGGACTGGCTCTGGCCGGCGGCGGAAAAGCACGGAATTCCCGTGATGGTGCATGCGCCCGAACGTCTGCCCGCAATTGCGGAAATCGCAGCGCGGCATCCAGACCTCACGATCATCGTCGACCATATGGGTTTCGGGCGTGAAACCATGGACGCCAACGCGATCGCCGGTGCGGTCCGGGTGGCGGCGCTGGCGCAGTATCCGAACGTGTTCGTGAAGGTCTCGGCGCTGCCGTGCTTTACGAGCGAGCCGTATCCGTTCCGCAACTTGAATGAACCGCTCCGCCGCGTGATCGAGGCGTTCGGTCCGCGGCGCTGCTTTTGGGGGACCGACCTGTCGCGCATGCTGGAGCATTGCACCTATCGGGAGGGCGTCACGCATTTCACGCAGGCGTTGGATTTCCTGTCCGGCGACGATCTCGAATGGATCATGGGCCGCGGTCTGCGGGAATGCCTGCGTTGGA
>DASZKX010000379.1:0-3892 GCA_035552735.1 Xanthobacteraceae bacterium
GCGCGAGCGCGTCAATCCGCGCGATACGAAGCGTCCCGCTGCCGCCGCCGGCGAGGGCTTGCCTTCCTCGACGCCGCGGCCGAGCTCGCCGAAGCCTGCGCCGGCCTCGTTAGGGTCGACATGGGCGAGGTCGAAGCGCTCCAGGTAGCTGACCGCGAGCTCCCGGAACACATAGTCGAGGATCGAGGTCGAGTACTTGATCGAGTCGTTGCCCTGCACCGGGCCGGACGGCTCGAAACGAGTGAACGTGAAGGCATCGACATATTCGTCGAGCGGCACGCCGTATTGCAGGCCGAGCGAGACCGCGATCGCGAAATTGTTGAGGATCGAGCGCAGCGCCGCCCCCTCCTTGTGCATGTCGATGAAGATCTCGCCGAGCCGGCCGTCGTCGTACTCGCCGGTGCGCAGATACACCTTGTGGCCGCCCACCACCGCCTTCTGGGTGTAGCCCTTGCGGCGGTCGGGCATGCGCTCGCGGTCGCGCATGACCACGATGCGCTCGACCACCTTCTCGACCACCCGTTCGGCCAGCGCCGCGGCGCGTGTCGTGGCGGGCTTCTCCAGGAATGCCTCGATCTCCTCCTCTTCGTCGTCGTCGGCGATGAGCTGCGACTGCAGCGGCTGCGAAAGCTTGGAGCCGTCGCGGTAGAGCGCATTGGCCTTGAGGCCGAGCTTCCAGGACAACAGATAGGCCGCCTTGCAATCCTCGACCGTGGCGTCGTTGGGCATGTTGATGGTCTTGGAGATGGCGCCGGTGATGAAGGGCTGCGCGGCGGCCAGCATGCGGATATGGCTCTCGACCGAGAGATAGCGCTTGCCGGTGCGCCCGCACGGATTGGCGCAGTCGAACACCGCGTAATGCTCGGGCTTGAGATGCGGCGCGCCCTCGACCGTCATGGCGCCGCAGACATGGATGTTGGCGGCGTCGATCTCGCGCTTGGAGAAGCCGATATGGGCCAGGAGATCGAAGCTCGGCTGGTCGAGGTCGGCCGACTCGATGCCGAGCTCGTCGTGGCAGAAGGCCTCGCCGAGCGTCCATTTGTTGAAGGCGAACTTGATGTCGAAGGCGGTAGGCAGCGCCTTCTCGACCCGCTCGATCGCCTCCGGGGTGAAACCCTTGGCCTTGAGGGTCGAGTGGTTGACGGCGGGCGCCTGGCCGAGCGAGCCGTGGCCGACCGCATAGGCCTCGATCTCTGCGATCTGGGCTTCGCCGTAGCCGAGCACGCGCAACGCCTCCGGCACCGCGCGGTTGATGATCTTGAAATAGCCGCCGCCGGCGAGCTTCTTGAACTTCACCAAGGCGAAATCGGGCTCGATACCGGTGGTGTCGCAATCCATCACCAGCGCGATGGTGCCGGTGGGCGCGATCACGCTCACTTGCGCGTTGCGGAAGCCGTGCTCGCCGCCGAGCGCCAGCGCCCGGCCCCAGGCGCGCTTGGCGTGCTCGGTGAAGCGCTGGTCGGGACAGGCCGCGGCGTCGAGCGGCACCGGGCGCGTCGCCAGCTTTTCGTAGCCGGAGCGTTCGCCGTGGGCGGCGCGGTGGTGGTTGCGGATCACGCGCAGCATATGCTCGCGATTCTTCTTGTAGCCCGGGAAGGCGCCGAGCTGGGCTGCCATCTCGGCGGAGGTGGCGTAGCTCACCCCGGTCATGATCGAGGTCAGCGTGCCGCAGATCTGGCGGCCGGCGTCGCTGTCATAGGGAATGCCCGACGACATCAACAGGCCGCCGATATTGGCGTAGCCCAGGCCGAGCGTGCGGAACTCGTAGGAGAGCTGCGCGATCTCCTTGGAAGGAAACTGCGCCATCATGACCGAGATCTCGAGCACCACGGTCCACAGCCGCACCGCATGCTCGTAGCCTTCCAGATCGAGCTGCCCCCACTCCAACCCTCCGGCGCCGGCGGCAGGGGGTTGCGAGGTGCGGAACGCCAAGAGGTTGAGGGACGCCAGATTGCAGGCGGTGTCGTCGAGGAACATGTATTCCGAGCACGGATTGGAGGCGCGGATCTCGCCTGAGGCCGGGCAGGTGTGCCAATCGTTGATGGTGGTGTGGAACTGCAGGCCGGGATCGGCGCTGGCCCAGGCCGCGTAGCCGATCTTGTCCCACAGGTCGCGCGCCTTGAGGGTCTTGGCGATCTTGCCGGAGGTGCGCCAGGTCAGGTCCCACTCGCCGTCGGCCTCGACCGTCTTGAGGAACTCGTCGGTCACCCGCACGGTGTTGTTGGAGTTCTGCCCGGAGACCGTGAGATAGGCCTCCGAGTCCCAATCGGTGTCGTAGATCGGGAAATTGAAATCGGTGCAGCCCTGCTTGGCGAGCTGGATCACGCGCTTGATGAAGCTGTCGGGCACGTTGTTGCGGCGTGCCGCCTTGATCTCGCGCCGCAGCACCGGGTTCTTCTCCGGATCGAAGCAGTCGTCGCCCGAGCCTTCGCAGTTCACGCAGGCCTTGACGATGGCGCGCAGGTGCCGCTGGTTGATCTTGGAGCCGGTGACGAGGTTCGCCACCTTCTGCTCCTCGTTCACCTTCCAGTCGATGAACTGCTCGATGTCGGGGTGATCGGTGTCCACGATCACCATCTTGGCTGCGCGCCGCGTAGTGCCGCCGGACTTGATGGCGCCGGCCGCGCGGTCGCCGATCTTGAGGAAGCTCATCAGGCCGGACGAGCGGCCGCCGCCGGCCAGCTTCTCGCCGTCGCCGCGCAGCTTGGAGAAATTGGTGCCGGTGCCGGACCCGTACTTGAACAGGCGCGCTTCCCGCACCCACAGGTCCATGATCCCGCCCTCGTTGACGAGGTCGTCCTTGATCGACTGGATGAAGCAGGCGTGCGGCTGCGGATGCTCGTAGGCGGACTTCGACTTGACCAGCTTGCCGGTCTGGAAATCGATGTAGAAATGGCCCTGGCTCGGCCCGTCGATGCCGTAGGCCCAGAAAAGTCCTGTGTTGAACCATTGCGGCGAATTGGGCGCCGCCATCTGCATGGCCAGCATGTAGACGAGCTCGTCGAAGAACGCGCGGGCATCCGCCTCCGAATCGAAATAGCTGCCCTTCCAGCCCCAATAGGTCCAAGTGCCGGCGAGCCGCTCAAACACCTGCTTGGAGGAATGCTCGCCGACCGAGCGCTCCTTCTCGGGCAGGAGCTCCAGCGCCTCGCTGTCGGGGACCGAGCGCCACAGCCAGGACGGAACGGTCGGCTCCTCGACCTTCTTGAGCCGTGCCGGCAAGCCGGCCTTGCGGAAATATTTCTGCGCCAGCACGTCGGCGGCGACCTGCGACCAGGAAACCGGCACCTCGACGTTGTCGGCCTTGAACACGACCGAGCCGTCCGGGTTGCGAATCTCGCTCGCCGTCAGGCGGAACTCGATGTCCGCGTAAGCCGATTGTCCCTCTTTGGTGTATCGCCGCTCGATCCGCATCGTCTTGCCCCTTTTCCTTGAGTCCGGCAGGCCCAAAGAGATGACCCTTATATAAGCCGCCGACGCCTGTTCTGCCCGCGGGCCTGTCCCGACCGCGGCTCGTCCGGTTTGACCCGGGTTCACGCTTCCGTTTTACGCCCTGTTCCGCCGTCCGGGTCTGGTTCGCCCGGATTGTTGCAGCACGCCCGAACCGCTCGTCCCTCGAGGCACGTTTTGCCGGTCCCCGGAGCCTTCGCGGCGCTCGGAGCGGTTACGCAAACCCCTGTCAGGAGAGCGCCCGGCGGGACCCACGAACCACTCGCGCCGAACGGACAGAAGCTAAGACGACTCTGCCGTCACCGTCAAGCCTTAGTGCGAGAATCTGAATCAACCGCTAAATATGGTGGGAATACTGTGAAGTGCGGGGAAAGAATCGCTGCCGCCCCGCAAGTATCGGAGATTCAGGGGAGATTCAAAAGTGACATCTGGGGACATCCCG
>DASZKX010000380.1:0-1936 GCA_035552735.1 Xanthobacteraceae bacterium
CGCAGCGCCTTCGTCATGATCGTCAATCCGTCGTTTCCGGCCCAGACGGTTCCGGCGTTCATCGCCTATGCCAAAGCCAATCCCGGCAAGATCAACATGGCGTCGGGCGGCACCGGAACCGTGACCCACGTGGCCGGCGAGCTGTTCAAGGCGATGGCCGGCGTCGATATGCTGCACGTTCCGTATCGCACCGACGGGGCCGCCATCACGGATCTCATCGCCGGCAGGGTACAGGTCTATTTCATCGCGCTCGCCGGCGCGGCCGAATTCATCAAGGCCGGCAAGGTGCGCCCGCTCGGGGTGACGACCGCCGAGCGATCGCCCGCGTTCCCGGAGATCCCGACGGTAGGGGATTTCGTGCCCGGCTATGAAGCGAGCCTGCGCAACGGATTGGGCGCCCCCAAGGCCACGCCCGCGGACATCATCGAGAAGCTCAACAAAGAAATAAACGCCGGCCTGGTGGATCCCAAGCTCAAGGCGCAATTCGCCGATCTGGGCAGCGTGACCATGCCGTTGACGACGGCCGAGTACGGCAAGATCATCGTCGAGGAAACCGAAAAGTGGGGCAAGGTGATCCGCGCCGCGAATATCAAGGTGGAGTGAGCGAATAGCGAATAGGGAACAGGTCCTTCGCTACCCGCTACTCGCTACTCGCTACTTGCCCTTCCATCCTCCGGAGCCCCCATGCAGCCACCAATCCTATCGCTCGCCGAACGCGACCGCCGCTGGACGCGGGTGCGCCATCTGATGCGGGAGCGCGGGTTAGATGGCCTCCTGGTCGCCGGATTTCGCTCACGGGAGATGTACGAGACCTATATCAGCGACGACTACAACGAAGGCTGCGTCCTGTTTCCGCTCGAGGGCGAGCCGGTCGTCATCACCTGGGCGCATCTGCGGGTGATGCGGGCGCGCTGGTCGCAGGAACGCGGCGCCACCCTGTGGGTCGACGACTATCGGGTAGCGACCAGCGGCGCCGGCGTGGCGGAGGTGCTGAGCCAGAAGGGTCTGGCCGCGAGCAGCCTCGGCGTGGTCGGCCTGTGTTCGCAGGCGCCGACCGAGATCTACGGCGCCATTCCGGCCAACTTCTGGATGGAGCTGACGGCGGCGCTGCCCAAGGCGCGGTGGGAGGACATTTCCGAAGAGTTCAGCCACTTGATGCTGGTCAAGAGCGACGAGGAGATGGCGCAGGTCCGCTACGCGGCACGCGCCGCCGAGGCCGCCTGCCGTGTCATCGTCGAGGTCGCGGCGCCGGGGGTCGGCGAGGAGGTGGTGTTCGCCGAGGCGACGCGCGAAATGCTGCGCCACGGCATCGGGCTGCGCTATCCGATGATCGTCATGAATTCGGGACCCCAGACCCTGTCATGGGGACCACCGCGCTGGACCACGACCGCCGAGGCGCCGCGCATCCTGGCGCGCGGCGACTTGATGCAGGCCGAGCTGATGCCGCTGTGCGGCAACCAGGAGGTCCAGGTGCAGATGACGGTCGCGCTCGATCCCTTGGACGAGACCAATTTGAAATGCGAGCGCGTGGCGCGCGCCTCCTACGAGGCCGGCATCAAGGCGCTAAAGCCCGGCATAAGCTTCGCGGATCTGGTGGCCGTCATGGAGGAGCCGCTCAAATCGGCCGGCTGCTGGGGCTACACGCCGCTCGTGCACTCGCTCGGCCCGCATTTTCTGGCTGGCCGCACCGCGGTCAACCAGGAGCAGGCCAAGCTCGACGTGCGCTTTGTCGGCCCCAATGGGGTGCGGGCGCGGCAAGCGGTGCTCGAGCCCGGCATGGTGTTCGCCTTCGAGCCGAACGCCTGCATCGGCCGGCACCGGGTCAACATCGGCGGCACCGTCATCGTGACGGCGAGCGGTTGCGAGGAGCTCAATCACATTCCGACCAGCGTGGCCCACAAGCAGTAGCGGGGCGGGCTCGCGCGCTTGGGCGCCG
>DASZKX010000381.1:0-5734 GCA_035552735.1 Xanthobacteraceae bacterium
GACGGTCCAAGCGCCATGGCTCCCATCCCTACTCTGGACCAAGCCCAACGGGTGCCGGTTGCTCGACCTTTCTCCCGATGAATGGATCGCGATCCGGCTGTCGCTGCGGATCGCCGTCGTGGCGACCGTGGTGGCGCTGCCATTCGGCATCGCCATGGCGTGGCTGCTGGCCCGCAAGTCATTCTGGGGCAAGACCCTGCTCGACGGACTGGTACATCTGCCGCTGGTGCTGCCGCCGGTCGTGACCGGCTATCTGCTGCTCATCACGTTCGGCCGCCGCGGGCTCCTCGGCGCCTTCCTGGCCGATCATCTCGGCATCGTGTTCTCGTTCCGCTGGACCGGCGCCGCGCTGGCCTGCGGGATCATGGGCTTTCCGCTCCTGGTGCGGCCGATCAGGCTCGCGATCGAAGCCATCGACGCCCGGCTGGAAGAGGCCGCCGCCACGCTCGGCGCCAACAGCATCTGGGTCTTTCTGACCGTGACACTGCCGCTCGCGCTGCCGGGACTCATCGCCGGCGTCGTGCTCTGCTTCGCCAAGGCGCTCGGCGAGTTCGGCGCCACCATCACGTTCGTGGCCAACATTCCGGGCGAGACGCAGACGATTTCGGCCGCCATCTACACCTTAACCCAGGTGCCAAACGGCGATGCGGCGGCCGGCCGCCTCGTGCTGGTGGCGATTGCGATCTCGTTCACCGCGCTGGTGGCGGCAGAATGGCTTTCGCGGCGCGCCGGCATGCGCTTCCACGGGGAATAGAATGCTTGGCGTCGACGTCGAGAAAAGGCTGGGCGATTTTGCCCTGAGCGCGCGGTTCAAGACCGGGAGCGGCGTGACCGCGGTGTTCGGCCCCTCCGGGGCCGGCAAGACCACGCTGGTCAACATGATCGCCGGCCTGGTCGCGCCCGACCGCGGCCGGATCGCGATCGACGAGACCGTGTTGTTCGATTCCGCCAAGCGCATCGACCTGCCCCCGCATGGCCGGCGCATCGGCTATGTCTTTCAGGAGGGCCGGCTGCTTCCCCATCTCAACGTCGCGCACAATCTCGACTATGGGCGGGCGATGTGCGGCCTACCGCCGGATCGGGCGCAGATGGCGCGTATCGTCGGCCTCCTCGACATCGGCAACCTGCTCGAGCGCCGGCCCGGCAAGCTCTCCGGCGGCGAGCGCCAGCGCATCGCCATCGGGCGCGCCTTGTTGATGCGCCCTCGCCTGCTGCTGCTGGACGAGCCGCTCGCCTCGCTCGACGTCGCCCGCAAGCGCGAAATCCTGCCCTATCTCGAGCGCCTGCGCGACGAGGTCGGAGTGCCCATGGTTTATGTCAGCCATCACGCCGCCGAGCTTCGACGGATCGCCACCTCGGTGGTGCGGCTCAAGGCCGGACGGGTGGAGGCGGCCGGCGGCAAGGAGTTGCTCGACGCGGCGGATGCCGATGCGGTTTTGTAGCGCCGGTATTTGATCAATGATCGTGGAACGGATCGAGATGGCGAACGAGCCGCTTGAGCCGATCCGTCAAGCGTAACTTCGCAGGCGGCGTTTCCTCCTCCGGCAGCCGCAACCCGACCGCGCTGACGCGGTCGTGGTCGAGCCCATGCACCACCAGCACGATGGGGCCAAGCGGCACGGTATCGCCCGGCTTCGGCACCCGTCCGAGCTCTTGGCCGAGCTCTTGGCCGAAATAATCCGCCAGCGAGGTCGCGGCTGCCTCGGGTGCAACCGAAAGGCCGTAGATCTCGGCGAGCGACCCGAGGGTCACGTCGGCCGACACGAAGAAATCCCCGAGCAGGTGCGGGTCGGGCACAGTCGGCGGCGGCATGTCGACGAAGAAACGATCGAGCGCCTGCGCTTTTTCGGGTGGTGCCAGCAGATAGAGATAGTCGCCCTGGCGGACCGGCGCGGCCTCGGCCGGCGTCAGGATGCGCTCGTCGCGCACCACCAGGGTCGGCCGCGCCCATGATGGAATGAGGCCTCGCCGCAGATAGGGACTGTTGGGACCGAGTGGATAGCCGACGATCTCCTGCGCCAGCTGTCCGGGCAGGTCGAGCTCGACCCGGCGCGGCAGCGCATCGTGGCGCGGCAAAGCGATGTGGAGCCGCCGCGCCGCGAAGGCGATGGTCCAGCCTTGCACCAGGAGCGAGACCAGCACCACCACGAAGCCGACATCAAAAAAAAGCTGCGCCTGAGGCAGACCCACCATCAAGGGAATCGACGCCAGGAATATGCCGACCGCGCCGCGCAATCCGACCCAGGAGATGAACAGCTTCTCACGCCAGGAGAACCGGAACGGCAGCAGGCAAAAGAAAACGGCGGCGGGGCGGGCAAAGATCATCAACGTCAGCGCGACCGCGAGCGCCGGCAATGCGTGCTCCGTCAATCGCTCGGGCCACGCCAGCAAGCCGAGCAGCACGAACATCACGATCTGGGCGAGCCAGGTCACGGCATCGAGAAAGACCACCACGGTATTGTGGGCGCGCGTCGGCCTGTTGCCCACCACCAGGCCGGCCAGATAGACGGCGAGAAAACCCGAGGCATGCACGAACGAGGCGAGCCCGAAGATGACGAGCGCGCTGGTGGCCACGAACGGCGCGTGCAGGCCCTGCGCCAGCCCGAGCCGGTTGAGCGCGAGCACGATGGCGCGTCCGCCATAGATGCCGAGGATGGAGGCGATGGCGACCTCGGCGGCGAGATTGCCCAGCACCTGCTGCCATGAGCCTTCGCCCTTCAGCAGGAATTCGACCAGCACGATGGTGAGGAAGACCGCAAACGGATCGTTGCTGCCGGATTCGACCTCGAGGATTGCGCCCACGCGCGGGCGCAGGCGCAAGCCGCGGGCATGGATGAGGAAGAACACGGCCGCCGCGTCGGTCGAGGCCACGACCGCGCCAACCAGCGCCGCCTGGCTCCAGCCGAGACCCAGCACGTATTTGGCGGCCGGCGCCGTCAGTGCCGCGGTCAGCAGGACCCCGATGGTGGCGAGCACCAGCGCGGGCGCAAACACGCTGCGGAAGCTCGCAAAGCGGGTGCGCAAGCCGCCATCGAACAAGATGAGGGCGAGCGCGATCGAGCCCACCAGATAGGTGGTGTGGACGTCGTCGAACCGGATCCCGCCCGGGCCCGACTCGCCGGCCAGCATGCCCAGGATCAGGAACACCAGCAGCAGCGGCGCCCCGAACCGCATCGCGATGAGGCTCGACAGGATGCCGGCCAGCACCAGGAGCGCGCCCAACAGAATGCCGATACTGACGGCGTCGAGGGAAGCCATCGGGCTCACCGATTTCCTGATCCAGTGCCGGCCTGCACGTTGGCATGATGGGCGCGGCCCTCAAAGTGCGAAGTGGATAGTAGGGCGCAATCGCTTTATTGCGCCGCTTGGCGAAGCCGAGGGATTGCGCCTATTGGCGAGATCGATGGCGCAATAAAGCGATTGCGCCCTACCAAATCGGCTCAAATCGGCTAAACCGAGCTCATGCGATTCACTGCCCCGCTCGTTCCCGCGACACTGGTCCGCCGCTACAAGCGCTTCCTGGCCGATGTGGCGCTCCCCTGCGGCGAGACCGTGACGGCGCATTGCGCCAATCCGGGCTCGATGATCGGGCTCTCGGCGCCGGGCGCGCCGGTGTGGCTGTCGCGGTCCGACAATCCCAAGCGCAAGCTCGGCCACAGCTGGGAGCTAGTCGAGGTCGATCTCGGCAGCGGCACCGAGCTGGTCGGCATCAATACCACCAATCCCAATGCACTGGCGGCCGAAGCCATCGCGGCCGGCCTCATCCCGGAGCTTGACGGCTACCGGAGCCTCCGGCGCGAGGTGAAATACGGCAGGAATTCGCGGGTGGATTTCCTCCTGGAGGAACCCGGCCGGCCGCCTTGCTATCTGGAGATCAAGAACGTGCATCTGATGCGGCAGAAGGGGCTCGCCGAGTTTCCCGATGCGGTGACCAAGCGCGGCGCCAAGCATCTGGAGGAGCTCGCCGCCATGGCGGGGGCGGGCGCACGCGCCGTCATGCTGTTCCTGGTCCAGATCGCCTCGGCGGAGCGCTTTGCGCTCGCCCGCGACATCGACCCCACCTATGGGATGCAGTTCGACCGGGCACGCGCCCAGGGGGTGGAGGCGCTGGCGCGGCGGTGCCGGCTCAGCCGCGACGCCATCGAGGTCGCCGAGGCCGTTGCGATCGTTGACTAAATGGCAAGCGCAATGTGCTTGCACCGGCGGCCTTCTTGCTTACATTGCAGGCAGAACAGGGGTGCGGCGGCGGGCGCAGTTCTTCCAACCGCTGCTATTCTTGCGAGTAGCGTGATTTCATGAGCTACGTGGACGCGGCCCTGGCGCCGCAACGCAAGACCGGTCAGATCAAGCTGCACGGCCCCAGCGCCTTCGCGAGCATGCGCTTGGCCGGCCGCTTGGCCGCCGAATGCCTCGACATGCTCACCGACGAGGTCAAGGCCGGCGTGACGACCGACCACATCGACCGCCTGGTGTTCGAATTCGCCATGGACCACAAGGCGGTGCCGGCGACCCTGATGTATCGCGGCTACCGCAAATCGACCTGCACCTCGGTCAATCACGTGGTCTGCCACGGCATCCCGGGCGAGAAGCCGCTCAAGGACGGCGACATCGTCAATGTCGACGTGACCCTGATCCTCGACGGCTGGCACGGCGATTCGAGCCGAATGTACGCGGTGGGGGGGATCCCGCGCCGCGCCGAACGCCTGATCGAGGTCACCTACGAAGCCATGATGCGCGGCATCGCGGTCATCCGGCCGGGCGCCACCTCGGGTGACATCGGCTACGCCATCCAGAGCTTCGTCGAGGCCCAGCACATGAGCGTGGTGCGGGATTTCTGCGGCCACGGCCTCGGCCGCCTGTTCCACGACGAGCCCAATATCGTCCACGTCGGCCGCCAAAGCGAAGGCATCGTGCTCAAGCCCGGCATGTTCTTCACCGTCGAGCCCATGATCAATCTCGGCCGGCCGCATGTGAAGGTGCTGTCCGACGGCTGGACGGCGGTGACCCGCGACCGCTCGCTCTCCGCCCAGTTCGAGCACACGGTGGCGGTGACCGACACCGGGGTCGAGATCTTCACCCTCTCGCCGCAGGGGCTCGACCAGCCCCGCGCCGCTCCCGGCGACCGCGTTTGATCCTGTTGCAAAGTCCGAAATTGCCGTCATCCTGAAGCGCCCGCACCACGGTCGCGGGCCGGGCGGGGGCGACCCATGGCGGGCAACCAGAAAACCGAGACACCGACCGAGCTTGCCGATCCGGCGCCGCACTTTCACGGGCATCGCGAGCGCCTGCGCGAGCGCTTCCTCAAGGGCGGCAGCGATGCTTTGGCGGATTACGAGCTCCTCGAGCTCGTGCTCTTTCGCGCCATCGTGCGCCGCGACCTCAAGCCGCTCGCCAAGGAGCTGCTCAAGCAATTCGGCTCGTTCGCCGAGGTCGTCTCGGCGCCGATCGAGCGGCTGAAATCGATCAAGGGCCTGGGCGAAGCCGCCATCACCGAGCTCAAGATCGTGGAGGCGTCCGCGCATCAGCTCGCGCGAGGACAGGTGCACAACCGGCCGGTGCTGTCCTCATGGTCGAGCGTGCTGGACTATTGCCGCACCGCCATGGCGTTCGCCGCCAAGGAGCAATTGCGCGTGCTGTTCCTCGACAAGCGCAACCGCCTCATCGCCGACGAGGTGCAGCAGGAAGGCACCGTCGATCACACCCCGGTCTATCCGCGCGAGGTGGTCAAGCGCGC
>DASZKX010000382.1:0-3789 GCA_035552735.1 Xanthobacteraceae bacterium
ATCGTCGACATCGACGTCGCCGCTGATATCGCAGGCGACCACCACGACCTGCATCCCGACCATGCTGGCCGAGGCCGGATTGGTGCCGTGCGCGGAAGAAGGGATCAGGCAGACATTGCGATGCGGCTCGCCGCGCGCGGCATGATAGCCGCGGATCGCGAGCAGGCCGGCATATTCGCCCTGCGCGCCGGAATTGGGCTGCAGCGAGATCGCGTCGTAGCCGGTGATGTCGCACAGCCATTGTTGCAGCCGCGCGAACAACGCGTGATAGCCTTTGGCCTGTTCACGCGGCGCAAACGGATGCAGCGCGCCGAACTCGGCCCAGGTCAGCGGCATCATTTCCGTGGTCGCGTTCAGCTTCATGGTGCAGGAGCCGAGCGGAATCATCGCGCGGTCGAGCGCGAGATCGCGATCGCTCAGCTTGCGCATGTAGCGCAACAGCTCAGTCTCGGAACGGTGCGCGTGGAATACCGGATGGGTGAGGAACGCGCCGACGCGCTTCAACCCTTCGGGTAGCGCCTCGCGCGCGCTCACCTCGACCTCAGTGTAGTTGAGCGTGCCGCCGAAAGCGCGCCACACCGCCTCGACGGTGGCCGGCGTCGTGGTCTCGTCCAGCGCGATGCCGAGCAGGCCTTCTTGGCCGATCCGCGGGTTGATCTTCCCGGCACGCGCGCGGGCAACGATCTCGTTAGCTTGCGTGCCGGCATCGACGCTCACCGTGTCGAAGAAGGCGTCAGATGTTGGCGCAAAGCCAAGCTTGCGCAATCCCGCCGCCAGCACCGCCGCGCGGCGATGCAGCGTGCGGGCGATCTCGGTCAGCCCCTCCGGCCCGTGATAGACCGCGTACATCGAGGCGATCACCGCGAGCAGCACCTGCGCGGTGCAGATGTTGGAGGTGGCCTTCTCGCGGCGGATATGCTGCTCGCGGGTCTGCAGCGCCAACCGATAGGCTGGCTCGCCGCGCGAATCCACCGACAGCCCGACAATGCGGCCGGGCAGCGAACGCTTGAGCGCGTCGCGCACCGCCATGTAGGCCGCGTGCGGGCCGCCATAGCCCATCGGCACGCCGAAGCGCTGCGCCGAGCCAATCGCGATATCCGCGCCGAGCTCGCCGGGCGAGGCGAGCAGCGTCAGCGCCAGCAGATCCGCCGCCACGACCGCGAGCCGGCCCTTGGCATGCAGCGCCGCGATCGCGGGCCTGAGGTCGCGCACCGCGCCTGAGGTCGCCGGATATTGCAGCAGGCCGCCGAATACGTCGGCGCGCTCGAGATCGACTAGCGGATCGCCAATCACGAGATTCCATCCGAGCGGCTCGGCGCGGGTGCGCAGCACGGCGAGCGTTTGCGGATGCACTTCATGATCCACGAAGAACGATTTTGTGGTGGCCTGCGCGGCGCGCTCGGCCAGCGCCATCGCTTCGGCCGCCGCGGTGGCTTCATCGAGCAGTGAGGCGTTGGCGACGTCGAGCCCGGTGAGGTCGCAGATCATGGTCTGGAAGTTGAACAAGGCTTCCAGCCGGCCCTGGCTGATTTCCGGCTGATACGGCGTATAGGCCGTGTACCACGCTGGATTCTCCAGGATGTTGCGCTGGATCACCGGCGGCAGGATGGTGCCCGAATAGCCCTGGCCGATCAGCGAGGTGAAGACCTCGTTTTGCGAGGCCACTTCGCGCATATGCGCCAGCGCTTCGGTTTCGCTCAACGCGCGGCCGAGATCGAGCGGCTGTTTCTGGCGGATCGAGGACGGCAGCGTTTCGGCCATCAGCGCCTCGAGGCTGGTAGCGCCGACGGTCTCCAGCATCGCCGCAATGTCGCGCGGCGAGGGGCCGATATGGCGCCGCGCGAAGGTCGTGGCGGCCTCGGGAACAGGTTTGAACGGCGCGTTCATGGAGCTCTCCTCATTGTTCGCCGTCATGCCCCGCATTCGCCGTCATACCCCGCGAAGGCGGGGTATCCAGTAGTCGCCGACGTCAACGATTGAACCGGGACTTCACGGAATACTGGATCGTCCGCCTTCGCGGACGATGACGCTGAATTTGTCGTTGCGGCTTTCTTTCTCATCTCAAGCCGTGTGCTTGGCGTAGGCGGCCTCGTCCATCAGGCCGTCGAGTTCGCTTTTGTCTGATATCCTCAGTTTGAAAAACCAGGCTTTGCCGCCGGCGTCGGAATTGACCAAAGCGGGTTCGGCGGCGAGCGCCTCGTTGACCTCGATCACTTCGCCCGAGATCGGCGCGTAGACGTCGGAAGCGGCCTTCACCGATTCGACCACGGCGGCGGCTTCCGCCTTCTTCAGGTTGCGGCCGACCTTCGGCAATTCGACGAACACGACGTCGCCGAGCTGCGACTGCGCGTAGTCGGTGCCGCCGATGGTGGCGACGTCGCCCTCGATGCGGAGCCATTCGTGGTCGGTCGTGAACAGCGTCGTCATGGAAAATCCTCTGGCGTTTGCAAGTGTTAGCGTTTGTAAGCGTTGGGAACGAACGGCATCGGCGCGACCTGCACCGGCAGGCGTTGCCCGCGCACTTCGGCGAACACGACGGTGCCGGTGGCCGCATGCGATGTCGGCAGATAGCCCATTGCGACCGGCGCGTTGAGGCTCGGGCCGAAGCCACCCGAGGTCACGGTTCCGATGGCCTCGGATGAAGTCGCATCGGCAAACAGCGAAGCGCCTTCGCGCACCGGCGCGCGGCCTTCGGCCCGCAGACCGACGCGGCGGCGCGAGGCGCCTTTTTCGAGCTGCGAGAGAATCTTTTCCGCCCCGGCAAAACCACCGGCGCGTGCGCCGCCAGTGCGGCGGCTCTTCTGGATCGACCATTCCAGCGCCCCCTCCACGGGCGTGGTTGATGTGTCGATGTCGTGGCCGTAAAGACAGAGCCCGGCCTCGAGCCGGAGGCTGTCGCGCGCGCCCAAGCCGATCGGCAGCACGTCGCTATCGGCAAGCAGTTTGCTTGCCAGCGCTTCGGCTTGTTCCGCCGGAACGGAAATCTCAAACCCGTCCTCGCCGGTATAGCCGGAGCGCGAGACGAAGCAGTCGATACCGTCGACGCGGTGGGGACCGCAATCCATGAACCGCATCGCGGAAGCGTCGGCGCAAAGTTTAGCGAGCACCGAACAGGCTTTCGGTCCTTGCAGCGCGATCAGCGCCCGGCCGGGCAGGGGTTCGATCACACAGGTGTCCGACAGGCCTGCGCGCAAATGCGCCTCGTCCAGGGCTTTGCAGGCGGCGTTGACGACCAGGAACAGATGGTCGCCGAAATTCGCCACCATCAGATCGTCGAGAATACCGCCGGCCGCGTTGGTGAACTGGGCGTAGCGCTGCCGGCCAAGCGCGATGGCTGCGACGTCTTGCGGCACCAGCCGTTCCAGCGCCAGCGCGGCGTCTTTGACGCTGCCGGATTTCGCCCGCAGCGCGATCTGCCCCATATGCGAGACGTCGAACAGGCCGGCGGCGGTGCGGGTATGCAGATGCTCCCGCAGCACGCCGGTCGCATATTGCACCGGCATGTCATAGCCGGCGAACGGCACCATCTTGCCGCCGCGCGCCAGATGCAGGGCGTGCAGAGGGGTCTCTTTCAGTGCGGATGATTCTTCGCGCGCAAGCATCACGGAGCCCTCGCGGTTTCGCAGGGAGAATTCCCCTTGAAAACCAGCAAAAAGCCCCATCTGTCGCTGTGCCTGAGAGTATTATCCCGTCGGCGGACGCGTCCGGGCCAAAGCCGTTCGGCGTCTCTTTCCAGATGCTGTCAACGTCACGCGGTCCGTTTGCCTGAGAGTTTCCGGGGCGGTTGCT
>DASZKX010000383.1:0-19695 GCA_035552735.1 Xanthobacteraceae bacterium
TCAGGAAGCCTCGATGCATGGCGACCCAGAGCGGAACGTAGAAAACGGTGCGCGTGATGGCCGCCAGCTTGACCGTATCGGCGGCGGATGCCGGCAGCGGCAGCCCGCCCATCCCGAGCATGGCCAGGATCAGGACGCGAAAGCGAAGGCTGGCGAACGGCATCTGACTACTCTCCGATATTCATTTCGGCGGGACGGGGGTCGGAGATCCTTCGCGCGCATGTTTCCGCGACGCCCGTCCTGATTTGGAATGTAGTCCGGTTTTGCTCGCAGCGCCAAGACTTTGGTAACCTACTTTGGCGTCGATTTGGTAACCAACCGCGTCATGAGGCGGATTGTATCTTTAACTTCATCCTCGGATGCGGCTGTTAACCATTCTCGCCATTCGCTTTGGCCGGATGAGCCGAACCGGGCGGCATGTCGGTGGGCGTTGTGGGGGGCGCGGTGAACGGGCAGAATGTGCGTTGCCGCCGCTCGGCGACGAGCTTGGGCTCCTGCTGCAGCTCGGATTCGTCGACACAATCCGGGCCTGACGATAGGGAAGCCTATGCCGAGCTCCGAACCGGAGGCGAAAGCGCGCGACGGCACGCGTCTCGCCTATACGCTCTATGATCGTCCGGCCGCGAGCCAGCGTGTGGTTCTCGTCCACTCGCTCGCCATGGACCGATCGTTCTGGTACCCCGTCGCCGAACGATTGGGGGCGAATGCCGGCGTGCTGACGCATGATTGCCGCGGACACGGCCGCTCGGACAAGCCTGCGGGGCCCGTCACGGTGGAGCGTCATGCCGACGATCTCGCCGATCTGCTTGACCGGCTCGGTTGGAGAACCGCGCTGGTGGCGGGCGCATCCATGGGCGGCTGCATCGCGCTCGCCTTCGCGATCCGGCATCCGGGGCGCGTCTCGGCGCTCGGCCTGGTGGATACCACCGCGTGGTATGGTCCCGACGCGCCCAAGAATTGGGAGCAACGCGCCAACGCGGCGCTCGCGTCGGGCCTGTCATCGCTCACCGATTTTCAGGTCACGCGCTGGTTCGGAGACACGTTTCGCGCCGAGCATCCGCAAGTGGTCAAGGATTGCGTCGACGCGTTCCTGCGCAACGATGCGGCCGCCTACGCCCAGACTTGCCGGATGCTGGGAGCCTGCGATCTGCGGGCCGGGTTGCCATCGATCAAGGTTCCGACCGCGATCGTGGTGGGCGAGGAGGATTACGCCACGCCGCCCGCCATGGCGGAAGCGATGCACAAGGCCATCGCGGGATCGACCATGACGGTGCTCCCCGGCGCGCGCCATCTTACCCCGCTGGAGCGGCCCGATGAGGTCGCCGCCGAGCTCGAGCGCCTTCTGGCGCGCAGCCGCAAGTGAGGGGCACGGCTTTCGATCCAATGACTCTCCTGATGTCGTCCTGCTTGCGCGTGGTCTCAATAGCGGAACTTGGTAACCGCGCCGCGCTGGGGGCCGCTGGTGGCGACGCAAATCGGGCTGCGATAGAGCGGCGCGAGGAACCGTGTGTCGGGCATCTCGTCGCGGATCTTCTCGAGCAGCGGCTCGATGCCGAGATCGATCCAGCTGCCGAAGCTCGCGTCGTGATGGGACGGCAGGTAGAGCTTGGGCCGGAACAGCTGCACCAGCGGAAAGGTCTCGCCCACCTGCCGCTCCGCGACCGCATGGGCCTGATACGCGATGGCGGCGACGTCCACGGGGCCGATCCTCTCCGCGAGCTTGCGGTCGCCGTCGGTGATCGGGCCGGCGCTGTCGAGCATGAGCACCTTGAACCCGTTGGGGAAGGTGAGGGCGTAGGCGATGGTGCCCTTGTCGAGCACGTCGGGCGAGAAGGTGCCGCGCGCGCGCACCGCGGCGCTCAGCGCCGCCTGCTCGGGCGCATCCGGCGGCAGCTCGACCTTGTAGAGATTGGCAAGCGCCTCCTGGATGCCGGCCGCCGGCTCGCTGTGGTGGGCGAGGGCGATGTCCACGGTGACGTCGCCGAAATGCAGCGTCTCGCCGCCCGTTACGGTTATGGCCTGCTTCGCCGGCATTCCCATCGCGATCGCGGTCTCGATCGTGATCGGGGCTCCGACCACCGGTGCCTGCGTCTGCGCCGCCACCGGAACGATGTCCGACATATGATCGAAATGGCCGTGACCGAGGAAGATCACGCTCGCCCGCTTGACCTGCTCGGCCGTGAAGCCCAGCGGCCGGTTGCGCGCCTTGCGATTGTAGTAGGTATCGAACAGGAACACCTGGCCCCGATAGTCGATCTCGTAATTCGCATTGGCGAGCCAGCGGAAGACCGCGGTCTCGCTGGTCTTGGGCAGCAGCGGGCCACCGATCGCGGCCGGAATCAGGCTGTCACAGGGATCGGTGTCGGCGGCGTGGGCGATTGTCGGTAGCAGCAGGGCGACACTTGCAAGGCCGGCGCACAGGAACAGCCTGGCATTTTTCGTAAGGGACTGGGTCCCCTTCGCGGGGACGATCGGACGGCAAACGGTCGGCACACCAACAACCGCTCGTCCCCGCGAAGGCGGGGACCCAGCACGCTTCGCATATGAATCCATTCGTCGTTCCTCCGTTTCCAGATCAACCTGCCCAGTCCTCGAAGCTCTTGATGAAGCGATCGTCGATCAGCTTGGCATCGGGCCATGCCTGTGTCACTGCGCCACCGGCGATCTCGATCGACCAGAATATGTCCATATGGGCATCCGGCAGCCGGCCGCGCTCGTCATAGGCCGGCATCACCTCTTCGTAGGCGCGCTGCGCATAATCCCTGGTCCATTTCAGGCGCTCGATCAGGATGTCTACCGTCATCGTGCGGTCGGCCCGCGCCAGCGCCAAGGCCGCCACGTGAGCCCGCAAGAATGCCCGCAGCGTGTTGGGATTGTCGTTGATGAACTTGGTCTTGGCGAGATACGCGTGCTTGGGCCACTGCGGCGCGATGTCCAGCTGGCGGCCGAGCTCGGTGAAGCCGGCCTCCTGCGCCATCCATTTGAACGGCGGCGACAGGATCGCGAGCGCGAGCCGCCCCGCCTTGAGGGCCTGCAACATGCTCGCGGTCGTCCCCACCTGCACGATCTGCACGTCCTTCTCGGGCTCCAAGCCGTTGCGCTTGAGCATGTAGCGCGTGAGCTGATCCGTGAGCGAGCCGTAGGTCGAGACGCCTGCGGTGCCGCCCTTGAGCTCCTTCCATTGCTTGATCCTGGGCTGCGCGTGCCAGGCGAAATCCGATTGGTAGAAGCCCGCATAGAAGCCCTGCACCGGCTGGCCGGAATTGATCAGGTTGATCAGGCCGTCGAGGGATTGCAGCGAGATGTCGATGGAATTGCCGGCCAGCGCCTGCGCCACCTCGGCATCGCCGCGAAAGCTGATCAGCTCGATATCGAGGCCTTGCGGCTTCCAGGTGCGGGCTGCCGCCACATAGACCGGCGTGAAGCTCGCCGCATCGAGCGGAATGCCGAGCGTGAGGCGTGGCTGCTCGAGCGGGCCGGGCGGAGCCGCCGAGGCGTGCCGCCGGAGGCCGGCGAGGGCTGCGGCCGCAGCCGCGGCCTGGGCGAAACGGCGGCGGGTCAGTCGCGGCCGCGGCTCCATGGCGGTCTCAAGGCTTCCGTCCGCCCGGATTGGCGTCACCGGTGAAGGAATGGTTGTAGACCGGAAGCGTGTCGGCGCGCAGCTCGTGCAGGAACGCGATCACGCGCTCGTTCGACATGTATTTGCTCATGTCGAAGCGCTCCTTGTGCACCATTTCGGCGAGCGGCCGGCGCACGCCCTCTTTCGGGGCCACCGCCGGATATCCGAGCGGCATGATCAGCACCAGCCGCAGCAGGTCCGGCACGCCCAGGATGCGCTTGAACGGCTCCTCGATATGGATGGTGACGTGCTGGCTGCCGAGCCCGAGCGCCGCGGCCGCCAGATGCATCAGCATGGACGCATTGGCAAGGCCGTCGGTCAGATGCGACTGGTCGCGTCCGAACGTATGGGCGCCCTGCACGGTCGCCCATTGGCGCCGCCCGTCGCCGGTGATGACGATGAGGACGGGAGCCTCCGACCAGCCGACCTGGGTGCGCTGGCGCTGCACCGTCTGCTGGTGGGTCATCTGATAGGCCGGATGGCGCAGCTTGAAATCGCGCTGCTGCTCCATCCAGTAGATGAACTCCTGGTTCTCCTGCGAATAGGCGCGAAACAGCTCCTTCTTGATTGCCGGATCCTTGACCACGATGAAGTCCCAGGGCTGGCCGTTGGCGCCCGACATGGCCCAGCGTCCGGCCTCCAGGACCTTGGTGACGCGATCGTCCGGGATCGGATCGGGCTTGAGCTTGCGCACGCTGGTGCGGGTGCGGATCAGCTCCATGAGCATGTCATATTCGCCATCAAGCGCAGCGGCTCGATCGATGTCGATCTGACTCATGAGACTGCTCCTTTCAATGGCGGCGAATTCCGAGCGGGAGCGCCGGCATCGCGGCCGCGCGCCCCAAGGTGGGGTCAACACGCCGGCAGAGTAGCCACACATTCCGCGCAACGGAAGTGCCGCCGCACGCGCTCGAGCCACACGAGCCTGGTTCGTCCTTCCGTTCCGTTCACTTCAGAACAATAAGTGAGCCCCGCGCGCCGCAGAGTCTGTCTCGAATTGGACGACTGAGGAATTTCTCAGTTCCGGCCGCTCGTCAGGACATGACGAGCCTCCGGATCGAGGTCAGTGCGCGGTGGCGGCGGAGAATTTGACGACCTTGGCCCATTTTTCGGTTTCCTGCGCCATCAGCCTGCCGAAGTCGGCGGGGGAGCCGGCGAGCGCGCTGCCGCCGGTGTCGGCGAGCCGCGCCCTCATGTGGGGATCCACAAAGGCCGCATTGATCGCCGCATTGAGGGTGTCGACGATCTCGGCCGGCGTACCTCTGGGCACCCCGATGCCCGATACCGCGCTCGCCTCATAGCCCGGCACAAAGTCACCGACGGTCGGGAGGTCCGGCAGCGCGGGCGAGCGCGTCCCGGCGGTGACCGCCAGCGCACGCAGCTTGCCGGCCCGCAATGGCGCGATCGACGCCGACAGCGGCTCGAACATCAGCTCCGATTGTCCCTCGATGGTCCCTTTGAGCGCGGCGGGCCCGCCGCCGGTGTAGTGCACCACCGCCAGTTCGACGCCGGCCATCATCCGGAACAGCTCGCCGGACGCATGCGGCGCGCTTCCCGGATCGGTCAATGCCAGCCTGATCTTGCCCGGATTGGATCTCGCATAGGCGATGAGCTGCGGGCCCGTCGGCGCCGGAACCGACGGATTGACCAGCATGACCAGCGGTTCGCGGGTCAGGCTCGCGACCGGTGCGATATCGCGCATGAAATCGAATTCGAGCTTGTCGTAGAGCGATGCGTTGATGGCGTTGGCGGGGCCGACCAGAAGGAGGGTGTAACCGTCGGGCAGGGCGCGTACGACCGTCGCGGTGGCGATGTTGCTGGCGGCGCCCGGCTGGTTCTCGACCACGAACGGCTGGCCCAGCCGCTCCGTCAGCCACTGCGCGATCAGGCGCGCCAGGATGTCGCTCGGACCGCCGGCCGGAAAGCCTACGATCAGGCGCACCGGCCGCACCGGATAGTCGAGTGCCGATGCGCTTCGCGGAAGCGCCGCCGCGGCCGCAATGGCGCCGCCGATTTGCAGAATGTGCCGGCGTGGCAGCTTCATTGCGGTTGCCTCCTCAATTCGCGTTGGAGGTTGGTTTCACTCGGGCTTCATGTGGGCGGCGCGCACTACCTTGCCCCATTTCTCGGTTTCATCCGCGATGAGCTTTCCGAACTCGGCGGGCGAGCCGGGCAGCGGAGTGCCGCCCAGCTCGGCGAGCCGTGCCTTCAGTTTGGGATCGGCGAGAGCGGCATTGATCTGCGCGTTGAGCCTGCCGATGATCTCGGCGGGCGTGCCCTTGGGGGCGCAAATGCCGTACCAGTCGCTGGCCTCGTAGCCGGGCAGGAAATCGCCGACGGTGGGCACGTCAGGCAGTGTATCGACGCGCATCGCGGTGCTCACCGCCAGCGGGCGCAGCTTGCCGGCTTTGATATATTCCATGGAGGAGGCGATGATGCCGAACATCATCTGCACCTGTCCGCCCAGGAGGTCGACCAGCGCCGGCCCGCCGCCCCGGTAAGGCACATGGACGATGTCGACGCCGGCCATCATCTTGAAGAGCTCGCCCGCCACATGAGGCGGGGATCCGTTGCCGGCTGAGGCCATGTTGATCTTGCCGGGATTGGCCTTGGCGTAGGCGATGAGCTCGGGAACGGTCTTGGGCGCAAATCCGGGATAGACCTGCAGGACGAGGGGCGTGCGCAGCACGCCGCCGACCGGCACCATATCGCGCAGGAAATTGAAGCTGAGCTTCTCGTAGAGGGTGGCATTGATGGCGCTCGGCGCCGCGTTGACCATCAAGAGCGTGTAGCCGTCGGGGGCGGAAGTGGCGACCGCCTCGGTGCCGACATTGCCCGCAGCGCCCGGTCGCATCTCGACCACGAAGGGTTGCCCGAGCCGCTCCGACAGCCATTGCCCGATCAGGCGCGCCAGGATGTCGGACGCGCCGCCCGAGGCGAAAGGCACGATCAGCCGTACCGGCCGCTGCGGGTAGGCCTGCGCGCCGGCGATGCGCGGTACTGCCGGGAGCGCCACGGCGCCGGCGGCCAGCTTCAGAAACAGACGGCGCGGTAATTTCATTTCGGCTCCCGGAGCTTCAGGGCGCGACGGTTGGTTGCGCAAATAGGGCGGCATCAGTCTTAAGTGCCAGTTGTTGGTGCCGCGATTCCTCGAGGAACTCCAAGGAATTGGCGGCGCACCACTCCCGCAAGGCTTCTGCCTCCATCTTTGCTTCGTACTTGTGCCACTGATCGAAGAAACGCCTGGTTCCCATCGTACTGGCTGCTGCTGACGAATTCAAAGGCGAACTCGAGGTCTGACCAGCTGACAGGCATTGGGTCTCCGCGGGTAGCTGCATCGCGTGCCGGAACGTCGAGGCCTCACTCTTCCAGGAATTGGCCGCGCCGCCACGCCAGCGCGGCCTTGAGCCCGTCCCGAGCTCGGATTTCGTCGAACTGCCGGCCGACCTCGGTGGCGGCCGCATAGAGCGGGGCGACCACGTCGAGGCCCGATTGCAGCGCATTGCGGAAGCCTGCATCCTCGATCCCGCGATTGATGGCGCGCTTGGTCGCCGCCAGCGCTTCGGGCGAGATCAAGGCGAGGCGCTTGGCATATTTCAGCGTCGCGCCGCGCAGCTCGTCGCGCGGCACGATGCGGTTGATCATGCGCAGCGCGAGCGCCGTCGGCGCATCGATCAGCTGGCCGAAATACAAGAGCTCGCGGGCGCGCTTGTGGCCGATGATCCACGGCATGACGATGCCGGGTCCGGCTTGCGAGAGCAGGATCTCGGGCTCGCCGAACTGGGCATCGTCGGCCGCGATGGTGAGGTCGCAGAACATCGCCAGCTCGCAGCCGCCGCCGAGCGCGTGCCCCTGCACCGACGCGATCACCGGCTTGCGCAGGCTCCAGGGTGTCATCAGGGCGCGCAGGCTGACCGCCAGCCGTTCGCGGTATTTGAGCGCGTCGTGGCGCCAGGGCGTTTCCGCGCGCTCGCCGCCGCCGCCGATGTCGAAACCCACGCAGAAGCTGCGGCCCTCGGCGCGCAGCACGATGACGCTGGTCTCGGGATCGTCGTCGGCTCGGTGCAGCACCCGCTCGAGCTCGAGCCGCAGCTCCATGGTCAAGGCGTTGAGCTTTTCGGGTCGATTCAAGCTGACGATGCCGACCTTTTGGTCGGCTTCATAGCGTACGCCGGGCTCGGCCATCCTGATTCCTCACCGTTCGGCGGTCTTCGACTCGCGGGCCGCGAGTTTCTGATTGAAATGGGCACCGCGTTTCAGGGGCCGCCGTGGGCGCGTAGCGCGAAGGCACGCGTGATCAACATCGCGACGCGCGGACGATCACGCCGAAGCCAGATATCTTTGGTAGAAGCCGAAGACCTTCTCCCAACCGTCGAGCGCCTGGGCGGCGCGGTAGCCTTCGCGCCAGGTGTTGAAGAACGCGTGCCCGACGCCGTCGTAGCGGTGGAACTCGTAGGTCTTGCCGAGCCGCTTGAGCGCCTGCTCGGTCGCATTGACCTGATCGATGTCCGGATTCTTGTCCTCGTTCCCGAATATGCCGAGCAGCGGCGAGGTGATCTTGTCGGTCAGATCGATGGGGGCGACTGGGCGCTTGGCATCGAGCTGCTTCCTGTCCTTGACGATGACGCTGCCGCCCCAGCAGTCCACGGTGGCATCGATCCCGCGCACGCTGCCGGCCGCGAGATAAGCGAGGCGGCCGCCGGAGCAGAAGCCGATGACCCCGACCTTGCCGTTCGAATGCGGCTGCGCGCGCAGGAACTTGATCGCGCCGGCCACGTCCCCCATCGCCTGCTCGTCCGCGCCGCCGCCCGCGGCCCGCACCTTCGCCCCGATATCGTCGGGACTGCCGGGGCCGTCGCGGAAATAGAGATGCGGCGCGATCGCCGCATAGCCGTGATGGGCGAGCTTGCGCGTGACCTCGATGATCCACTCGTCCCAGCCGGGCAGGTGATGGATAACGACCACACCGGGAAAGCGGCCCGCCCGGGTGGGGCGCGCGTAGTAAGCGTCGCCCCGGTCCTCCTTGAAGCCCTGGAACTTCACCATCTCGGCCAGTTGTCCTTCATACGCCATGCTCTTCCTCGCATCCTGATCCCGAGCTTCCGGTTCGGGCACTTTAGCATGTGTCCGGCCCGGCCGGGAACGAGCGGGCGCGGCCAAGGTTGCACCACGATGCAATCTCGCTCGGGCGCGCGGTTTGACACCGATCCCGCTACCCTCGATGATCATATCCTCGATGATCGAAGCGTCGAATCTCGTATCCGCGATCCTGGGACGCCGCGCTGCGGCGGCTCTGCTGGCTGCGCTCGCTCTGCCGGCTTGTCCGGGCGCCTACGCCCAATCGGTGGCGGATTTCTACAAGGGCAAGACCGTCACCGTCCTGGTCGGCTCCGATGTCGGCGGTGGTTATGATCTGACCGCGCGGACGCTGGCACATTATTTCGCGCGCCATGTTCCGGGCCACCCGAACGTCATCGTCCAGAACAAGCCCGGCGCGAGCTCGATCGTCGCCACCAACTACGTCTATGAGATCGCCCCCAAGGACGGCACCGTCATTGCCGCCGTTCAGCGTCCGATTCCATTCCAAACCTTGTTCGGCGACGCCGGCGTGCGCTTCGACGTGCGCAAGATGCAATGGCTCGGGAGCTCGACCAACGAGCTCGGTGTGGTGGTGGCCTGGCACACCGCGCCGCAACGCACGGTGGACGACCTGTTCGGCTTCGAGATGGTGGTCGGGGGCACCGGTCCGGCGACCGATCCGGAGCTGTTTCCGCGCGCCATGAATCAGGTGCTGGGGACCAAGTTTCGCATCGTCAGCGGCTATCCGGGGCAGGCGCAGATCGCGCTCGCCATGGAGCGCGAGGAGATCCAGGGCAGCGGCAATTGGTCGTTCTCCGATATCGAGAAGGGACACCCGGATTGGATTGAGCAAAAGAAGATCCGGATGTTGCTGCAACTCGGCCTCACCAGGAGCTCGAGCCCGGCGTTGCGTGACGTACCCTTGGTGATGGACATCGCCCGCACCTCGGCGCAGCGGCAGGTATTCGCGATCCTCATGGGCATGAAGGCGTTGGGGCGGCCTTATTTCGTGGCGCCCGGCGTGCCCGCGGATCGCACCGATGCGTTGCGCTCAGCCTTCATGGCCACCATGAATGATCCGGACTTCCTGGAGGAGGCCAAGCGGGCGTTAGGTCCGATCGATCCGACCTCCGGACCCGACATGGAACGCATCATCGCGAGCCTCTATGCGCTGCCGCCCGAGGTCATCGCCACGGCGCGCGCCGCCGTGAAAATCCCCGGCCCGAACTGATGGATGAGGACGATGAGCCATCGCATCTTGCGGTCGTCCCTGCGAAGGCAAAGCCCGTCGAAGAGGGGCGTAAACGCCCTGATGGTATGGGTCTCGGACGACAGCGGTCTGTGAAAGGGGTGAACAAGATGGCTCGCGTCTGGCCTTGTTGTTTGTATGTTTTGCTCTTGGTTTTGCTGCTCGATCAAGCCAAGGCGGAGCCTGTTGCGGACTTCTATCGCGGGCGCACCGTCACGCTCTATATCGGCTACAGCGTGGGCGGCGGCTATGACAACTATGCCCGCGTGCTGGCGCGCCACCTGGGCAGTCACATCCCCGGCAGCCCCACCATCCTGCCCCAGAACATGCCGGGTGCCGGCAGCCTGCGGGCACTCAACTACCTCTACAATGCCGCTCCCCGCGACGGCAGCGCGATCGCCACGTTCGGACGCGGGCTGGCGATGGAGCCGCTGATCGGCTCGAGCCCGACCCAGTTCGACGCGCGCAAGCTCGTTTGGCTCGGCAGCGGCTCGGACGAGATCAGCCTGTGCGGAACCTGGCACACCTCCCGGATCAAGACCTGGAACGACATGCAGACGATTCCTTTCACGGTCGGCGGTGAAGGCTCGGGCTCCGATCCCGACATCTTCGCCGCCATGATGAAGAAGGTCTTCGGGATCAAGCTGCGCATCGTCTCGGGTTACCCGGGCAGCGCCGAGCTGGCCTTGGCGGTCGAGCGCGGGGAGATCGATGGCCGCTGCGGCTGGTCGCTGTCGAGCCTGCGGCAGATGCGGCCCGCTTGGCTTGCGACCAAACAGTTCAACCCCATCGTACAGCTCAATCTCGAGAAAAGTCCCGATCTGCCCGACGTGCCGGCGATCACCGAATTTGCGCAGACGCAGGCGCAGCGGCAGATCCTCAAGCTGGTGCTCAGCCGCCAGAGCATGGCACGACCGTTTGCGGCGCCGCCCGGCGTTCCCGCCGATCGTGCCGAGGCCTTGCGCCAGGCGTTCGAGCGGACCATGGCGGATCCGAAATTCATCGCCGAAGCCGGGGCCGCCGGGCTCGAGGTCAATCCGGTGAGCGGGCTCGAGATCGACCGATTGATCGGCGAGCTCTATCAAACGCCGCCGGACGTGGTAGCCGAGGCCAAGGCCGCATTGGCGCCGGAGCGGTAGAGTCGCTTGCCCCGGGCTTGAACCGGGCCGTTCCGAACTCCGTGCGTGGAACGATCCCGGCTCAAGGCCGGGACAAGTAAGATGCGTGTCACTTCGCGCTCTTGGAAGCGGCGCCGCTCTTCGCCCGCCGCAGCAGCTCCCGCACTCTCTGCGGCGACATGGGCAGCTCGGTCACCGCACCCGGGATGCCGAGCGCATCGTCGATGGCGCCCGCCACGGCGCCGCCGACGCCGTTGATGCCGCCTTCGCCGGCGCCTTTCAGTCCGAGCGGATGGTGCGGGGAGGGCGCGTCTTCGGTCAGCAGCACCTCGACATCCGGAGTCTGACGCAGCGTGGGCAGCAGATAGTCCGCAAACGTCACCGCCAAGGGCTCGCCGTTGCTGTCGTAACGAAATTCCTCGCAGAGCGCGCCGCCCAGTCCCTGAACGCAGCCGCCCACCAGCTGGCCTTCGACCAGCAGCGGATTGACCGCACGGCCGACGTCATAGGCCACCATGAAGCGCTCGACCACGACCTCGCCGGTGTCGCGGTCGATCCGCACCACGGCGAGATGCACCCCATAGGGGAAGACCGTATGTTCCGTGTTGTACCAGCCGTGGGCGGCGAGTTGCGGTTCGCGTCCACGCAAGAGCTTCGAACCGGGCCCGATACGCCGGGCGATCTCCGCCAGCGTGATCGAGGGGCCGCCTCCGGGGCTGCGCCGCCTCACGGTGCCGTCCACGATGTCGAGCTCGGCCGCCGCCGTCTGCAAGAGCTCGGCCGCGAACTCCAAGGCCTTCCGGCGCACCATGCCGGCGGTGACATGCACGGCGCCGCCGGTGAGCACGGTCGCACGCGCCGCATGCGCTCCGATGCCGTGATCGATGAGATCGGTCTGGCCATGGATGACGCGCACGCGCCGATAATCGACGCCGAGCGCTTCGGCGCAGATCTGCGCCATGGCGGTCTCGAAGCCCTGGCCGAGCGAGGCGCCACCGGTGATCAGCTCGACGGCGCCCGTGCCGTCGACCGCGATCTTGGCATTGTCGCTCGGGCCGCGCCCGCTTTCCTCCAGAAAGATCGCGATCCCGGCTCCGACCGCCTCGCCCTGCGCGCGGCGGCGTGCCAAGTCCTGCTGCAATTCCCGCCAACCGAAACCGGCGAGCGCCTTGTCGAGCAGCGCCGCATAGTCGCCGGAATCGAGCTCCAGCTCCTCGACGCCGGGCTCGTCGAACGCGATGGTGTAGGGCATCTGCGAGGCCGCGATGAGATTGCGCCGCCGCACCTCGAGGCGGTCGAGCTTCAGCCGATCCGCCACCGCATCCATCAATCGGCTGCGCACGAAGGTGCTCTCGAAGCGTCCGGGCGCCCGGTAGGTCGCGGCCGGTGTCTTGTTGGTCAGCCGCACGTGGGCGAGCGCCCGATAGGCCGGCACCCGATAGGCGCCGGTCAGCATGCACATGGTGCGGTTGGGCACGTTGACGCCGTGGGTACGGATATAGGCGCCCTGGTCGTGGAAAATTTCATCCTCGATGCCGAGGATGAGCCCGTCGCGATCGACCGCGATGCGGGCGAGATGGCGCTGCTGGCGCGAATGATTGGCGCACATCAGATGCTCGCGCCGGTCCTCGATCCATTTCACCGGCCGGCGCAGCCGCATCGCGGCGATGAGGACGAGCACGTCCTCGGGATAGATTTCGCCGCGGATGCCGAAGCCGCCGCCCACATGGCTCTCGTGCACATGCAGCGCGGCGGGGCTGCGGCCCAGCATGCGGCACAGAGTCTCGCGGTTGCGGTGGGGGATCTTGGCGGCGCCGTGCAGCTCCAGGATGTCGCGCGCCGCATCGTAGCGGCCGAGCGCGCCGCGGGTCTCCAGCGGCACGCCCGAATGCCGGCCGGTCGACAGATCGAGCTCGATGATCGCGTGGGCGGCGCGCAGCGCCGCTTCGATGTCGCCATAGCTGTGGCGCAGGAGCGCGGCTTCGCCGCTGCGACCGGGCTCGAACTCGCCCGGCGGATCGCTCGCCGAGAGGACGACCGGCAGCTCCTCGATCTCGACATTCACCAGCTCGGCCGCGTCTTCGGCCATGTAGGGGTCTTCCGCGAACACGGCCGCCACCGGATCCCCGATATAGCGGACGCGGCCGCGCGCCAGCGCCGGCTGGCGATACGGCTTGAGCGCTTCCGAGGATTTGTCGGCGCGGAAATCGATCGGCGACAGCTCCGCGATGTCGGCATGGGTCCACACCGCGACCACTCCAGGCAGCGCGCGCGCCGCTGTGGCGTCGATCGACACGATGCGGCCATGGGCCTTCGCGGCCCGCACCACGCGCATATGCAGCTGATGCGGAAAGTTGATATCGCCCGCATAGCGGCCTTGGCCGGTCACAAGCGGTAAGTCCTCGAGCCGCGTGACCGGATGCCCGAGCACGTTGCGCGTGTGCGAAGGCGGCGGCGGGGTCGGATAAGTGGCGTGGCGGGCGTCGCTGCCGTGAGTCATGACGGGCCGATCCCGGCACTCCTTGTCATACCCCGCGAAGGCGGGGCACCCAGTAAACACCGCAGGCCGATTGACGAATGTACGTGCCAATTCCAAGCACTCGGGATTACTGGATCATCCGCATTCGCGGATGAAGACAACAATAGGAGCTGGCGCATTTAGCGATCCCCAATCTCATTCCGCCGCTCGCCGCGCATTTCGAGGGCGGCGGCGCGCACCGCCTTGATGATGTTCTGATAGCCGGTGCAGCGGCACAGGTTGGAGGAGAGGATGTCGAGCAGCTCGTCGTCGCCGATGTCGGGGTTCTGCTCCAGCGTGTTGGCGGCCAGCATCAGGAAGCCGGGCGTGCAGAAACCGCATTGCAGCCCGTGATGCGTGATGAAGGCACGCTGCAGCGGATGCAGCGCCTCGCCCTGCGCCAGTCCCTCGACGGTGCGGATCTTCTTGCCCTGCGCCTGCACCGCGAACATCAGGCAGGAGCGTACCGCGATATCATCGAGGATCACCGTGCAGGTTCCGCAAATGCCGTGCTCGCAGCCGATATGGGTGCCGGTCTGCCCGCAGTCGTCGCGGATGGCGTCCACCAGCGTCTTGCGCGCCTCCACCCGGATCGCGTAGTCGCAGCCGTTGACGGTGAGCGTAACGTCGATCTTTTCACTCATGCGATACGCGATCCCGCACGTCTCCGCTCATTCCCGCGTCGGCGGAAACGAACGGGAGGATGCGACGTCATCATCTCCATCCTTTCGGCAGGACGTCCTTGAATTTCGCGAGGATGCGCTGATCAAGCTCCGCGCTCGGGCGCACCACCTGCGGGAACGTGTCGCGGCGGCCGAAGGGCGTGCAGGCGTCGATCACCACCCGCGCATTGCGTGGATCGGTCGGGCTGTAGCTCATGGGATCGAGCGAGGTGCTCCAGCAGCCACGCAGGATTTCCAACCCTTCGCGCGGCTCGAACCGCGTGCACATGGCCCAGATCACCCGGTTCATGTCGGCCGGGTCGATATCGTCGTCGACCACCACCACGAAGCGGTTGGCATAGGCGCCGGCATGGCATTGCGAGGCGATCAAGCCGGCCTGCTTGGAATGCCCGCCGTACATCTGCCTGATCGCGACCGTGAGCCAGAGCCGGCTGCCGCCGGCCTCGTGCGCCCACACGCCCTTCACCTCCGGCACCCCGGCGGCCTCGAGCTGGTTCCACACGGCGCCGCTGCGATAGGTGCAACGGTAGAAGGAATCATCGTCGGGCGGGATTCCCGGCATCGCGCCGAGCAGGATCGGATCATCCCGGTGCATCATGCTTTCCACCCGGATCGCGGGTTCGTTCTTGAGGCCGCCCGCGTAATAGCCGGTCCATTCTCCGAGCGGCCCTTCGGGGATCATGTCGTCGAGCGACACGAAGCCTTCGAACGCGATCTCGGCATTGGCGGGGATCGGCAGGCCGGTCACCGGCCCGGCCACGACCTCGACCGGCTCGCCCAACAGACCGCCGGCGGCATCGTATTCGTTCTTGCCGTAAGGGATTTCCAGACCCGCCACCATGAACAAAGCCGGATGCATGCCGACCACCACCGCGACCGGGCAGCGCTGGCCGAGCTCCTGATAGCGGCGCAGGATGAGATTGCCGTGCTTGCCCTTGGAGCACATCACGGTCGCGAGATTGCGGCCGTGCACCTGTATCCGGTAGGCCCCATAGTTGATCCAGCCGGTGTCGGGATGCCGCATGATCACCATGCAGCCGGTGCCGATGTAATGGCCCCCGTCGTGCTCATGCCACTTGGGCGCCGGAATCTTCAGGAGGTTCACGTCGGCGCCGCGGGTGACATTCTGCATGAGCAGCCCGGTCGGCACCGTGACGGGCGGGATGGTCTTGTTCTCCTTCATGTATTTGCGCCAGTAGCTGACCAGCGCCATGTCGGAGGAATCGAGCGGCAGCCCGAGGGTCAGCTTGATGCGTCGCACCGAGGTGAGGATGTTGGCGAGCACCCGGTAGCCGCTGGTAAATCCCGGCACATCGTCGAACAGCACGGCCTGGTTGCCGGTCTGCCGCTGATAGAAGTCCACGATGCCACCGATTTCTTCCTCGCGATCGGCGCCCTTGATCACCTGCAGCTCGCCGGCGGCCTCGATCTGGCCGAGCCAGGTTCGCAGATCCTGCTTGGGCGCGTTGCTGAGGCTTTTGGATGAGAATTCCGCGGCGCGATTCATGGGTTCAGCCTTTTCGGGCAACTTGCTCTGGGGACAGTATGAATCATTCAGGGCCGCCTGTCCCACACGCTCACGTCAAGTGGCCTGGTCCAGGGCCCGATACGTCACGGTCCTGACCAGGTCGCGCCGATAGTCCGCGCTGTAATTGGAGTCTTCCATCGCCTCGACCGCCTGGGTGGCAGCCTCGGCCGCAGCCCCGAAGGCGTCGGGTCCGGGCCTTTGCCCGTTCAGCACCCGCTCGGCTTCCGCGATACGGCGCGGCTTGGGCTCGGCGCCGCCGATTCCCAGGCGCGGCTCGATCATGCGGCCGTCAGCGAGCCGGTAGGTCACAAGCGCCATGGCGATCGCGAAATCGCCGGCGCGCCGGCTGAATTCGTAAAAGCCGAAATGGGTGTCGGGCGCCAGCAGCGGGAGGCGCGCCTCGACCAGGAGCTCGTCCTCCTTCAGGTCCGTCGTCATGATGCCGGCAAAGAAATCGCCAGCCGCGATCACGCGCCGGCCGCGGCCACTTTGCGCCACCATCTCGGCCCCCAGCGTGGCGGCGACCAGGCACCATTCGGAGGCCGGATCGGCGTTGACCAGGCTGCCGCAGAACGTACCGCGGGTGCGGATCGGGTGATGGGCGATGTGACGCACGACGCTCGCCATGAGCCGTCCCAACGGACCCTCGGCGACCGCGCGATAGAAGGCCGCATGCCGCACGCAGGCGCCGATCGCGAGCTTGCCGTCCGCCACGGCGACACGGCCAAGCTCCGCGATGCCGTTGATGTCGACCAGGTGGGCCGGGCGCGCCAGCCGGAACGCCATGGTGGGGACCAGGCTCTGCCCGCCCGCCAGCACCCGGCCGTCTGCGGGCGCGACCTGCGCCAGGACGGCGACCGCCTCGTCCACGGTCTTGGGCGCATGATAATGAAATGGTGCAGGCTTCATGGGCGTTTCATCGCGGTGGGCTGGTGCTCCGGGCCGGTCCCATAATTGGGACTATGATTTATTTTTGAATTGGTGCACGGTTTTCGGGATGTGTAAAGTCTCGCGCGCGCAACCCCCTGATCTTGCGCGCCTTGATCCCGTTTGGCCGATTCCGGTTGGGTCTCATGAAGCCGCCGCCCTTCAGCTATCACGATCCCCGCACGGTCGGCGAGGTGGTGGAATTGCTCGGCCGCCTGGACAACGCCAAGCTGCTGGCCGGCGGGCAATCGCTCATGCCGATGCTCAACATGCGGTTCGTGCTGCCCGACCATATGATCGATCTCAACCGGACCGAGGGCTTGTCGTTCATCCGGGAGGTCGATGGCGCGCTGGAGATCGGCGGCATGACGCGCCAGCGCGATCTCGAGTTCTCCGACGTGGTCGCCCGGCGCTGCCCCTTGATGGCGGAAGCCATTCGCCTGGTCGGTCATCGGCAGACCCGCAACCGCGGCACGCTCGGCGGCTCGCTCTGTCACCTCGATCCTTCGGCCGAGCTGGTTTCGGTGGCGGCTGCTCTCGATGCCACCGTGCTGGTGGCGGGGCCGGGCGGTCAGCGCGAGATCGCGTTCGCGGACTTTCCGGTCGCCTTCATGACGCCCGCGATCGAGCCGAACGAGCTTCTGACCGCGGTACGCTTCCCGGTCTGGCCGAAAGGCCACGGCTGCGCATTCATCGAGTTTGCCCGGCGTCACGGCGATTTCGCCATCGTGTCGGCGGGAGCGCTGCTGGTCGCGGACGGTGCCGGAAAGATCCAGCGTGCCGCGGTTGTGATCGGTGGCATGGGGATGGTGCCGATTCGGGCCGTGGAGCTGGAGCAGGCCCTCATCGGCCAGCTCCCCGACGACCAGCTGTTGCGGGAGGCCTGCGAGTCCTGCCGCAAGCTCGAGGCCATCGACGACGTGCACGCGCCGGCCTCCTACCGCCAGCATTTGGCGAGCGTGCTTTCGCGCCGCGCCCTCGAGCAGGCCCGCGCGCGCCTGCCCGGCCATGCAGCCGCGGCGTCCGCCGCGTAGCAATGATGGACCCGAACTGATGGGCGAGACGCGAAACATCACGCTGACAGTCAATGGCGCCCGCCACCAGCAGGAGGTCGAGGTCCGGCTGACGCTCGCCGATTTTCTGCGTCATCAGCTCGGCTTGACCGGAACCCATCTGGGCTGCGAGCACGGGGTCTGCGGCGCCTGCACCATCCTGCTCGACGGCCGCACGGCACGATCCTGCCTGATGTTGGCCGTGCAGGCGCACGAGCACGAGATCACCACCGTGGAAGGGCTTGCCCCCAATGATCAGGAGCTGAGCCCGCTGCAGGAAGCGTTTCGCGACAATCACGGCCTGCAATGCGGCTTCTGCACCCCCGGCATGCTGATCACCCTGGTCGAGTTCCTGCGCGACAACCCGGATCCGACCGAGGCGGAGGTGCGGATCGCGATCTCGGGCAATCTGTGCCGCTGTACCGGCTATCAAAACATCGTGGCGGCCGCGCTCGACGCGGCCCAGCGGCTGCAGGGCCGCCGTTCGCCTTGAGCCCGACTCTTATCTCGACCGATCGAAGCACTCCAGCCGGCAGCCAATATCATGGCCGTTCGATTTGACGATATCGGAAACAGGCTCAAGGCGTTTCGCCTCGGCTCCGGGCTTGCCGCCGACGAGATCGCGAGCCGGCTCGGGATTTCGCGCACCGCCCTCTACCGGTTCGAGAAGGGCGAGCTGGCGAAGATCGAGACGCTGGAGAAGCTCGCCGAATTGCTCGGCGTGTCGATCCCGACGCTGCTGGGCGTAGGGGTCGAATACATCGCCTCGGCGATCGCCTATTTCGAGCGCATGCGCCAGATCGAGGAAACCTGCGAGCACATCATCGTGCTGGCGGGACCGATCTCCTATCTGCTGGCGTCGGACGGCTTCGATCAGACCCTCGAGGAGGTGCTGCGCGAGAGCGTTCCGGAGCATCTCGCCACGCGCAAACGCGCGCTCGAGCAGATCGACGAGCTGATGAACGTGCTGCGCCAGCGCAAGGACAGCTATCGCCGGCGCCAGCCCGGCATCGTCAACCTCATCGCCGCCGCCGAGATGGAGCGCTTCCTGAGCCATGGCCTGGTCGGCCGCCTCGATCTTCCGCCCAAGACCCGCGCGGTGCGGCGGGAGTTGGCCCGCGCCGAGGCCACGCACTTCACCGCCCTGATGGCCGACGAGCCGATCGGGGTGCAGATCGGAATCGTGCCCGACACGCTGCCGCACGCGAGCTTTCAGATTTTCCGGCAGCCGGACCGCCATATCCTGGCGCTGAGCCCGTTCCGCCTGGGGGAGGAGCCCAACATCCGGGTCGGCGTCGCCATGATCACGTCGGCCCCGGAAGCGCTGGCACTGCATGAGAAGATGGCGAAGGAGCTGTGGCAAAGAGCCCTCAAGGGTCCGGCTGCGGTGGTATTCATGCGCGACCTGATCAAGAAGAGCCTTTGAGGTAGCGGCGGCTCCCTTCACGCGCCAACGCGCATTACCTCTTTGATCTGCTCTTTGCCGTTTTGCGCTTGGCTTTTTTCGCGCGCTTGGGCCGCGCCTTTGCGGCCGCGCGTTTGGATTTCTTCTTGCTGCCCGCCGCCGGCTTCGCTTTCGACTTTGTGGGCTTCGGTTTTGCCCGGCTTGCGGCGCGCTTGGTCTTCGACTTTGTCTCGACTTTCGCCTTGGCCTTCGCCTTTGCTTTCTTCTTGGGCGCAGCCGCCTTCGCCTTGCTGATGGGGCCGGCCTGCTGGCGCTCGGCAAAATATGCCTTCATCGGCTCGAAATAGTGCTCTTGCCAGCCGCCCTCTTCGTAGCTGGTCTGACCGTCCGGCACCCGGCTGTGGACGAGCGTCAGCAACGTGCCGTCTTCGACCTCCTCGAGCGTCACCGTGAGGATCGAATCCTCGTGCTCGTCGTCGAACTCGGTGGTGCGCCACGACTGCACGATGCGCTGGCC
>DASZKX010000384.1:0-2228 GCA_035552735.1 Xanthobacteraceae bacterium
GGCAAACAGCTCGGCCGCCAGGCCGCGCGCCCGGGCGAGGATTTTTTCGCACGCCTCGACCAGGAGCGTGCCCACGAGCCGCATGGAACGGGCCGAATGGGTGCCGCCGCCCTTCTCGACCTCCCGGCTGTCGCCGGTCAAGAGCTTGACGCTGCCGAGCGGCACGTCGAGCAGGTCGGCGGCGACTTGGGCGAACACGGTTTCGTGCCCCTGTCCGCTTGATTGCGTGCCGCAGATCATCTCCACCTGGCCGTCGGGCTTGACGGTGAGCACCACGCGCTCATAAGGGGCGCCGACCGGGGCCTCGATGTAGTTGGCCACCCCGATGCCGCGCAGCCGTCCGGCGCGGCGGCTCGTCTTGCGGCGCTGCGGGAAGCCGGACCATTCGGCGCGCGCGAGCGCTGCCGCCATGTTGCCGTGGAAATCGCCGCTGTCATAGGTGAGCCCCATGGCGGTGGGGTACGGCAGCTGGCTCTTGCCGATCAGGTTGCGCCGCCGGATCTCGATGCGATCAATGTGCAGGCGCTCGGCCGCGAGATCGAGCAGACGTTCCATCACGAACATCGCCTCCGGGCGGCCGGCGCCGCGGAACGGGCAGGTGGGCGTCGAGTTGGTCAGCACGCCGCGCACGTTCACCTCGACCGAGCGCAGATCGTAGACGGTGGTGGCCAGGCGCCGATAATTGTTGAGCGACACGAAGGCGGCCGGATGGGCACCGAGATTGCCGTCGACCAGGTAGCGCGCAGCCAGGAGGCGTCCGCGCCGATTGAAGGCGGCGGCGATCCGCACGCTCATGTCGCGGCCCTGGAAGTCCGACAGGAAGGCTTCGCTGCGGTCGCTGTTCCAGCGCACCGGGCGGCGCAGGCGCTTGGCGGCCCAGACCACCAGCACGAATTCGGGATAGAGCAGGCTGCGCGACCCGAATCCGCCCCCGACGTCCGGCGACACCACCCGCACCTTGGCGGGAGGCACGCCGAGGGCTCCGCTCAGCGCCCCGCGATGGCGCACCACGCCCTGGCCGCCGGCGATGAGGGTGTAGCAATCCGTGTCCGGATCGTAGAGCCCGCTGGCGGCGCGCGGCTCCATCTGGCAATTGACGATCCGTTGATTGGGCAGGTCGCGCTCGATCACCAGCGCGGCCGCCGCGAAGGTGCGCGCGACCGCCTCGGCATTTCCGTAACGCGCCCGCAGGCTGACATTGCCCGACGCGCCGTCCCACAATTGCGGTGCCGAAGGCTTCAGCGCATCCTCGATCGACACCACTGCCGGCAGCTCCTCGTAGTCGACCTCGACCGCCTCGGCGGCGTCGCGCGCCTGGTCGAGGGTCTGCGCCACGATCAGGGCGACCGGCTCGCCGACATAGCGCACGCGCTCGCCCGCCAGCACCGCCTGCGGATGCTCGAAGACGAAATGATCGGGACTGCCCCCGAAGGCGGGCTTCTGCGGCTCGACCGCGTCGGCCGTGTTGGCGAATTGGGCGATGCCCTTGTGGCCGTCGGCCGCGTAGTCGGCCGCGGTCAGGATCGCGAGCACGCCCGGACACGCGCGCGCCGGCTCGATCCGGATCGCCCGAATGCGCGCATGCGCATGCGGCGAGCGCAGCACATAGGCGAAGCACGCATCGGGCGGGGGAATGTCGTTGGTATAGCGGCCGCGGCCGGTGACGAAGCGCTCGTCCTCCAGGCGCGGTATCGACTTGCCAATAAAACGCGGCATCAAGCCCCCTCCCGCCCCCGCGAGCCGGGGAGGGTTGGGGTGGGGCTGGCCAGGCTGTAGCGGCCTTCGGCAGGATCGCGCGCGAGGCGGCCTTGGCGGCGCAACTCCTCCAGGGCGATCACGATCTCGCGCCCGTCGTCGCTGCCGACCGCGGCCATGAGGTCCTCGAAGAATTTCGGCCCGTCCCGCAGCGCGGCCTCGATCGAGGCAAAGCGCGCGCCCGCGAAATGCGGGGGCTGCGGAATCTCGGCCTCGAGGCGGGCCGCGGCGGCGGGCGGCATGGTCATGTCGAATCCGCCCTTGGCGCCGAGCGTGGCGCCCTCGAGCGAGGGATCGAGCGGGATGGTGCGAAAGCCGCTGGCGCAGACGAAATCGCGATCCGGCTGGAAACGGGTGGCGAGCGCCCATTCCATCTGCTCGTCGGAGAAAATGTCGATGTCGGGATCGACCACGAACACGTTCTTGGCGTTGGCGAGCGACCCGAAAGTGGCCGCGATGGCGTTGCGGGCTTC
>DASZKX010000385.1:0-2874 GCA_035552735.1 Xanthobacteraceae bacterium
GCCCGTTCTCAGGCCGCCAGATCCGCCACCACGGCATCCAGCACCGGAAATCCGGCCGGCGTGACCCGCAGGCGTCCGGCCGCGGTGATCTCGACGGCGCCCTCCTGGTTGAGGATGGCGAGCCGGCGCGGATCGAGACTGCGGCCCGAAATCTGCGCATAGCCGCGCGGATCGATGCCTTCGGTGAGCCGCAACCCCATCAGCAGGAACTCGTCGGCCATCTCCTCGCGGATCAGGATGTCGTCGGTCACCAAGCCGTGGCCGCGCGACTCGACCCGCATCAGCCAGGTTTCCGGCCGCTTCTCGGTCGCGGTGGCGTGACGCCGGCCTTCGATGTCGAGCCTTCCATGGGCGCCCGGACCAATGCCGGCATATTCCTGCATGCGCCAATAAACCAGGTTGTGACGGCATTCCGCCCCCGGCCGCGCGTGATTGGAGACCTCGTAGGCCGGCAGCCCGGCGCCCGCGCAAATCTCCTGCGTCACATCGTAGAGGCGCCGCGCGCAATCCTCATCCGGAATGGTGAGCTTGCCGGCCGCGCGCAGCGCCGCGAACGGCGTGTCGAGCTCGATGGTGAGCTGATAGAGCGACAGATGCTCGGCCGCCTCCGCGATGGCGCGCTCGAGCTCGGCCGCCCAAGCCTCCGGGGTCTGATGTTCGCGCGCATAAATCAGGTCGAAGGAGTAGCGGCCGAACACTTGGCGCGCGATCGCCACGGCCGCGATCGCCTCCTGCGTGGTGTGGGTGCGGCCCAAGCGCTTGAGGGCTTCGTCGTTCAAAGCCTGCACCCCGAGCGACACCCGGTTGACGCCGGCCGCCCGGTAGCCGCGGAAGCGCGTTGCCTCGACGCTGGTCGGATTGGCCTCGAGCGTGACCTCCACGTCGCGCGCGACCGTCCAGGCACGCCCGATCCCGTTCAGGATCGCGGCGACGCTCGATGGCTGCATCAGCGAGGGCGTGCCGCCGCCGAAGAAGATCGACGTTACGGTGCGGCCCGGCGCGCGCGCGGCATTGCTGGCGATCTCGGTGAGGAAAGCGCGCACGAACCGCGCTTCGTCGATGGCGGCGTGCCGCACATGGCTGTTGAAATCGCAATAGGGGCATTTCGACAGGCAGAACGGCCAATGAATGTAGACCCCGAATGCCGGCGCGTTGCTTGATCCGCCATCCTCCGCAATGGCTGGAAGCGCGGCCATCTCGTCATCGCGGTGCAAGGCAGGCCTCCGCGAGTTGTCGGAACGCCCGCGCCCGATGCGACAGGCCGGTGCCCAAAGGCGGGAGACCGTGCTTCTCGTCGCTGGTCATCTCGCCGAAGGTGCGGGCGTGGCCGTCGGGCAAAAAGATCGGGTCATAGCCGAAGCCGGCGGTGCCGCGTGGCGGCCACACCAGCGTGCCGTCGATGCGGCCCTCGAACTCTTCCACATGGCGATCCGGCCAAGCCACGCACAGCGCACAAACGAAATGCGCCTTGCGCTCGCCCGGATGCACGGCGCCGCGCGCCGCGAGCCCATCCTCGATCCGGCGCATGGCGGCGGCAAAATCCTTGGTCTCTCCGGCCCAGCGCGCCGAATGAATCCCGGGGGCGCCACCCAGCGCCTCGACCACCAGGCCGGAATCATCCGCGAAGGCCGGCCGTTGGGCGGCCGCTGCCGCTGCCGCCGCCTTGATGCGGGCATTCTCGCGGAAGCTCGTGCCAGTCTCTTCAGGCTCGGCCAACCCGAGCTCGCCGGCCGACGCGGCCCTGATCCCGAACGGCGCCAGCAACTCCCGCAGCTCCGCGAGCTTGCCCGGATTGTGGGTCGCGATCACAAGCTCGCCTTCGATGCGGCGATGCGGCGGCGATCGCGACGGGGCGCGGGCTGCGATCGGGGCGCTCACATCACTGCCATCTTCTGCAGGTCGACCAGCTTGTTGATGCCTTTGCGCGCCAGCCCCAACAGGCCGATGAACTGCTCCTCGCTGAACGGGACCTTCTCGGCGGTGCCCTGCACCTCCACGATCAGCCCGGCGCCGGTCATCACGAAGTTGGCATCGGTGTCGGCTTGCGAATCCTCCGCGTAGTCGAGATCGAGTACCGAGGTGCCGGCGCAGATGCCGCAGGAGATCGCCGCCACATGGTCGCGCAGCGGATCGGTCTTGATCATCTCGCGCTTCTTCATCCAGCCCAGGCAATCGTACAGCGCCACCCAGGCCCCCGTGATGGCGGCCGTGCGGGTGCCGCCGTCGGCCTGCACCACGTCGCAATCGACCGTGATCTGCCGCTCGCCCAGTGCCGCCAGGTCGACCACCGTGCGCAGGCTGCGCCCGATCAGCCGCTGGATCTCCACGGTGCGGCCGGTCTGCTTGCCGGCCGAGGCTTCGCGGCGGGTGCGCTCCAGCGTGGCGCGCGGCAGCATGCCGTATTCGGCCGTGACCCAGCCGCGGCCCTGGCCCTTGAGCCAGGGCGGCAGGCGGTCCTCCAGCGTCGCCGTCACCAGCACGTGGGTGTCGCCGAAGCGCACGAAGCATGAGCCTTCGGCGTATTTCACCACGCCGCGCTCGAGCGAGATGGCGCGCAATTCGTCGGGTTGTCGGCGGCTCGGCCGCATGTCTTGGTCCTCGAGTTCAGTGGTCCGGGCGATTCCGGATCGCTGCAATTCCGGCTACTTACGCAACCGGCGCGGAATCGCTGGTGATGGAGCGAGCCTTGTAAGCAGGGTGGACGCAAGCGGCAAGGGGCGGGGAGCTGCTCCCCAGGGCAATCGGGTGAAGGATTAGGGTGACAAAGCTCCGAAGTGCTGAATCTATGGCGGCCCTCGATTCGCTTGATGGGGGACGGCCATGGTCGACGCGGCTACGGATTGTGCGGTATTTGCCGAAACGGTCGTCTTTCTG
>DASZKX010000386.1:0-7500 GCA_035552735.1 Xanthobacteraceae bacterium
CCCTCCGAGCGCGCCAGCGCGATCGAGTGGTGGTCGGCCGAGCAGCGGATGAACTCCATCATCTGGGTGGCGTCGCTCAGCTTGAAGCCGAGGAGGTCGATGAAGAACGTCCGCTCGTCGCCGAGCCGCGCTGAATTGAGCACCACATGGGACAGCTTGACCGGCTTGGAGCGGTCATTGACGACGTCGGGATGGCGCGCCACGTCGCAGGACACGTTGAGCACGTGGCCTTCGAGGCTGCGGAACGAGAACCCGAATCCGCCGCCGGCATCGCGCGGCAGATCGGCCGGCTCGCCCAGGACCGCGGCCCCGAACGCCTTGGCCTTGGTGTGCAGCGCCACCACGGCGTCGCGATCGGCGGTCGCGAAATGCACGCCGAGGAGCCCGGGCGTGGGCCGCTCGCGCAGCGTGACCACGTGATGCTCGGCCCCGTTGCCGCGCAACCGGATCGTATCGCCCTGCTGGCCGACCGGCTCGAGACCCCAGACATGGCTGTAGAACGCGGCGGACTGGTGCAGATCCCGCACGCCCAGCTCGACGCCGCGCAGTCCGGTGACTTTGGCATTGATCATGGAGGGAACCTTTCCACAGGGGCGAACAACGAGTGGCGAACAGCGAGTGGTGAATAGCGAACGGTGGTAGCCGGACTATTCGCCACTCGCCGTTCGCCGCTCGCGATCTCTACCATATCACGACGGCAGGCCGACGCACTTCTGCGGCGCAACCCCGATATGCACGGCGTCCCTGACGTGGAAAACGTGCTCGGGGCGGGCCCGGATGCGCAGCGGAGCTTCGCCGACGTCCACGATATAGTCGATGACGTCGCCGAGAAACACCCGGCCCGTGACGGTGCCGGCGAGCACGTTCTGCCCCTTGCCGGGGTGCCCGTTGCCGGGGTGCCCGTTGCCGGGGTGCCCGTCGGCCGGTGGCGCGGGATAGAGCATGAGGTCCTCCGGGCGGGCGGTGACCACCACCTTTTGGCCGGCGCGGACCGCCTGCGCAAACGGGCAGCGCAGCGTCCCGTGCGCGGTCGCGACGCTGACCAGGCCGTCCGGCCCGGCCTCCTGGATCACGGACCCGTCCAGGAAATTGGCCGAGCCGATGAAGTCGGCGACGAACCGGTTGGCCGGCTGGCTGTAGATGTCCTGCGGGCTTCCGCGCTGCACGACGCGGCCCGAATTGAACACCGCGATCTCGTCGGACAGCGCCAGCGCCTCGGCCTGGTCGTGGGTGACATAGACCGTGGTGATGCGCAGCGTCCGCTGCAGGTGCTTGAGCTCGAAGCGCATCTGCTCGCGCAGCTTGGCGTCGAGATTGGACAGCGGCTCGTCGAGCAACAGGACTTTCGGCTCATGCACGAGCCCGCGCGCCAGCGCGAGGCGCTGCTGCTGGCCGCCCGACAGCTGCGTGGAGGAGCGCTGCTCGAAGCCGCCGAGACGCACCATCTCGAGCGCCAGGCGGACCTTGTCCTTGATCTCGGCCGCGGCGTATTTGCGCGTGCGCGCGACCCGCAGCGGGAAGGCCACGTTCTCGAACACCGACATATGCGGCCAGATCGCATAGGATTGGAACACCATGCCGATCCCGCGATCGCTCGGCGGCACGAAAATCCCCTTGGCGGAATCGAAAACGGTGGTGTCCCCGATCACGATGCGGCCGGAGTCCGGCCGCTCCAGGCCGGCGAGGCAGCGCAGCGTGGTGGTCTTGCCGCAACCCGACGGGCCCAGCAGCGTCAGCAGGCGCCCGCGCTCGACGCTCAAATTGACGCTGTCGACGGCGCGGACCTCGGTATTGCCGGAGGCCTGGAAGACTTTGCTCAGGTTCTCGATGGAAAGCATCGTTGGTTCCTAAGTGGGGCGAATGGCGAGTGGCGAATAGCGAATAGTGTGCGGTGAGTGTCGGACGGCTTTCCCATTCCCTACTGGCAATTCGCCACTCGCTATTCGCCCGCGGCGCGAGCCGCGGTCGCCTCGGCGCGCCGTTGAACATGCAGCTCCAGCCAGCGCAGGCCGGCCACGATGACGATGAGGGGGATGACCTGGATGACGCCGAGCGCCGAAACCGCGCCGTAGCTGCCGCCCTCCTCCCACATGGTGAGCGTGATGGTGCCGAGCACATGGGTGCCGGGCCCGACCAGGAAGATCGAGGCCCCGAGCTCGCGGACCGAGAGCACGAACACGTAGATCCAGCCCGCCAGCAGGACCGGCGCCAGCAGAGGCAGCAGGATGCGCCCGAACACCTGCCCGAGCCGCGCGCCCGCCACCTCGGCGACCTCCTCGAGCTCGCGATGTATCTGGGAGATCCCGCTCGATGCGAAACGCATGCCGTAGGGCAGGTACAAGGTCACGTAGGCGATCAACAGGATCCAGATCGTGTTGTAGACCGGGATCGGCAGCATCAGATAAGCCACCAGGATGCCGGCGCCGACGATCACGCCCGGGATGGCGATCGGGACGAACGCGATGGCGTCGAGGATCCAGCCGTAGCGCGGCACGGTGCGCAACGCCACCCAGGCCATCACGAAGGTGAGACCGGTCACGATGGTGGCGGCGAGCGCGGCCAGGATGACGCTCGTCTTCACGGCGGCGAGGAAGATCGGATAGCTCAGCACGAATTTGTAGTTGTCGAGCGTGAACGGCGCATCCGACCCCATGAAGGGCAATGCCAGATTGCGATAGAACGATTGCCACACCAGGGTCAGCAGCGGCAGGCCGAGCGCCAGCGCGAACATCAAGCCGATGGCGATCGCGAGCGGCCAACGCCAGGAGCCGAGCTTGATGCGGGTCGGCTTGTAGCCCTTGCCGGTGATGGTGGCGAAGGCCTCGGCGTGGCGGGTGGCGCGACGATAGAAGAGCACCGCCACGATGCAAACCATGAGCAGCGTGAGCGCAAGCGCGCTCGCCACTCCGAACTCGGGCGGAGTCTGGATGATGGCGGACTGGATGTCGGTGGTGAAGACATCGATGCGGGCCGGCCGGCCGATCAGGCGCGGCACCTCGTAGGAGGACATGCCGAGCACGAACAGGATCAGCATCCCGGACAGGATCGCCGGCCGCAGCAGCGGCAGCGTGATCTTGGTCAGGACCTGCCAATTGCGGCCGCCCGACACCACGCCGGCCTCCTCCATGCGCACGTCGAGCACGCGCAGCGCCGGGCCGAGCGACAGATAGGCGAGCGGAAAATAGTGGCTCGACAGCGCCCAGATCATGCCGGGCATGGAATAGATGTTCAACGGCGCCTGCGCGAGGCCGAGCCCGTTCTTCATGAGCGCATTGGCCCAGCCGATGTTCGGGCTGAGCACGAAGATCCAGGCCATTGCCATCAACAGGCCCGGGATCGCGAAGGAGAGCAGCGCCAGGCTGTGGAACAGCGCGGCGCCGGGCGCATCGGTGCGCTCGACCGCCCAGGAGACGAGGCCGCCGAGCGCGAACGTGGTCAGCGCGGTGCCGAGCGCGAACACCAGGGAATTGCGGAACAGCGCCAGGATTTGCCAGTCCGAATAAGCCTCGACGAAATTCTGCAGCGAGAAGGCGCCCGGCCCGAAACCGGTATCCTCCGTGAAGGCGTTGTAGAACAGCGCCGAGACCGGCACGAAGACGAACCAGAGCGCCACCAGCACGCACCCGACCAGGACGAAGTTCGACAGCTTGAGATAGCCGGCGAGCCGGCCGCCCGGGGCGATGCCGAAGCGCCCGTTCAGACGATCGTTGGCGAAACTCACAGCGATCCCGCCCCGGCGCCGGTATCACGGTCAAGGGTGTTCAGGGAAAAGCGCAGCGGTCTCGGCCACCTCTCTCCGCGTGCGGGGAGAGGTCGACGCGCGAAGCGCGGCGGGTGAGGGGGCCTATCCGCGAGTCTGAGCTTGGGGAAGCGCCCCCTCATCCCGACCTTCTCCATAGCCCGTCGCAGACGGGCGTAAACGCCCTGATGGCACGCGGGGAGAAGGAGCGCGCCCTGCCGCTGGGAAATGTCGAATTCAGACAACATGAATCTCCGTCACCGCGGCTTGAACAGCGTGTCGAAGCTGCGCTGCCATTTGCGCTCGTCTTCGGGGGTCAGCAACTCGGTGATGACCTTCCTCTTCTGCATCAGCTCGACGATGCCGGGCGGGTTGGAGGCGACGTCGGTGCGGGTGGGGATGCGGCCGTACTTGGCCAGGAATTGCTGGCATTCCTGGCTCAGCATGAAATTGGCGGCGAGCTTGGCGGCGTTCGGGTGCGGGGCGAGCGAGCTTATGCCGACCTCGCCGAAGAACAACGCGACCGGATCGAGCGCGAAAACCTCGATCGGGCTGCCGGCGATCTTCACGTTCTCGGCGAGATTGACGAACTGATTGAGCGCCAGCGCGTATTCGCCGGCGCCGACCGAACGCGCCATGGCGAGATGCCCGTCGGTGAGCACCGGCTGCAACGCGGCCACGATATCCTTGACCACCTGCGTGCCCTTCTGCTCGCCGTAAAAATCGAGCATGGCTTTGAGCCAGACATTGTCGGTGGCGTCGATGGCGATCTTGCCGGCCCATTCCTTGTGCTGGGCGAACTCCTCATAGGTCTTCGGCAGCTCGGATGCCTTCACCTTCTGGGTGTTGTAGGCGGGTGAGTTGTAGTTGGCGTAGACGCCGTACCAGCGCTTGCCCGGATCGCGCGCCTGCGGCGCGATGCTCTTCACTTCCGGCACCTCGAACTGCGCCAGCATCTGCGGCGGCAGCTTGTTGACCGTGGTGGTGTGGAACAGGTCCCAGGCCTTCTGATTGGCGCGATACTCGATGGCCACGCGGGACATCAGCGGCGAATCGGCGTTGCGGATATATTCGACCTTGATCCCGGTCGCCTCCTCGAAGATCTTGAAAAGCGGCAGGCCCTCCTGCTCGTTGGTCGAGGAATAGACGATGAGCGATCCCTCCGGCTTGGCGGCCGCCAGCAGGGTCGGATCGAGCCAGGGGTGCGCGGACGGGGCGCCCTGCCCATAGACGGGCCCGAGCGCTGGGCCCAGCAGGCCGGCCAGGCACACGCAAAATGCGGTCGTGCGGACAACCGTCATGTCACCCTCCCCTCGGCCTCGCGATCGTCTTCTCGACGATTCGCTGATCTTTATTGGGGTGGGTGCGAAGGATCCGCACCAGCGCCCGCGCCACCATAACGCAGGCCGAAGCATTGGCCAATCTTGGCCGCGCGTTGCGTTTGGTCGCAGTGTCGGCGGCGGTCCGGAATTTTGTGCGTCCGCACCCCGGGCCCGAGGGCCGGCGGTCGACGGACGAAAAAGTCCGTCGACCGAAGGCCGTGCCTCACTTGCCGTTCAGCAACGGAATCGTCTTGTAGTCGGGGGCCGGCGGGATCGACTGCAGATAGGCGTAGATGTCCTGCAGGTCCGCATCCGGCAGGATCGATTGCCGGAACGGCGGCATCGGTCCCGACGAGGTGCGCACGAAATTCGACAGCGCATCGTAGGGAAGCGGATTGGGCGCGAGCTTCGGACCGGTCACGGGCGAGCCTTGCCCTTGGGTGCCATGGCACTCGAAGCAGCCATACTTCTGCGTGAACAGAATCTTGCCATGGGCTGCGTCGGCGGCGAGCGCAGCGCCCGATCCCGTCAAGGCCTGACCGATGACGAGGCCGGCGGCGAACGCCGTCAGCCTCGCGATTACGCGAGAACTTTTCATTTTTTGCTTTCCTAGCGCGGCTGCGCGACGACGTCGATCAGGACCGGCTCGCCGGCCTTCACGACTTGCACCGCTTTTTTGAGCGTCGATCCGAGCTCGTTCGGATCCGTCACCGGACCGAAGGCCTGCACGCCCATCGATTTCGCGAGCATCGCGTAATCGATGTTCGGATTCTCGATTCGGGTACCGATCGGGCCGAAGTCCTTGCCGTTGTTGGCGAGCCGGTTGCGCCGGTTGGACAGCCGCTGCACGTGCATGACTTCCTGATGGTAGCCGCGATTGTTGTGGATGATCCCCAGCAGTGGAATCTGGTGGCGTGCCGCGGTCCACCAGGCGCCTGGGGCATACATGGAATCGCCGTCGCCGAGGACCGCAACAGGCAGCCGCCCGAGCGCCTTATGGGCATGCGCAGCCCCGACCGCCGCGGGCACGCCGTAACCTTGGCCGGCGCCGCCCGAGCCTCCGATCCACTGATAGTGCTTGTCGATGTTGAAGAAACGCTCCGGCCAGCCGCTGGACCCGTTGCTGGCGGCGACCAGCGCCCAGTCGTGATCCTTCACGGCGCCCCAAAGCTCGGCCGCCATCCGCGCGGTGGAGATTGGGGTGGCGTCCCAGGCCACCGCCGCGGCCGCCATGGCGCGCTCGTGCGCGGTTGCCTTCGCCTTCTTGAAGTCCTCTCCGCGCTTCTCGTAAGCCGCCTTCTTGTCGTTGCTCATCGCCATCTTGACGGCCTCGATCAGCGACGGCAGCGACGCCTCGGCATCGCCCACCATCGCGATGTCGACGGGCTGGAAGCGCTGGAAATCCTGGTAGTTGGATTTCTCGTTGAGCTCGACCGAGTTGATCGTGATCAGCTTGGCGTCCGGCTTGGCGCGCCGGCGCTGGTCGCCCAGGCCCTCGTTGTCGGCGTTGTCGGTGAAGCCGTTGACCACATTCCAGAAGTCGCCGACCTCCAGGCCCAGGATGAGGTCGGCCTGGGCGTACAATCCCGGAGGCTGCGCGAGGTGGTGGCCGTTCGGGAAATTCATGCGGCCGCGCAAGTTCACGACCGGCGCCTGCAGCAACTCGGCGAGCTCGACCAGATACTTGAGACCATCCGGCGTGCGCGCGACGCGGTCGGCGACGATGACCGGGCGCTCGGCATTGACCAGCAGCTTGGCGGTCTCCCGCAATGCCGCCACCTCCGCCTGAGGAGGCGAGGGCGCGGTATATTTCGGGATGATGAGCCGGTTGCGCTCGCGCTCCTGAACCGGCATTTCCTGCAGCTCGGCATCGAGCGCGATCATGACCGGCTCATAGGGCGGCGTCATCGCGAACTTGTAGGCGCGCACCATCGATTGCGCAAAATGCGGGAGCGACACCGGCGTGTCGTCCCACTTGGTGAAGTCGCGCACCAGCGCATTGATGTCCTGCCCGGAATGGATGGTGGGAACGCCGGGCGGACGGTTGGCGGCGTCGAGATCGGTGCCGCCGACCACGATGACCGGCGCGCGGTCGACCCAGGCGTTGTAGATCGACATCGTGCCGTGCATCAGTCCGACGACGCCGTGGCATAGCGAGAGCGCCGGCTTGCCGGTGACCTTGAAATAGCCGTGCGCCATCGCGATGGCGGATTCCTCGTGCATGCACGTGATGAATTCCGGCATCGTGTTCTTGCCGTAGTTGATCAGCGACTCGTGGATGCCGCGGTAGCTCGAGGCCGGATTGGCGTAGCAATATTCGATGCCGAGCGACTTGATGACGTCGATCATGAAATCGGAGCCGGCGCGGCCGCCGAGCGGCGAGTCGACCTTCGGAAGCTCGGTCTCGGCCGCGATCTGCTGCGCGGTCGGACGCTGCAC
>DASZKX010000387.1:0-9594 GCA_035552735.1 Xanthobacteraceae bacterium
AACAGTGCGGCTTCCTCATCGTGGGCCCCGAACCTTAAGGAAAGCGCCAAGCCGGACCGTCCGGCGCGGTCGCCAGCGGCTGCCCGGCCATGGTTTGATCTCGGTCCGAAGCAACGCTAGGCTCGCTCCCCGCGCGCCCGACGAGCCGTTCAACAAGCCCTGACGGCAAGCGCGGGGCCGCGGGCCGGGAGGGAGGACAGGCATGCGCAATCGTCTCTTGGTGACTCGATGGGCCGGCAGCATGGTGGCTGCATGCTACCTGATTTGCGGCGGCGGTGCGCGAGCCGTCGATCACCCTGATTTGTTCGCGCTCACCTCGCCCGATTTCGCCGACAACGGGATATTGTCCGAAGCCAATGCCGGCACCGGCACGAGCCTGCGCGGGTCCTGGGCCTGCGGCGGGCAGAACATCTCGCCGGCGCTCGGCTGGTCGCACGCCCCGGCCGAGACCCAGAGCTTCGCCATCATCATGGACGATCCCGATGCCGCCAGCGGCCGGGGCGGCAACCATTGGATCACCTACGACATCCCGCCGTCGGCCAAGGCGGTGGCGCGCGGGGATGCGGAGAAGTTCGTCAGCGGCAATTCCGGCAACGGGGCTGCCTATCATGGCGCCTGCGCGGAGCCGGGCGCCAAGGCCCACCACTTCATCTTCATGATCTATGCCCTCGATATCGGGCTCGGCAAATTGAGACCGGGCCTGACCAAGGCCGAGCTCGTGCAGGAGATCAAAGGCCACAGCCTCGCTGAAGCCAGCCTCATGGGTCGGTACCAGCGCGCTGCCGACGGCAAGGCGATGCTGTCCGCCAAGTGAGGGCGGGGGCCGGTCTGGCTGTTGCATGCGGCTACGATCGGAGCTGATTAACACCTCTAAGCGCCTCATTCCCCTTGTGGATTGCCGGGTTGCGGTCTTATCTGCGAGGGCGGGTGACGGCTGGGCGTTTGCGTTTCCGTAAGGAATTGCAACTAGCCTTTTTCCGTCATGCCCAAGCCGCCACCGACGCTGGGCGGCGGGAAGGTCGGGGATGGCAAAGACCGTCATGATCGTGGAGGACAATGAGCTCAACATGAAGCTCTTCCACGACCTCTTGGAGGCTCACGGCTATCAGACCGTCGGGACGCGCAACGGCATCGAGGCGCTCGACCTTGCCCGCAAGCACCGCCCGGACCTGATCCTGATGGACATCCAGCTGCCTGAAGTCTCCGGCCTCGAAGTCACCAAGTGGCTGAAGGAAGATCCCGAGCTGCAGGCGATCCCGGTCGTGGCCGTCACCGCCTTCGCGATGAAGGGCGACGAGGAACGAATTCGCGAAGGCGGCTGCGAAGCCTATCTGTCGAAACCGATCTCGGTCGGCAAGTTTATCGAGACCATCCGCCGTTTCTTGGCGGCGCCGGAGGGAGACCGTCGATGACTGCCCGTGTTCTCGTCGTCGATGACGTTCCGGCCAATGTGAAGCTGTTGGAGGCGCGGCTGTCGGCCGAGTATTTCGATGTCATGACCGCCGTCAGCGGCCAGGAGGCATTGACCATCTGCGAGCGCGCCGAATGCGATGTGGTGCTACTCGACGTGATGATGCCCGACATGGACGGCTTCGAGGTGTGCCGTCGGCTCAAGAGCGGAGTCGGCACGCACCATATCCCGGTGGTGATGGTCACCGCGCTCGACCAGCCCTCCGACCGGGTCAAGGGGTTGGAATCCGGCGCGGACGATTTCCTGACCAAGCCGGTCTCCGATGTGGCGCTGATCGCGCGCGTGCGTTCGCTGTCGCGGCTCAAGATGATGACGGATGAATTGCGCATGCGCGCCGTCACCTCGCGCGAGATCGGTATCGAGAGCCCCGAGCGCGAGGCGCTCGCCGAAGCGGGCCGCAACGGGCGCATCCTGATGGTCGACGATCGGCCGGCGCTGTCGGACCGGATTCAGAACATGCTGGCGAGCGAGCATACGGTGGATATGGAGCGGGATCCGACCGAAGCCTTGTTTCATGCCGCCGAAGGCAACTACGACCTGGTGATTGTTTCGCTCGACCTCGACAGTTTCGACGGCTTGCGGCTGTGCAGCCAGCTGCGGTCGCTCGAGCGCACGCGCAATGTGCCGATCCTCGCCATCGCCGAGGCCGACAACAATACGCGCCTGGTGCGGGCGCTCGAGATCGGCGTCAACGATTATCTGGTGAGGCCGTTCGATAAGAACGAGATCCTGGCGCGCGTGCGCACACAGATCCGCAAGAAGCGCTACGCCGAACGACTACGCGACAATGTGCAGCTCTCGATCGAGATGGCGATCACCGACGCGCTGACCGGCCTTTACAATCGCCGCTACATGGAGACCCACGTAGGTACGCTGGTCGATCAGGCCATCGCGCGCGGCAAGCCGCTCTCGGTGCTCATCCTCGACATCGACTATTTCAAGGCGATCAATGACACCCATGGCCATGATGCCGGCGACGACGTGCTGCAGGATTTCGCCATCCGCATCCGCAAGTCGATCCGCGGTATCGATCTGGCCTGCCGGTACGGCGGCGAGGAATTCGTGGTGGTGATGCCGGAGACCGACATGGCGGTCGCCACCATGGTGGCAGAGCGGCTGCGCCGGCGGATCGCGAGCGAGCCGTTCCCGATCCAGAAGGGTGCCAAGATGATCGAGGTGACTATCTCGATCGGCATCGCGGCGCTGGGGCCCAACGACAATGCCGCGGCCGTCATCAAGCGCGCCGACCAAGCGCTCTACCGCGCCAAGCGGGACGGCCGCAATCGGGTGGTCCCGGACGCGGCCTGAGCATTCCCCGGTCGAACCACACTGGGTCCAAAGGGCAACCGCGACCGTCAACCTTAATGCTTTAGGATGACTGCAGTCTCACCATTTTCCACACCCTAAATCATTGGATTCCGGGGCCTGTTGGGCTAGCTTGAAGTGCGCGATGGCTCATAGCCCAGGGTTATGTACAGGCCTCTCAGGGCTGCGACCCATCAAGCCAGCTAACGCTTTGATAACCCTACGGAGTGCTCAGGTCCGCCGCATCTCCTGGGTCCGTGGGGTTCGGCCGGTTCGGGAGCGGCACGAGTGGCCTCCTCAAGACGCTGCTCCCGACCGGCCACCTTCATTGGACAAAAGGCGCACGCCTGAACCGATCAGGGGGCCAATTTCACGTAATACGTGTGGTTCTGCCAGCCGGCAATCCTAGCAGGAGAGGATCGGGCCGGCTCGATCACTTGATCTTGGCTTCGCGAAACTCCACGTGCTTGCGCGCGACCGGGTCGTACTTCTTTTTGACCAGCTTGTCGGTCTGCGTGCGTGAGTTCTTCTTGGTCACATAATAAAATCCGGTGTCGGCACTCGACACCAGCTTCACCTTGATGGTGCTGGACTTGGCCATGGCAAACCTCACATGCAATGGCGCCGGCACCACTCGGCCGACGCAAGCTCGGGGCGAACCTAGCGGCTCGACCCGCAATGTCAAGAAACGCGCGCTTTACAGCAGCTCCCGGACGAAGCGACGATGGAGCATCTGGTAGAACGGAACCGGCAGATCGTGGCCGAGACCGGCCGCAACCCGCGCCTCCAGCTCCTCCAGCACGACCGCCGTGATGGCCGGCATATCGAGGTGGCGCGCCTCGCCGATCGGCATCCACACCAGCTCCACCAGCTCGGCGTCGGGCCCGATCATCCCGTCGATACGATGCGCGATCGCGCCGGCATCGGCGGCGAAGAAGCGGGTGTCGAAGCGCTTCGGCCGGCGTGGCGGCGTAATCGCCCGCGCGACGAAATGGACGGCCGCGAGATCGGGAAGGATTTGCGCCTGCGCGAAGGCGGCCCAAGGACCCGGCGGCGCGCCTGACGTGTCGCTCGCCGGCGTGCCGAGCAGGAGGCCGGTCTCTTCATAGGTCTCGCGGATCGCGGCCAGTGCCAGCGCACGTGCCTGGTCGGGGCTCGGCCGTTTGACGGCGCGCATAAGGCGTTGCTGGACACGGCGATCGAGCGGTCGCGCCGTCGGCATCCGCTGGTCAGCCGGCTCGACGCCGCCACCCGGGAACACGTATTTGCCGGGCATGAATTTGTGGCCGTGATGGCGCTTGCCGAGCAGCACCTTGGCGATCGGTCCGCCATTGTCGACGAGGATCAGGGTCGCGGCATCCTTGGGCCGCAGGTTCGGCAGCTTGAAATAGCTCTCGTCCTCCAAAAGTGCCTTGGCCAAGGCATTCATGCGCTCGAGGCCGCGAAGATCCTTGTCGCTCATCGGCGCCGTTTCCCGCCGCGGCCGCGCACCGGACGCTCGGGCCGCGCCGGCGCGGCCCGAACGCCTCGCCCATTGCGCTTGGAACGCCGGGCGCCACCGTCGTGGCCGCCCTCCGAGAGCAGCTCGAACCGCAGCGCTCCGGCGAGCGGAACGGCCTCGACCAGCTTGACGCTCACGCGATCGCCCAGCCGATAGGTCTCTCCGCTCGAGCTGCCCACCAGCGCATGGCGATCCTCATGATAGCGGAAATACTCGCTGCCGATCGTGCGCGCCGGGATGAAGCCGTCGGCGCCGGTGTCATCGAGCTTCACGAACAGGCCGACGCGGGTCACGCCGGAGATGCGGCCATCGAAGGTGGCGCCGACCCGATCGGCCAGGAAATGCGCGAGCAGGCGGTCGAAGGTTTCGCGCTCGGCCTTCATGGCGCGCCGCTCGGCGGCCGAGATCGTGGCCGCGACCTCGCCCAGCAAACGCGGATCCATGTTCTCCGGAAGCCCGCCGTCGCCCAGCTTGCCGGCGCGGATCAAACCGCGGTGCACGACCAGATCGGCATAACGGCGGATGGGCGAGGTGAAATGGGCGTAGCGGCGCAAATTGAGGCCGTAATGGCCGTAGTTCTCGGCGGTGTACTCGGCCTGCGCCTGCGTGCGCAGCACCACCTCGTTGACCAGCTTCTCGACGTCGCGCCCTTTCACCCGTTCGAGGATGTGATTGAACTGCGCGGCGCGCAGCTCGCTCCCCTTGGGCAGCGAGATGTCGACCGTCTTGAGGAACTCGCGCAGCGCATTGACCCGTTCCGGATCGGGCTCGTCGTGCACGCGGTAGATCAGCGGCACCGACGCGCGCTCGAGGCTCTCGGCGGCCGCCACGTTGGCGAGGATCATGAACTCCTCGATCAGCCGGTGCGCCTCCAGGCGCGCCGGCGTGACCACGCGGTCGACCGTGCCGTCGGACTTGAGCACGATCTTGCGCTCCGGCAGGTCGAGATCGAGCGGCGCGCGCTGGTCGCGTGCCCGCCTGAGGGCCTGATAGGCGGCGTAAAGCGGCTCCAGCACGGGCGCGACCAGCGGCTGCGTGTCCGCGTCGGCGTGGCCGCTGATCGCCTCCTGGGCTTGCACGTAGCTCAGCTTGGCGGCCGAGCGGATCAGCACGCGATGAAAGCTGTGGCTGCGCTTGCGGCCGTCCGCGCCCACCACGATACGCACCGCCAGCGCGGCGCGATCCTGGTTGGGACGCAGCGAGCAGAGATCGTTGGAGATGCGCTCCGGCAGCATCGGCACCACGCGATCCGGAAAGTAGACCGAATTGCCGCGGATCAGCGCTTCGCGATCGAGCGCCGAGCCCGGCTGCACGTAATGGGCGACATCCGCGATGGCGATGCTGATGACGTGGCCACCGGGATTTTTCAGGTCGGTATCGGGTACCGCATGCACCGCGTCGTCGTGATCCTTGGCGTCGGGCGGATCGATGGTGACGAACGCGACCTCGCGCCAATCCGCCCGCTCGCGCGGACCGGCGGGCTTGGCCGCCTCGGCCTCGCGCAGGGCCGGCCCCGGAAAGACATTCGGGATGCCATGGGCCGTGATGGCGATCAGGCTCACGGCGCGCTCGCTCTTGAGCGAGCCGAGCTTCTCGGTGACGCGGGCGACCGGCAATCCGAGTCCGCCGCGGCTGGGGGCCACCTCGACCGCCACCAGATCGCCGTCCTGCGCATCCGCCCCGGCGCCGGGCGGGATCGAAAGCTCGCGGCCGAGCTGCTTCTTGTCGATCGGCGCGAGCCGCCCGCCGCCGCCCGGCAGCGCGCGGAATATGCCGAGCACGCGCTGCTTGGCCCGGTCGATGATCTTGATGACGCGGCCGCTGTAACGGATCGGTTCGTCGTCTTCGTCGGTCTTCTCGACCCGCAACAAAGCGCGGTCACCGATGCCGGCGACCTCGCCGGGGCGCGCGCGGCGCGGCACGCGCACGCGGATCTTGGGGGGCGCGCCGTGCGCCGCCTCGTCCCATTCGGTGGGAACGGCGATCAATTCGCCATCGGCATCGCGGCTGCCGATATCGGCGAGCACGACCTGGGGCAGGGTGCCGGGATGATGGAGCTTCTTCTTGCGCTGTTCGACGTGCCCCTCGTCGGCGAGCTCGCGCAAGGTGCGCTTGAGCTCGGCGCGGTCGGCGTTCTTGAGCCCGAAGGCGCGCGCGATCTCACGCGTGCCGACACGGCCCGATTGCTCGCCGATGAAGGCGAGGATCTGCTGCTTGGTCGGATGCGTTGGCTTGCTCGGGGGGTGCTTCACGAAAAATGGTTCCGCGAGGGATGCTCGCTCGGATCTAAATTAAGCGCGGTGAGGTCGTTTCGCCAGCCCGACTTCAATTGATGGGTTGGCCTCTTGGCCGGTTTGGCCCGTGGCTGCAGGATCGTAGGGCGCAATCGTTTATTGCGCCGCTTGGCGAGGCTGAGGGGCATTGGGCCCTGTGGCGAGGCCGATGGCGCCATAAACGATTGCGCCCTACCAGGCCCTTCAGAAGACGTCCGATTTTAATTTGCGGCCTTCTTGGCCTTGCGGCTCGGCTTCTTGGCCGGGCTCGCGGCGGGAGCGGTGGCCGGTTTGGACCTTGCCTTGGGTTTGGCCGCGCCGCGGGCAGGGCGGCGGCGCTGCGTCGGCGGTCGGCCGTCGGTTGCCCGTGCATCGATCAGCGACACCGCCTCCTCGAGCGTGAGGGTTTCGGGCGTCTTGTCGGACGGCAGCGAGGCATTGACGCCGTCATGGCTGACATAGGGGCCATAGCGGCCGGATTTGACCACGATCGGTCCGCCTTTGTCGGGATGCTCGCCGAGCGGGCGGCCCGGCGCCGCGCCGAAGCGGCTCTTGCCCGGACCCTTGGCGATCTTCTCGGCGATCAGGGTCACGGCCCGGTTGTGCCCGATGGTGAGCACGTCGTCGCCGGCTTCGATATTGGCGTAGATCTTGCCGTGCTGCACATAAGGGCCGAAGCGGCCGATGCCGGCCAGCACCGGCTCGCCGTCATCGGGATGCTTGCCGACTTCGCGCGGCAGCGACAGCAAAGCGAGCGCGCGCGCCAGATCGACATCGTCGGGCGTCGTCCCCTTGGGCAAGCCGGCGCGCTTGGGCTTCTCGCCGTCGACCACCTCGCCGAGCTGCACGTAGGGTCCGAAGCGGCCATTGCGCAGCGTCACTTCGAGACCGGTGGCCGGATCCTGGCCGAGCTGCTTGGTGCCGCCGTCGCCCGCCCCATTGAGGCCGGCGGTGAGCTGGCGCGTATAGCGGCACTCGGGATAATTGGTGCAGCCGATGAAGCCGCCGAACTTGCTGAGCTTGAGCGAGAGCTGGCCGCCGCAGGTGGGGCACTGGCGCGGATCGATGCCATCGGCCCGCGGCGGAAACAGGTGCGGCCCCAGCATCTCGTTGAGCGCGTCGATCACCTGGGCGACGCGCAGCTCCTTGATCTCGCCGACCGCGGCGGCGAAATCGCGCCAGAAGTCGCGCAACAGTTCGCGCCAGGCGATCTCGTTGTTGGAGACGCGATCGAGTTGCTCCTCGAGATCGGCGGTGAAGCCGTATTCGACATAGCGGGCGAAGAAGCTCTCCAGGAACGAGGTCAGCACCCGGCCCTTGTCCTCGGGCAGGAGCCGCTTCTTGTCGATGCGGACGTAGCCGCGGTCTTTCAGCACCTGCAGGATCGACGCATAGGTGGAGGGACGGCCGATGCCGAGCTCTTCCATGCGCTTGACCAGCGAGGCCTCCGAATAGCGCGGCGGCGGCTCGGTGAAATGCTGTGCGGCATCGATGGCGCGTTTTTGCAGCCCTTCGCCTGCGCTCATGGCCGGCAGGCGCTTGGCGTCCTCATCGTCGGCGGCATCGTCGGTGCCTTCCTGGTAGAGGATCAGGAAGCCGTCGAATTTCACCACCGTGCCGGTGGCGCGCAGATCGATGGTGCGCGCCGCCGCCTTGGCGGTGATGTCGACGGTGGTGCGCTCGAGCTCGCCGGATTCCATCTGGCTCGCCACCGTGCGCAGCCAGATCAGCTCGTAGAGCTTGGCCTGGTCGGAATCGAGAAACGATTTGGCCTCGCCGGGGCGCAGGTTGAAGTCGGTCGGACGGATCGCTTCGTGCGCCTCCTGGGCGTTCTTCGCCTTGGTCACGTATTGGCGTGGCGCGGCCGGCAGGTAGCGCTGGCCATAGTCGGATCCGATCAGCTTGCGGCTGGCGACGATCGCCTCTTCGGCGATCTGCACGCCGTCGGTGCGCATATAGGTGATGAGGCCGACGGTCTCGCCGCGGACGTTGACGCCTTCGTAGAGCCGCTGCGCGATCCGCATCGTATGGGCGGGCGCGAAGCCGAGCTTGCGGCTGGCCTCCTGCTGCAGCGTCGAGGTGGTGAACGGCGGCGGCGGATTGCGCTTGGCGGGCTTGGCCTCGACGGACACCACCGTGAAGGCCCCGCTCTCGAGCGCCTTCTTGAACGCTTCGGCCTCGGCGCCGGTGCCGATGTCGAGCCGCGCGATCTTCTTGCCGTCGGCCCCGATCAGGCGCGCTTCGAAGGTCTCGTTGCGCGGCGTCGCCAGCGTCGCCACCAGCGACCAGTATTCGCGCGCGACGAACCTCTCGATGTCGAGCTCGCGATCGCAGACCAGCCGCAGCGCCACCGACTGCACCCGCCCGGCCGAGCGCGCACCCGGCAGCTTGCGCCACAGCACCGGCGACAGCGTGAAGCCGACCAGATAATCGAGCGCGCGCCGCGCCAGGTAGGCATCCACCAGGGCGCCGTCGATGGCGCGCGGATGCTTCATGGCGTCGAGCACCGCCGTCTTGGTGATCGCATTGAAGACCACGCGCTCGATCGCCTGCGACTTGATCGCCTTCTTCTCTTTCAGCACCTCGAGCACGTGCCAGGAGATGGCCTCGCCTTCGCGATCCGGGTCGGTGGCCAGGATCAGCTTATCGGCTCCTTTGACCGCCCGCACGATCTCGCTCAAGTGCTTCTGGGCCTTGGCGTCGACCTCCCACAGCATGCGGAAATCGTGCTCGGGATCGACCGAGCCGTCTTTGGGCGGCAGGTCCCGCACATGGCCGAAAGAGGCCAGCACCTCATAGCCACGGCCCAGATATTTATTGATCGTCTTGGCCTTGGCGGGCGATTCAACAACGACGATATTCATGTAAATCCAATGGGTTGGCGGAAAATTCTGCCGGATTAAGGCGGAATCAGCCGCGCCGGTCGCGAGCGAACATGGGGAGACCACCCCCCGCTGTCAAATCGGAGCCCCCGGGCCCCAACCCCGGCGGGAGGGTCGCCGGGAGGGTAAATACGGAGCCGAAAGGCTTTTCTGTGGCTGCGG
>DASZKX010000388.1:0-13217 GCA_035552735.1 Xanthobacteraceae bacterium
TCAAGGTGGCGGGCGTCATGGCGCGGCGCGCCGCGCTCATGGCGCTCGAGCGAGCGAGGCGGAGCTGATGAGCAAGAAATATCACGTGAGCGCGACCATCAATGGGGACGAGTGCGAGTTCCTGTGCGAGCCGCAGCAGACCTTGCTCGACGTCCTGCGTGACGAGCTGATGCTGAGCGGCACCAAGGAGGGTTGCGGCACCGGCGATTGCGGCGCCTGCACCGTGATGGTCGACGGGGTCATGGTGTGCTCCTGTCTGGTTCTGGCGGTCGAGGCCGAGGGCAGCACGGTCGAGACCATCGAAGGCATGGCCAAGGGGGCCGAGCTGCATCCGCTGCAGCGCAACTTCCTCGAGCTCAACGGCCTGCAATGCGGCATCTGCACGCCCGGGATCCTGATCGCCGCCAAGGCGCTCCTGGAACGCAACCCGGATCCGAGCGAGACGGAGATCCGCTATTGGCTGGCCGGGAACCTGTGCCGGTGCACCGGCTACGACAAGATCGTGCGGTCGGTGCAGGCGGCGGCCCAGGAGATGAGGGGAGAATCCAAATGAGCGCGAGCGCGCCCTCGATTCTGGAGAAGAGCGGCTATAATCGCGACCGCAAGCTCAAGGTGGTCGGCACCTCGCCGGTCAAGCACGACGGCATCGACAAGGTGACGGGGCGCGCCAAGTTCGGCGCCGACCTGTTCCTGCCCGGAATGCTGGTCGGCAAGATTCTGCGCAGCCCGCATCCCCACGCCCGGATCAAATCGATCGACGTGGCGGCGGCCGAGCGGCTGCCGGGCGTCAAGGCGGTGGTGACCCGCGACGACTTTCCCGAGATGAAGCCCGGCACCATCGGGGGCGACATGAGCCGCAACGCGATGGCGCGCGAGAAGGCGCTCTATGACGGCCACCCGGTCGCGGCCGTGGCGGCGGTGAGCGAGGCGATCGCCAAGCAGGCCTTGAAGCTGATCAAGGTGGACTACGAGGTGCTGCCGCACGTGATCGATCCGGTGGCCGCCATGCAGCCGGGCGCCCCGATCCTGCACGAGCATGTCCGCACCAAGGGGATCAAAGGCGCCGATCAACCCAGCAACGTGATCGAGCGGCTCGAGCTCGCCATGGGGGACGTCGCGGCGGGCTTCGCGCAGGCCGACCTGATCGTCGAGCGCGAGTACGACACCAAGCCGATGCACCAAGGCTATATCGAGCCGCAGGCTTGCGTCGCGACCGCGACGCAGGACGGCCAGATCGAGCTGTGGTGCTGCACCCAGGGGCCGTGGGTCTTTCGCGATCGGCTCGCCGACATCCTCAAGATCGATGCCGCCAAGATCCGCGTGACCCAGTCGGAAATGGGCGGCGGCTTCGGCGGCAAGACCGGCTTCTACCCGGAGCCGGTGGCGGTGCTGCTCGCCCGCAAGGCCAAGCGGCCGGTGAAGATCACGCTCACCCGCGCGGAAGTCTTCCGCGCCACCGGTCCGGTCTCCGGCACTCATTCGCGCGTCAAAATGGGCGTCACCCGGGACGGCATCATCACTGCCGCGGAGGCCGAGCTGGTGTTCCAGACCGGCGCCTTCACGGGCTCGATGTTCGCCAATGCGCCGCAGGCGATGTTCACGCGCTACGATCTCAAGAACGTGAAGACGGTCTCCTCCGAGGTGGTGTCCAACCGGCCGAAGGTGAATTCGTTTCGCGCGCCCTGCGTGCCGCAGGTCGTGTTCGCGGTCGAAGGGGTGGTGGACGAGCTGGCGCGCAAGATCGGCATGGACCCGATCGATTTTCGTCTCAAGAACGCGGCGACCGAGGGCTACAAGACCCTCTATGGCGAAACCTTCGGGCCGATCGGCTTTGTCGAGACGCTGCAAGCCGCCAAGTCCTGCGCGCATTACAATTCACCGGTACCGCCGGGCCAAGGCCGCGGCGTCGCGGCCGGGTTCTGGTTCAACAAGGCCGGCGAGACCGCCGGGAGCCTCAATATCGCGGTCGACGGCTCGGTGACGCTCAGCCTCGGCACCACCGACGTGGCGGGCTCGCGCATCTCCATCAGCATGATGGCGGCCGAGGAGCTCGGCATCCCGGTCGACAAGGTGCATGCCATCATGGCCGACACCAGCTCGCTCGGATTCAATCGCGTCACCGCCGGCAGCCGCACCACGTTCTCCACCGGCATGGTGATCGTGGATTCGGCCCGCAAGGCGATCGCCGAGCTGTGCCGACGTGCCGCGGGAATCTGGGGCGTGCCGGAGGAGGCGGTGACGTTCGAGGACGGCCATTGCCGGCCGGCGAGCTCGAATGTCGGCACCTTCGCGCCGCTGTCGATCGCCGAGATCGCCGCCAAGACCATGGTGACCCACGGCGCCATCGCGGGCCATTCCGAGATGAATGTCACCGGCGCCGGCCCGGGCTTCGGCCTGCATATCGTCGACGTGGAGGTGGACCGCGAGACCGGGCGGGTCGACGTCAAGCGCTACACGGTGGTCGAGGATGCCGGCAAGGCGATCCATCCGCTGCAGGTCGAGGGCCAATACCAAGGCGGCGCCGTGCAGGGCATCGGCTGGGCGCTCAACGAGGAATACTGCTACGGCGACGACGGCCGGCTGCAGAATGCGAGCTTCCTGGATTATCGCATGCCGGTCGCCTCCGATGTTCCGATGATCGGGACCGAGATCGTCGAGGTGCCCAATCCGCGGCATCCGTACGGACTGCGCGGCGTCGGCGAGGTGCCGGTGGTGCCCACCATGGCGGCGATCGCCAACGCGATCGGCGCCGCCACCGGGGTGCGGCCGCAGTCGCTGCCGATGTCGCCGCCGCGGTTGCTGAAATTATTGGACGAAGCGGGGAACCTGTAGATTGGGTGTGCGCGGCCATCGGAATTGGTTTGTTTGCTTGGAGTCCGTTCCGCACGTAACCTGACATCTGCCGGCGAGATGTTGCGCGCCGATGTCGGGTTACGCGCGGACGGGTGCAGCAATCACGTCGAGTGCCGGGCCGCGCTAACCCGACCTACCGGAACTGTCATCCGGGTGACAGACGTTCCGTGCCTTGCTGGCCTGCGATATGTCAAATGTCTCGAATGACGATCCGCAACGGCAAAAGCCTTGACGGTCACCAGACGGATTGGTCGATCAAGCTTGCGCCCTCGCTCGCACCAATCTGAGGCCCAGGGCGGCGGTCGCGCTCCGTGGCGACAGGAACGCGACGTTCCCCCCCCGCGGCGGCTAGCGCCCAGGCGCACGACAAGCGGTGCGAAGCCCGATCGAGCGTCCAGCTGCAGACGAGATGGGGGTGGAGCTCCTTTCGGTCAAGAGCGGTTCCCGCGAGATCGGAAGCAACCTGATAGCTCATGGCTCGCATCCTCGTCTGCGCTGCCGGCAGAGCCCGCGCTCGCCGATGCTCGGCAAAGCTAGGGCCACATTCTTGACGATCTATTTCGTTCCAGGCCTGCGCTTCACTTCGCCGCGACAGGGTTTCCGAATCATTACGTCGCCGCCGCAACTTGCAGGGCGGCTCCGGGTTGTTACCGGCTCGACGCGCTGCGCTGAAAAAAGGTTATGTCTCTTGAATGTGACCGCAAAAGCCCGTTGTCTCAATTTCCCGCGAGCCACGGCGCTGTCAAATTCCTGCTACAGAAGTCGGATTAACGTGCGGTCGATCGAGCCGAATCAAGGGACTGCCGCATGTTTCAAATCGTTCGCGTGGAATTCAACCGGGACGGCCAGGTGGTGGCGCGCCGGCCGCTGCAGCCGCTTTACGATCTGTGGGACGACGCCATGGCGCTGGCCGAGTTCGACGCGTCGCGGTGCGACGGCGATTACGGCCCCCTCCCTCCTCCGCAAGCGGGGGAGGGTCAGGGAGGGGGCTGGTGGGCATTCGACGACGGCCGCACCTATCGGTTCGTGATCGAGCACGTGGCGGCCACCAGCCTAGCGTCATGATTTTGCACGGCGCCGTGCAATCATCGTTCAATCAATCATCCTGCGGGACACGCCGATCGGTGCGGCCGGCGGTCTTGGCTGCCGGGGTCTTCCCGAGCGCCGCGATGTCGGCGGCCAGATGGGAGAGGCTGGGGACCGGCAGCAGCGCCAAGCCGAACTCGCCGCCGCTTTCGCCGGCGGCGCTCTGCGGCATCACGGCGCGGCCAAAGCCGAGCTTGGCGGCTTCCTTGAGCCGCGCCGGCGCTTGCGCCACCGGCCGCACCGCGCCTGACAGCGAGATTTCGCCGAAATAGACCGCATCGGCAGGGAGCGGCGCATTGGCGAGCGAGGAGACCAGCGCGGCGGCAGCGGCGAGATCGGCCGCCGGCTCCTGGATTCGCAATCCGCCCGCCACGTTGAGATAGACGTCGTGGCCGGACAGCCTGATGCCGCAATGGGCCTCCAGGACGGCGAGCACCATGGCGAGCCGGCTCGGATCCCAGCCCACCACGGCGCGGCGCGGCGTGCCGAGCGAGGTGGGGGCGACCAGCGCCTGGATCTCGACCAAGAGCGGCCGGCTGCCTTCGATGCCGGCGAACACCGCCGTGCCCGGGCTGCCGAGATCGCGCTCGGACAGGAACAGCTCGGACGGATTGGCGATCTCCTGCAACCCCAAGCCGGTCATCTCGAAGACCCCGATCTCGTCGGTGGGGCCGAACCGGTTCTTCACCGCCCGCAGGATCCGAAACTGATGCGAGCCTTCGCCCTCGAAGGAGAGCACCGCGTCTACCATGTGCTCGACCACGCGCGGACCCGCGATCTGGCCGTCCTTGGTGACGTGGCCGACCAGGATCACGGCGGCGCCCGACCGCTTGGCGAAGCGGATCAGGGCCTGCGCGGCGCCGCGCACCTGGGTCACGGTGCCGGGCGCGGAATCGACCGCGTCCGTCCACATGGTCTGGATCGAGTCGATGACGACCAGGCGCGGCGTCTCGCGATCCGAGAGGGTGGCGATGATGTCCTCGACCGAGGTTTCGGCGGCGAGCTCGATCGGCGCGTCCTGCAGCTTCAGCCGCTCGGCGCGCAGCCGCACCTGCGCCACAGCCTCCTCGCCGGAAATGTAGACCGCGCGGTGGCCGGCCCGCGCCAACGCGGCCGCGACCTCGAGCAGGAGCGTGGATTTGCCGATGCCCGGATCACCGCCCAAGAGCAGCACCGAGCCGCGCACGAAGCCGCCGCCGGTGACGCGGTCAAACTCGGCGACCCCGCAGGCGAGCCGCGGCGCGTCATGGGTCGCGCCGGTGAGCGGCTCGAGCGTGAACTTGCGGCCCTTGCGCGGCGCCCGTCCCGGCATGGCCGGCCGCGCCAGCGCGGCGCCTTCCTCGGTGATGGTGTTCCATTCGCCGCAGGCGTCGCACTTGCCCTGCCAGCGCCCATAGGCGGCGCCGCAATTCTGACAGATGAAGGTGAGCTCGCGACGGGCCATGCGGGGAGTGTATCAGAGTCGTGAATGGCGAGTGGCGAATAGCCGGTGGTTAGCAGCGCCAGTCCGCCTGGAGCCGCCGGGCCGGCGCGAAGCGCCGTCCCGAGGTTCGGGTTACGTGGCGGTGAACTTCAGACGTCCAACAACGCGAGGCTTCGTAGAATATGTGTCCGCCGGATGGTTGACGCCATCATAGACGACGACATCCTCGAAATCGAACGGGCTCAACCCCGAGAGGCAGGCGACATTGACGCCGAATTGATCGGGATTGGATCGCCTTTGATGATGGGTATAGATGCCGCATTTCGAGCAAAAGTAATGCTTTGCGGTGCCCGTATTGAACTTGTAGGTCGACAGTGCCTCTGCGCCCGAAAGAATGTCGATGCCGCCGAGATCGGCCGACACCGCAATGGCCCCGCGCATTCGGCAGTATGAGCACGTGCAGCGCCGCGCGGTACGCAATCCGTTCGTCAGGCGAACGCGCAAGCGCACTGTTCCGCAGTGACAAGACCCGTCGATGGTCGAGATATCCATGTCCATTCGAACGGCTCCCTTCAGCGGGCTTCCCGATCGGCCCGCGCCGGATATTCCGGGCCGGAGCCATCACACCTGTTCCGGGTGCACATCGGCGTCGAGCCAACGCGCCACCCGGTGATGAACTCCGCGCAATGTGGGAAGGGCGTTCGGACTGCGCAAGCGCTCCATCCGGAGCTTCGAGCAGCGCGCCACGCTCAGGCGCCCTTGTAAACCCGGTGGAAGCGATGCCCCAGGCGCGTGAGCAGCTCATACCCGATGGTGCCGAGCGCCACCGCCTGCTCGTCGATGCCGATCTCGGTCCCGATCAGCGTGGCGAACTCGCCGCGGCGCGCGCCCCGGTCGGGAACGTCGGTCACGTCGATGCCGATCAGGTCCATGGACACGCGTCCGGCGAGCGCGCAGCGTTTGCCGGCCACGATCACCTGCGCGGCCGGCTTGTTGCGGTCGCTGGCGGCCGAGCGCAGGAAGCCGTCCGCATAGCCGACCGCCACGATGGCGACGCGGGATGCCCGCTGGGCCGTGAAGGTCGCGCCGTAACCCACCGTGTCGCCGCGCTTGACCTCGCGCACCTGGAGGATGCGGCCCTTCAGCTCGACGACCGGGCGCATGGGGTTGGTCTTGCCAGGCGTCGGATTGCCGCCGAACAATGCCATTCCGGGGCGCACCAGATCGCAATGCACCGTGCCGCCGCCGAGAAAGATGCCGGATGAGTTGGCGAGCGAGGCGGAAACGCCGCGAAACAAGATGCGAAGCTCCCGGAACATGCGGATCTGCCGGTCGTTCATCGGATTGCTGGGCGTCTCGGCGCAGGCCAGATGGCTCATCAGAAGAGTAAAGCCGTGATTTTCCAGCTGCACGCGCGAGGAAACCGCCACCGCTTCGTCGGGGCTCAGCCCGAGCCGGTTCATGCCGGTATCGACGTGCAAGGCCGCGCCGCCGCGCCAATTGGTGGCGGCCACGAAGGCATCCCACTCGGCGAGCTCGGCCGGACCGTTGATGACGGGTCGCAAGGCGGCGTCCGCGAAGGCTTGCGCGGTATTGGGCAACAGCCCGTTGAGCACGTAGATGACGGCGTCGCGCGCGAGCGCCCGCACCCGGCGGCCTTCGGCGAGGTCGGCCACGAAGAAGGTCTTGCAGCCGGCTTTGGCGAGCCGTGCGGTGACGGCTTCCAGGCCGCACCCATAGGCGTCCGCCTTGACCACGGCCGCGCACTCGATCGGCACGGTGCGGCTGGACAGCAGGCGCCAATTGGCTTCGATGGCGGTGAGATCGATGGTCAGAAGACCGCCGGCCGCCGCCGGATCGGAGCCGGGCGGCACCGCTTTGTCGGTTGCCGCCGGGGTCGCCTTGCCGGGCTCCAAAGAGGCGTCTTGAATCGACATCGGGGGGTTATGGCTGGCTGCGGGGCTGGCGTCCAGCACGCTGGCGTTGCGGGTGGCGACTAATGTTGCTCGATCGCCTGATCGTCCCGCGCCAGATTGTCGAAGCGGGTGACGGCGGCGTCGAATTGCAGGTTGACGGTGCCGGTGGGGCCATGGCGCTGCTTGCCGATGATGACCTCGGCCTTGCCGTGGGCCGCGTCCATCTCGGTTTGCCACTTGATGTGATCGTCGGTGCCCGGCCGCGGCTCCTTGTTGCTGAGGTAGTACTCCTCGCGGAACACGAACATCACCACGTCGGCGTCCTGCTCGATCGAGCCTGATTCGCGCAGGTCCGAGAGCTGCGGGCGCTTGTCGTCGCGATTCTCCACCTGCCGCGATAATTGCGAGAGCGCCATGATGGGCACGTTGAGCTCCTTGGCGAGCGCCTTGAGGCTGGTGGTGATCTCGGTCACCTCCTGCACCCGGTTCTCCTGGCCGCGCCGGCTCGAGCCCTGCAGCAGCTGGATGTAGTCGATGACCAGCAGGTCCAGGCCCTTTTGCCGCTTGAGACGCCGCGCGCGCGCCGCCAGCTGGGCGATGTTGAGACCGCCAGTCTCGTCGATGAACAACGGCAGATGCTGCAGCTCGACCGTCACGTCCTTGAGCTTGTCGAAGCCGCGCTGATCGATGCCGCCGCGCCGGATCGTGCTGGAGGGGATGCCGGTCTGCTCGGCGATGATGCGGGTGGCGAGCTGCTCGGCCGACATTTCGAGCGAGAAGAAGCCCACGATGCCACCATTGGCGGTTTCGATGTGCCCATCGGGACGGACCTCGCCGCGCCAGCCGCGCGCGACGTTGTAGGCGATATTGGTGGCGAGCGCGGTCTTGCCCATGCCGGGGCGGCCCGCCACGATGATCAGATCGGACTTCTGCAGGCCGCCCATCTTGGAATCGAGATCCTTGAGCTCGGTCGCCAAGCCCGACAGCTTGCCGTCGCGCTGATAGGCATGGGCCGCCATCTCGAGCGCGGTGGTGAGCGCCGATTCGAAGCGCTGGAAGCCGCCGCCGTAGCGGCCGATCTCCGCCAGCTCGTACAGGCGCCGCTCGGCGTCCTCGATCTGCTCGCGCGGCGCGAAATCGACCGGCGCATCGAACGCCATGTTGACCATGTCCTCGCCGATGCCGATGAGGTCGCGGCGGATCGCGAGATCGTAGACGGCGCGGCCGTAATCGGCGGCATTGATGATGGTGGTCGCCTCGGCGGCGAGGCGGGCCAGATACTGGGCGACCGTCAGGCCCGCAATGTCGATGTCGGCGGGCAGGAACGTCTTCAGTGTGATCGGGGAGGCGAGCTTGCCGGTGCGGATCAGGCTGCGGGCGTGATCATAGATCTGCTGATGGATCGGCTCGAAGAAGTGCAGCGGCTCGAGGAAGTCGGAGACCCGGTAGAGCGCCTCGTTGTTCACCAGAATAGCGCCGAGCAAGGCCTGTTCCGCCTCGATATTGTGCGGAGCCGTGCGATAGGCGGTAGCAGGTTCGGGCGCCTGCTTGCGCGCGGTCGAATCGAGCTGTGCCATGATTTCCCAGCGGTGGCGATGCAATCGGACGAAAGCGTGGCGCTATACGCATAAAGCAACAAAATGCGTCGGACCGAAAAGCGATTGGCGCAAAGCGCCGGACGCCCTCCAACGCGACCTGATGGATAGCGATCTAGCACCGACTGGCGATTCGGAAAAAAGCTCGTTGCCGATGTCCCCGATACTCACCGCCATGCGAGAATCAATGTTGAAGGACTTGACGATCAAGGGCTGGTAGGAGCGGGGGCGCGCCGCCACGAATACAATGATCGGGGTCGCCGCGGAATGCCGGCGGTTGCGGTGCTGCATCCCGGGAGCGGCGCGTTTATTCGCCCGCGAGCCGCAAGGGGGGACGCCGCCGGCCGTCCAGCCCGCGCAGGCGGGCGGTCTCGCGCTCGATGTAGTCGCGGGTGATCGGCACCACGCCCTGACGTCTTGTCAACTGCATCTGGAAGACCATCAGGCCCTGCTCGCGGAATGCCATTTCGGAGGCGGCAAGATAAAACTCCCACATCCGCACGAAGCGCCGATCGTAAATCCGCTCGACCTCGTCACGATGGGCGAGGAAGCGTTGCCGCCAAGCTTTGAGCGTCTCGGCGTAATGCAGACGCAGGATCTCGATATCGGTGACCATGAGGCCGGCGCGTTCGACCGCCGGCAGGACCTCGGACAGGGCCGGGATATAGCCGCCCGGGAAGATGTATTTGCCGATCCAGGGGTTGGTGACGCTCGGGCCTTCGGAGCGGCCGATCGCATGCAGCAGCATGACGCCGTCGTCGGCGAGCGCGGCGCCGCACTTGCGGAAGAACTCTTCGTAGAAGCCGACCCCGACATGCTCGAACATGCCGACCGAGACGATGCGATCGAAGGGGCCGACCACCTCGCGGTAGTCCTGCAGCCGGAAATCGGCGCTCTCGCCCAATCCTGTCTCCGCAGCGCGCGCGCGCGCCACCGCAAGCTGATGCTCCGACAGCGTGATGCCGGTGACTTGGGCGCCGCAATTTTCCGCGAGGTAGAGCGCGAGCCCGCCCCAGCCGCAGCCGATGTCGAGCACGCGCTGGCCGGCCTGCGTCAGCAACTTGGCGGCGAGGTGCCGGCGTTTCGCCAGCTGGGCATCGTCGAGCGATTGATCGGGTGTCTCGAAATAGGCGCAGCTGTATTGCCGATCGGCATCGAGAAAGAGCGAATAGAGCCGGTCGTCGAGATCGTAATGATGCGCGACATTGCGCCGCGCGCGCCGCCGCCAGTTGAGCTGCCTCAGCCGGCGGTAGAGGTAGCGCAGGAGCCGCTGCGGGCGGGCCCACGGCGGCGGCTCGGCGGCCGGGCCCTGCAGAACCGCCAGCACGTCGGCGATCGTGCCCTGCTCGAGGATCAGGGTGCCGTCCATATAGGACTCGCCGAGCCTGAGCTCCGGATCAAGAAGAACCCCGCGCTCCGCCGCCCGTGTGGTGAAACGGAGCGCGACCGGGGCCCCGGCGCCGTCACCCAGGGTGTAAGTCGCTCCCCTCGCGGTCGTGATCCGAAGATTGCCCGCGCGAACGAATTTTTTCAGTGCGATCCCGACCACCCGGTTCATCGCGCGTCCTGAATGCAGCGACTGCGGTCACGCCACGCCCACGACACAATTGGCGTCCACCGGCGTCGCTACTCACGTCTCTGTCTGTTCGATACCCGACAAAGGCCGTGTTCTTTCTGTACAATAGTCCAGTATTAGAATGCGCGACAGGCGAGTTGGTTGCCGATGTGGAAAATGAAATGCAATGTGCCGCGGGCGCGGGTGAGGCCGAGACGTTTTTCGGCTCAGGATCCGGCCAAGCTACCGGATGGTCGGATTGCCGGCGGCTCGGCACCGGCGCAGCCCGGATCGGCGGAGGAGCGGGAGATCATCGTGTCGCGACTTCGGCGATTTTCACTCTGGCTCGTGGTGCTGGCGGCGGCGCCGCTCGCTCCGGCCGGCGCCCAGAACCTGGATGCCGGCAAATCTGCGTCTCAGATATTCTCGGAAGTCTGCGCGAACTGCCATCGCAGCCCGCGTGAGCTCAAGAGCGGTGCCGGGGCCAGTTTCTTGCGCGAGCACTACACGACCGGCTCCGAGATGGCCTCCACGATGGCGGCCTATCTGGCTGGTGGTGCCGGCAACAGCGACACGCGGGCGCCGGCGGGGGCTCCGCAACCCAAACGCCCGCCCAACCCGACCGGCGGTCCGGCCGCCGCCACGACCGGCCGGGAAGCGCCAGCCCCGGATACGGCGCGCGATCCCCGGCGCGCGCAGCAGACCCCGGAGCCCAAGACGTCGGCGGGATCGCCGGGATCGCCCAAAGGCCGTCCGGCGCGGGCGGAAAGCCCCGCCGAGGCCAAGCCGGTGGCTTCGGCCCCGCCGGTGCCGGCCCGGCCCGCGCTCGAAGAGTTCGAAGAATAGCGCTTGGCGCTAATCGGCCGGCTTGGCCTCCGCCTCGGACGGCTCCCGGGGCTCGCCGTCTTGCGAATGCAGCGCCTCGATCGCGTCGGGCTCGAAGAACGCCTCCGCGGCTGCGGTTGCGGCGGCTGCCGCCTCTTCCGCCTCTTCGCGGTTCACGCTGATGTCCTCGCCGCGCTGGAGCCTTTCGGCCTCGTCGGCGCTGCGGGCGACGGTGAGGCTGACCGTGACCTCGACCTCGGGGTGCAGCGTCACCGGGACCTTGTACATGCCGATCATCTTGATCGGCACGTTGAGCACGATCTGGGAGCGCTCGACCGTAAAGCCCTTTTCGATGATCAGCCCGACCAGATCGCGCGGCGTGACCGAGCCATAGAGCTGGCCGCCCTCGGCCGCCTGTCTGAGCACGGCGAAGCTCTGGCCATTGAGCCGCGCGGCCACCTTCTCGGCTTCGCCGCGCTGCTCCAGATTGCGCGCCTCGAGGTCGATCTTCATGGTCTCGAAGCGCGAACGGTTGGCTTCGTTCGCCCGCAGCGCCTTGCCCTTGGGCAAAAGATAGTTGCGTGCAAAGCCGTCCTTCACGCGCACCACTTCGCCCATCTGGCCGAGCTTGGCGATCCGTTCAAGCAGGATAACTTCCATCTGTCTCTCCTTCATGCATCGAGTTGGAATCAAGAAATCAGGTCGGTGCCACCGGCGGGTTGCGCCAGCGCGCGATTTGTCCGCGCAGGTCGAACAGCGCATCGCTCACGCCGATCAAGGCGACGAGCAGCAGCGGCCAGCGGATCGGCCAGCTGAACAGCACGATGGCGCCGTAGACGGAGCCGAGAATGAAGCCGCGTCCGTTCAGCCCGATGGTGGTGGCGTGAATGACGGCGAGTCCGAGCAGCACGTGGGCCATCATCATGCTCGCCGCCAGGGCGCTCACCGCGATGCCGAGCAGATCCGGCAGGAACGAGCCGGCAACCGCCGCGCCGAGGATCGCCGGCGCAAACGGCGGGAACCTCATGTCGGAAAGCCGCGGCCAGGGCCGCTGCAGGCGGCCCGAGATCTTCACGATCCGGCCGGCGAGCCAAACATCGAAGACCGTGGACAGCGTCAAGGAGACCGCCGCGGCTGCCGGCACGAACATCACCATCATATCGACCAGCCGCGCGGCATCGTCCGGATTTTCCAGCTGCTCGCCGATGACCTCGTCCAGGCGGGTGTCGAGGACGGTGTGCAGCGCGCTTTGCAGGCTGGCGAGGTTGGTGCCGAAGCTCAAGAGGAGGCCGCCGACCATGAGGGCATAGATGCCGGCCGCCCACACGACCAAGCGGCCGACCGGATACCATTCGCGCTCATCCGGCGAGGGGGCCGGCCGCGCCAGCATGGTGAGATAGCCGAGCCACCAAGCCGGAAACCCGACCCCAAACAGAAACGCAGCGAGGAATTCCACCCCCACCACCGCCAGGCACGCCGCGCCGGTGGCGGCGGCGACGAGGCCGGCCCAGTGGCTCCATCCCAGCGCGACGATCAGGATCGGCAGCGGCGCCAACAAGAGCAGCAGCGTGGCGGCCGTCGCGCCGGATGCGACCGACACGAACATCAATGCGGAAGCCGTCCCGGCTCCGAGCCCGATGAGAACGATCTGCATCATCCCAAGCTGTCCCGCTTCCTCAGCGGTTAGAGACGGATCAATGTCCGTCCCAACCATGCAGGCGACCAAGGACATGCGACAGAAGAGCTCTGCCTAGTCGGTCGCCAGACCTCCGGTGCGCATCCTCCGCGAAAATGCCGGAGCGGAGTCCGTTCCAGTCGATAAGAACCCGCGTCAGCGGATCACATAAGTCAGCAGGCCGAGAAAACGCGCGCGCTTGATCGCCCGCGCGAGCTCGCGCTGCTTCTTGGCCGAGACCGCGGTGATGCGGCTCGGCACGATCTTGCCGCGCTCGGAAACGTAGCGC
>DASZKX010000389.1:0-24643 GCA_035552735.1 Xanthobacteraceae bacterium
AATAGGCCGGTATCCGGACGAAGCCGAAGCGCTCATAGAGCGCAAAGGCCTCCGGCATGGTGGGGAGGGTGTCGAGCCTCATCTCCGCATAGCCGAGCTCTTCCGCCGATTTGATGATGGCGCCGACCAGGGCCGCTCCGATGCCCAGGCCGCGGGCCACCGGGCGCACATAGAGCCGCTTCATCTCGCAGATCGCAGGTCCGTCGAGCGGCCGCACCGCCACGCAGCCGAGCGCATCGCCGGCGGGCGCGCACGCCAGCATCAGCTCGCCGGTCGGCGGTACGTATTTCCCCGGCAGGCTCGCGAGCTCGGCCTCGAAACCCTGAAAGCTCAAATCGATGCCGAGCCAGTCGGCATATTCGCGGAACAGAGTTGCCGCGGCGGCGATCTGGTCCGCGTGCCGCACGGGTGCGAGACGAAATGGCGACATGGACTCGGTGACGCTCAGCGCGCCAGTTTGGCGAGATCGACGCCGTAGCGAGCGGCATTGCGTTGCATGTAAACCTGCCGTGGCTCGGTCGCCTCGCCGCCCATCGCCGCGCCCAGCATGTCGAGGAACGTATGCCAACCCATGGCATTCTGCTTCTCGAAGCGCTCGAGCACGGGCAAATGCGTGAGCGTGAGGGCAACTTCGCTGCCGCGCGGCGCGAGCTCGATGGTCAGATAGGATTCGGGGTAGGCAGACTCAGTGTCGCCGGGACCGAATACGTTCCAGGTATGGATAAACCGTCGCGGTGGTTGCCATTGGGTGACGATGCCCCGAACGTGGCCGCCCATGAGGTTCACGGCGCCTCCCGGGCGCGGCTCGATGGTGCCGTCTCCGAACCAGCCCGGCAGTTTTTTCGGGTCCGTGAGAAACGCCCAGACCCGCTCGATCGAGCCCGGAAGCAGGCGCTCGAATTGCACCATCGCGATCTTCTTGAATTGACCATCGGGATTCATCGCGCCGTCCTCTTTTTCGCCGCCGGCTTGCGGGGCGCCGTAATCCGGTCGCTTTCCGCGGCGGCCCCCAGCTCGCGCTCCAGGGCGTCGAGTCGGCCGCGCCAGAATTGCTTGATGCCCCCGAGCCATTGCTCGAGCTCGGCGAACCCGGCCGGATCGAGCTCGTAGATGCGGCGCTGCGCCTCCACCCGCGCCCGCACCAGATGCGCGCGCTTGAGCGCGCTCAGATGCTGCGACACCGCCGGCGGGCTTATGTCGAACCGCTTGGCGATATCCCCGGCCTGCAACTGACCTTCCGCCAGGATTTCCACGATACGGCGGCGGGTCGGGTCGGCAAGGGCGGCGAGGCAGTGCATCGCCAATTAATGATGGCATGACTTAATTAAGTCAATTCTTAAATTAGGCGCCCGTTTGACACCCAATGGGGTTCCATCGTCTTAAAGCCGGCGGGTTGCCGCGGTGGCGTCGGGGGGCGCGTTATTTTTCAAGGCGCCGTGTCGGCCGGCGGCCACGTCGTTCGTCCTTGGGAACAGGAGAGCCTCACATGCTTTACGCCATCTTCTGCTACAACGACGAGGATGTCGTCTTTTCCTGGAGCAAGGAACAGGACGATGCCGTCATGGCCAAGCTCGACGTGGCGCACCAGAAGCTTGCCCGCAACGGCAAGCTCGGTCCGGCCGTGCGCCTCATGCCGACCACCGCCGCCACCACCATCCGCAAGGACCAGGACCCGCCGCTCGTCATCGACGGTCCTTTTGCCGAGACCAAGGAGCAGCTGCTCGGCTTCTACGTCGTCGACTGCGCGACGCTCGACGAGGCGGTCGCGTTCGCCCGCGATCTCGCCCGCGCCAATCCGGGCGGCGCCTATGAGATTCGGCCGGTCCGCTTGTACGTGCCGGGAAGCGAGATGAAGTGACCGATCCCCAGTTGGACTGGATCGATGCGGCGCTGACTGCGGCCCGCCCCCAGGCGGTCGGGGCGCTGCTGCGCTATTTCCGCAACCTCGACACCGCCGAGGAGGCTTTCCAAGAGGCCTGCCTGCGCGCCCTCAAGCATTGGCGGCAGAATGGTCCGCCGCGCGATCCCGCCGCCTGGTTGATCTTCGTCGGACGCAACGTCGGCATCGACGCGGCGCGCCGCCGGGGCCGCGAGGAGGAGCTGCCGCCCGACGAGGTGCTCTCGGATCTGGACGATGCCGAAGCCGCGCTCGCGCAGCGGCTCGAGGATGAGCACTACCGCGACGACATTCTCCGCCTGCTGTTCGTCTGCTGCCATCCCGATCTGCCGGCCACCCAGCAGGTCGCGGTCGCGCTGCGCATCGTCTCGGGCCTCACGGTCCAGCAGATCGCGCGCGCCTTCCTGGTGAGCGAGAGTGCCATGGAGCAGCGCATCACCAGGGCCAAGCGCAGCATCGCCGAAGCCGGCGTCCCGTTCGAGACCCCGGGTGCGGTGGAGCGGGCCGAGCGGGTGGGCGCGGTCGCGGCCATGATCTACCTCATCTTCAACGAAGGCTATTCGGCGAGCAGCGGCGAGGTGCCGCTGCGCGCGCCGCTGTGCGAGGAGGCGATCCGGCTCGCCCGGCTGCTGTTGCGGCTGTTTCCGGCCGAGCCCGAGATCATGGGGCTGGTGGCGCTTCTGCTGCTGCAGCATGCGCGCACGGCCGCGCGCTTCGATCCGGACGGCCAGATCGTCCTGCTGGAGGACCAAAATCGGGGCCTGTGGAACCGCGACCTGATCGCCCAGGCTCTCGCCCTCATCGACAAAGCGATGCGGCACGATCGCCCCGGCCCCTACCAGGTCCAGGCCGCGATCGCGGCGCTTCATGCCCGGGCGGCGCGGCCGCAGGACACCGATTGGGCGCAAATCGATCGGCTCTATGCCGCGCTGGAACGCATGCAGCCTTCTCCGGTCGTCACTCTCAATCGCGCGGTCGCGGTCGCCAAGGTGCGCGGCCCGGCCGCGGCCCTGGAGATGATCGAGCCGCTCGCGCCACGGCTATCGGGCTACTTCCACTTCTACGGCGTGAAGGGCGCGCTCTTGATGCAGCTCGGCCGCGCCGAGGAGGCCCGTCTCGCCTTCGATCGGGCCATCGCGCTTGCCAATACGGCCGCGGAGGCCGCCCACATCCGCATGCATCTCGATCGGCTGATGCGCGACAGCGCGCCGGAGGGCCAAGCCCGCGTCACGCCGTGAGCTTCGAAAAGATTTCGCCGCCTGGTGTCGGAATGGCGTTTCTCCATCCGTCCTCGGGGCGGGCTTGGGACCTATCCAGGACAAGCAGGCCCGGCCGGGAAAAAACCGGTTTTCCGCCTGGGCATCCGGCAGTGCCAGCCAAAGGAGGAATCGATGTGGGAGATTATCGCCATCGCGGTTGTCGTCTTGATCGCCGCCGTGCTCGTCTTTGCGGCCGTCCGGCCTGACGCGCTCAGCGTCCAGCGCACGACATCGATCAACGCGGCGCCAGACAAGATCTTTCCGTTCATCGAGGATTTCAACCGTTGGCGGGTGTGGTCGCCCTACGAGAACAAGGATCCGGCCATGAAGCGCACCGTCAGTGGCGCGGGAAGCGGCAAGGGTGCGGTCTACGAGTGGGACGGCAACAGCCAGGTCGGCAAGGGCCGCATCGAGATCACCGACGCGTCGGCGCCCTCGCGGGTCACGATCAAGCTCGACATGCTCAAGCCGATGGAGGGCCACAACATCGTGAATTTCACGCTGGAGCCGCGCGGCGGCGCCACGCAGGTGACCTGGGCCATGCGCGGCTCCTGCGCCTACATGCACAAGGTCATGGGCCTGTTCCTCGACATGGACAAGATGATCGGCAAGGATTTCGAGATCGGGCTCGCCAATCTCAAGACGCAGGGCGATAGTCCCCTCGCGGCTCCCGGTTCTCAGCCGCGAGGGCGCGGCTGGACCGGGCACTGCGTCGCGCTCACTTGCATTTGGGCAGGTTGCGAATGATGTCGCGCAGAGCGGATTCCCGCACCACCTTGGCGGCCTTGGCGCGCGAGAACCACTGAATTTCGCGTTCGCCGCGCTCCAGCCAGCTTTTCTGTTGGCGTTTCACCTTCAGGGGGAAAACCCGCACCTCGCAGGCGACGACGGCTCCGCTCTTGAGACGCTTCTTGTATGAATAGGAGCCGATCGAGTCCCTGCCGACCTTGCCGACGACCCCAGCCTCCTCAAGGGCTTCGCACGCCGCCGTGGCGGAGGGCGTTTTGCGTTTCTGCGGCCAGCCCTTCGGAATGACCCAGCGTCCGCTCTCGCGCGAGGTCACCAGCATGACCTGGGTCCGGGAATCGCCGCTGCGCCGATACGGCAAAGCCGCGTACTGGACGCGGGGCTTGGCGGCAGCTTTTTTCCGCGGACCGGTCATCTCTTCCTTATACCCAATAAGTACTTACAGGTTCTTTCGCAACGGGTGGATCAGCCGCCGACACGGAATCATACACGAGTCGCGCGGTTTTGAGGCGACATTAGGTAGGGCAAGGAGTGGGGCAAGCCGCTCTCGGGGGCCACCTCCGGCAGCTCAGGGCCACAGCTTGCAGAGCTGATAGAAGGCCGCGCCGATCAGCGCGGCTGCCGGCATCGTCAGGACCCAGGCGACCACCACGTTGCTGGCCACGTTCCAGCGGACCGCCGCGACCTTGCGGGCGGCGCCCACGCCGACGATCGCTCCGGTGATGGTGTGCGTGGTGGAGACCGGGATACCGAAGTAGGTGGCCAGGAACAAAGTGGCGGCTCCTCCGGCCTCCGCGCAGAAGCCTTGAACCGGATGCAGACGCGTGATCCTCGATCCCATGGTGTGAACGATGCGCCAGCCGCCGAACAGGGTGCCCAGCGCCATGGCGGCCTGGCAGCTCAAGATCACCCAAAGCGGGATATGAAACTCGTCCCCCAAGGCGCCCTGCGAGTACAGCAAGACGGCGATGATTCCCATCGTTTTCTGGGCGTCGTTGCCACCATGCCCGAGGGAGTAGAGCGAGGCCGAGACGAACTGCAATAGCCGAAACATATTGTCCACGGCCAAAGGGGTCGAGCGCACGAAAACCCACGATACCGCCAGCATCAGCATCAGGGCCAGGCAAAAGCCGAGCAGAGGGGAAAGCACGATGGCCGCGCCCGTGATGCCGAGCCCGGACCAGACGATCGCGGCCGTGCCGGCCTTCATCATCCCGGCGCCGGCCAAGCCGCCGATCAGCGCATGCGAGCTGCTCGAAGGCAGACCCAGCCACCAGGTCAGCAGATTCCAGCAGATGGCGCCCATCAGGGCGCCGAAGATGACCGCGACGTCGATGACCTCGGCGGCGACGATTCCCGTTCCAATGGTCTGCGCGACGTGGAGCCCGAACACCATGAAAGCGATGAAATTGAAGAACGCAGCCCACGCCACCGCATATTGCGGCCGCAACACGCGGGTCGAAACCACCGTCGCGATCGAGTTGGCGGCGTCGTGCAGCCCGTTCAGAAAATCGAACAAGAGCGCGACCGCAATCAGCGCGATGAGTGCCGGCAAGCCGAGCGCGGTATCCATTCGTCAGCCCCGCTCCCGGCTCAAACATTCTCGATCACGATTGCGCTGATCTCGTTCGCGACATCCTCGAACCGGTCCACGACGAGCTCGAGATGATCGTAGACCTCGGTCCCGATCATGAAGGCGATGGGGTTGGTCTGCTTCAAGAACAGCTCCTTGCGGCCCTGGTCGTGCAACTCGTCCGCGCTTTCCTCGAGACGGATGATCTTCTCGGTGAGGACATTCAGGCGACTCGATTGCTTGCCGATGGAGCGTAGCAGCGGAACCGCCTCCATGCTAATGCCGGCCGCGCGGACGATGATTTCCCCCATGTCCTGCATGGGGCGCTCGAAGCTGCGGATCTCGAACAGCCGGGTGACCTTTGCGGTCCGGTTCATCTGGTCGATGGCGTCGTCCATCGAGGTGATCAGATCCTTGATGTCGCCGCGATCGAGCGGGGTGATGAAGGTGCGCCGCAGCGCGGTCAGCACCTCACGGGTGATGTCGTCCGCCTCGTGCTCGCGCGCGCTGATCTCCTTGCAGTGGTGCAGGACCTCATCGCCGCCGTTGAGCAAGCCGCGAAGCGATTCGGCGGCGGCCAGCGTCACTTGCGCGTGGCGGGCGAAGAGCTCGAAGAACCGCTCCTCTCGCGGCATCAGGGCCCGAAACCATCCCAGCATGAGCGCCTCGCTTTGGTTGGATTGTGAAACGAGCCAGGCGCCGGAACGACAGGCGGCTCCGCCCGGCCCGGTTTGGGTTACAAGCTTTCGGCAGGCGCGTCGACAGGACATCGGGTGGCGCCGCCGAAGCGGGCGACCCGCCGGTGGGCCGCGCCCGTCTATTCGATCACCTCGTCGGCGCCGGCAAGCAGATTGGGCGGCACGTCGAGGCCGAGCGCCTTGGCGGTCCTGAGGTTGATGACCAGCTCGATCTTCGATGACTGCAGGATCGGCAGGTCGGCCGGCTTGGCGCCCTTGAGAATCCAGCCGGTGTAGACGCCGGCCCGCCGAAAGGCATCCGACGCGCTGTGGCCGTAGCTTGCCAGGCCGCCGGCGGCCGCCAACTCGTCGGCCGCATAGATGGCGGGAAGCGAATGGCGGGCCGCGAGCGCGATCAACTGCTGGCGCTGGCTGGTAAACAAGGCGCTCATGCCGACCACGATGCCACCGATACGCTGCGCCACCAGGGTCGCGAACGCCGCCTCGATGTCGCTGGCACTGCCGGCACGCGCCACGACGAGCTTCAGGTTGCTCGCGGCGGCGGCGGCTTGCACCTCCGGCAGCGCTGCGGCGGCATCGGCGAGCGTCGAATCCATCAGCAGCCCGATGACGGTGGCTTTGGGAACCAGCTGGTGCAGCAGCGTCAGCCGGGCCGGCGCCAGGTCGGCGCCGGACCAGCTCAAGCCGGTGACATTTCCGCGCGGCCGAACCGGACCGGCGGCAAGGCCGCTCTTGACCGGATCGCCGGCGCTCAGGAACACGATCGGCAGGGTCGACGTCGCTCTCTCGGCCGCGACCGTCGCGAGATCGCTCGTGGTGACGATCACGGCGACGCGACGGGCGATCAGATCGGCCGCCAGCGCCTGCAACCGGTTGGGCTGGCGCTCCGCCGAGCGCCAGTCGAGCGCCAGGTTGCGGCCCTCGACGTAGCCGATCTCATCGAGGCCCTGGCGGAAGGCCGTGACCCGTGACGCCATCGACTCCGGCGAGGCCTCGCCGAGAAATCCGATGATCGGCGATGCCGGCTCGAGCGCGTGCGCGACCTGCGGCCAGGTCGCCGCCGCAGTTAGGAGCGTGATGAAATCGCGCCGCCGCATCATGAGCAATCTCTCAGCGCTTCGTCCCGCAGTGAGATTGAAGCCGGTTCAGTTTAGAATTGGTTTAATTCAATACGGAAGTGTGATCTTGCAGGCATCTTTACAAGGACGCGCGCTTCCCGCATTCGTCAGCCGTCTCGACTAGCGCAGCAGCACCTTCGGGGCGGCTTCGACGTTGAGACAGGCGCAGACCACGACGCCGGTCCACAACGCGAGCGACACGGCCCCGACGAGCCGGACATGCGCGGAGGGGATCGCGAAAGCGGGCGCCTCGAGGGCGGCCAAGTAGGCGCTGCGGTGAAACAGCGCCGCGTTGAGGAGACCGAGCACGATGAGCAGCAGCTTGAGGCTGAAATAGGCGTGACTACCGACATGCACAGGATCATAGAAAAACAGGGCGATCCCGCTTATCAGCGCGATTCCGAAGGTGACGTAGAGGCACGGCAGCACCAGATCGGCAAAGGGCTGCAGCGGCAGCCTCGCCCGCCACCCCATGAGGCGCAAGTCGAGCGCGGCGATACCGCCGAAGAATGCGGCCATCGACACCACATGGGTGAGCCGCACCAGGTAGTGGTATGGCTGCAGCGCGAAGTGATAGGGCCGCCAATCGAGCGCCACCAGCGCGTTGGAGGGAATGCGAATGAGGTCGAGCGCGTTCGGATCGGCCATCGGTTCTCTGTTGGTAGGGCGATCACCGGCGGGTGCGGCGCATCCGCGGGGCCGGCAAGGAAATTTGTTATTGTCAACATTTGCCGGTTTATCAAGTGGCGCTCGCCGCCGTGCGACGACTTGGCGGCTCGATCGGCACCCTCCGGCTTGGCACAAATGATCCTGCTGCTGGCTCCCCTTTGCGCCTTGCTGGCGACCGCGGCAGCGGCGCTCGCCGCGGACGTGGTGACGTTGACCCTCAAGAACCATCAGTTCGTGCCGAGCCAGGTAAGCGTGTCGGCCGGCGAGCGATTCCGCATCGAGGTCGAGAACCAGGATGCGACGCCGGCCGAATTCGAGAGCAACGACCTGCGGGTGGAGAAGATCGTCGTCCCGGGCGGGAAGATCGCCGTCATGGCGGGGCCGTTGAAGCCCGGCACCTACAAGTTCTTCGACGACTATCATCCGGATACGGCCACCGGCACGATCAGCGCCGTCGAGCGCAAGGCGCGGGACTAGAGCGATGTTGGCGAGCCTGATCATCGTGTTCCGCGAAGTGTTCGAGGCGGGCTTGATCGTGGGCATCGTGCTGGCGGCGACGCGTGGCGTGCCGCGTCGCGGCATCTTCATCGCGGGCGGTGTCGGCGCCGGGGTGATCGGGGCCGCCCTGCTCGCCGGCTTTGCCGGCGTGCTGTCGGATTCGCTCGCCGGCCGCGGGCAGGAGGTGTTCAATGCCGCGGTCCTTTCGGTCGCCGTCGTGATGTTGGGCTGGCACAATCTATGGATGGCGAGCCACGGTCGCGAGCTCGCCGGCGAGATGAAGGCCATGGGCCAGGCGGTGGCCGGCGGCGACACATCGCTCGTCGCCATGGCGATCGTGGTGGCCATCGCGGTCCTGCGCGAGGGCGCCGAGGTGGTGCTCTTCCTCTACGGCGTCGCCGCCGCCAGCACCGAGGGGTGGGGGGCGCTGCTTCTGGGCGGCCTGCTCGGTGTCGTGCTCGGGGCGGCGGTCTCGTTGCTCCTCTATCTCGGCCTGCTGGCAATTCCGTTGCGGCGCTTGTTCTCCGTGACCGCCTGGCTGATCGCCTTGGTGGCGGCCGGAATGGCCGGGCAGGCGGCGGCGATCCTGGCCGGCATCGATTTGATCCCGAGCTGGGGCTTCGAGCTGTGGGACACCTCCTGGCTGCTGCCCCAGGACAGCATTCTTGGCCGCGCCCTGCATGCGCTCGCGGGCTATTCCGACCGGCCGATGGGGGTGCAACTCGCCGCCTATCTGGTGGTGCTGGCGGTGCTCGTGATCGGGGCGCGTCTCATCGACGCGAGGTCGGCGCGAGCGGCGGTCGCCGGGGCGCCCAGGAAAAATCAATGAAGGAGAGAACGATGAAGCGAAGAATGAGATATCTCGTGGCGGCGGCGGTTGCCGTGACGGCATTGGGACCGGCGGCGGGCGCGCGCGAATATTTCGTCGGCGGACCCGTGCACAAGAACGATATGGAGATCGTCGCCAACTACCTCATCGGCATCGAGATGGCGCCGATGATGCCGAACATGGTGCACGGAGCCGACGTCATCCATCTCGAAGCCGACGTGCACGCAACCGCCGACAACGTCTACGGCTATCCGGACGGCGCCTGGATCGGCTACCTCACCATCGCCTATACGCTCGAGAAGCAGGGCTCGGGCTGGAAGGCGTCCGGAATATTGAAGCCGATGACCGCCAAGGATGGGCCGCACTACGCCGACAATGTGAAGATGGACGGGGCCGGTACCTACAAGGTGACTTATCAGCTCAAGCCGCCGGAGGCGAACGGGTTTTATCGCCACACCGACCAGGAAACCGGCGTGCCGGCGTGGTGGCAGCCTTTTTCCGAAACCTTCACCTTCGCGTATCCCCAGAAGTAGGCCAGAGCGGTTCGCCGGAATATTCTGTGTCGTCTCGGCACATCGCGTCGAAGACGCGCGTGAACGCGCTTATATGGCGCTTATGGAGCCATTAGGGCGTTCACGCCCGTCTTCGAGGGGCGGTCGCCTCGCGGCGCTCAACCGGCCGCGCCGAGCTCCTTGAGCGCCGTCTCGATCTGCTTCTTGATCGGCTCGTCGACCTTGAGGGTCAGCACCTTGCGGTAGTCCGCGACAGCGCGGTCGTACCGACCGGTGACCCGGAAGGCGTTGCCTCGGTTCTTGACGTACATGGCTTCGTTGGGATCGAGCCGGATGGCCTCGTCATAGTCCTCGATGGCGCGGTCGTATTGCCGCTTGCTCATATAGACGTTGCCCCGATTGTTGTAGGCGGCGCGGTTGCCCGGAGCGAGCCGGATGGCCTCATCGTAATCCTTGAGGGCACGGTCCTCGTAACGCTCTTCGTCCAGATAGGCATCGAAGTCCCATTGCATCTTGTCCTGGTAGGCGAGCGCGCGGCCAAAATATGCGGCGGCATAATTGGGGCTGAGCCCGATGGCCTGATCGAAGTCCTGGATGGCGCGGTCGTAGCGTCCCTTGCTCCGATAGGCATTGCCGCGAAAGTTGAAGGCCACGGCGTTCTTCGGATTGAGCCCGATCGCCTGGTCGAAATCCTGGATGGCGCGATCGTACTGGCTCTTGTTCTGGTAGGCCAAGCCTCTGCCGTTGAGCGGAAAGACGTATTTGGGGTCGAGCCGGATCGCTTCGTCGAAGTCCGCGATGGCGTGGTCGAGGTCGTGCCTGCTCAAATAGGCGTTGCCGCGATTGGTGAAGGCGATGGCGAGGTCCTGTGGCGTCTCCAACCCGGCCGCGATCACGGCGGTGCAGCCCGAAAGCTTCTGCTCGGGCGAGACTCCGGTGCTGGCCGAGCATTGGCGCTGGTCCTCCGACGGCGCGGCAGCCGCGGCGGCGGTCAGCGCCACCGTGATTGCGATCAGGCCCGCCGACAGGGTCAAAGCCAGGCTCGCACTCCTGTGACCGCGCATCTGGCCTTCCTCCCATGGCATCCGCGGCCGCCATCGGGGCGCCGGCCTCCCTTGGTCGCTCGAAGGCGGTGCCAAGTTCATCGCTTTCGAGTGAACCTGGCGGCACCCTGGACAGACCAAAAGGGGTGTTTCTCAAGCCCCGAGAGCCCGCCATGTCCGTTTTGAAGGAAACCCGCCGGCCGAACCGCTTGCGCCGAATCTTGTCGGCGGTCGCGCTGGCCGGCGCCCTGACGGCCGCAACCGGCGCCCACGCCGATATCATCAAGAAGGATGACATGCTGCGCGGCATCACGATGACGCGCCCGCAATGCGATGCGATCGAGCAGGCGGTGTGGGTCAACGTGTCGGGGCGCAATTTCTGCGTGCGCTATTATCTCTCGACCGCGGGCGGCGAGGGCCCACGCCCGGTCGTGTTTATCCAGGGCGACTATTTCGGCAAGCTCGACCCCAAAACCTGGACCTGGGTCGACCCGTCCGATGCCAAGGACATCAACACCGACGATCTCATGCGAATGGCGGATGGCTTCTCCAAGATGGCCAAGACCACCGCGATCTATTTGGCGCGGATCGGCGTTGAGGGGACGTCCGGCAACCACACCGCGCGCAAGACCCTGCTCGAGCTCAACATGATGAACGCGGCGCTCGACGCCATCAAGCAGCGCTACGGGTTCGAGGGCTTCCATCTGGTGGGACAATCGGGCGGCTCGAAGCTGGTGGGCGGCCTCATCGGGTTGCGCCACGATGTCGCCTGCGCGGTATCGGGCTCCGGCCCGCTGGCCACGCCCGGCAGTCCCAAGGTCACGGATCCGGGCCGAACCTTCTTCGACGCGACCCGGAGCATTCCGCTCCTGGCGCGAGACCATTCGCTGCGCGTCCTCCTGGTGACGGATCCGGCGGACAAGCGGGTTCCCATCGCCCAGCAGAGCGGCTTTGTCGACAAGATGCGCCAGGCGGGACGTCAAGTTCCGCAGTTCCTGGTCGAGGCGACCGACGAGGACCATCATGGGGTCGTGATCTATTCCGAGCTGGTGGTCGCCGGATGCGTTCTAGGCAAGACCGACGCCGAGATTGCGCGAGCGGTCAGCACCATCGTCAAGCGCAGCGTCGAGTACAACGAGCGGCGGCAGCGGGAAGCCGCGACCAAGCCGGGCATGGCGGCGGCCACGCGTCAGCCGGTGCTCGATACGCGCGCTGCGCCGGGAGGCGCCTAATCCCGGCGTTGCCGGGATGACGGCTTGCGGCGCGATTGCCGCCCACTCGCGATTCCCGCCCGCCCTTGATTGCCCCCAGCGGCCGTTGCCGCATCACTTGGCCCCTCCGGTACCCCTTGATTTGACATTGTCACCCCGGCTTGGCACGAGTCCGAGCCGAGGAGAGCGTCGCCCCAACAGGCGCCGCTAACCCATTGTCCCCGCTATCATTATCTCTACTATAGTCCGGCTTTGCCAATATCGCCCTCATGCCACTAAATGGCGGTGTGACACTATCGCGGCTGCGTCACTATATTAGTGTCGTGCAACAGCGCGGTCGCAACAGCGAGGTCGCGACAGACGGGGTCGCGGGTGCCCCGGTGCCTGTTTCAATGTGAAAGAGAAGTCATGTCTGACGATCCGGAAGTCGAAGACGAGCGGCCGTGCCTGCACTGCCTGATGGGCGATTTGATCGACGAATATTACGGCGAGTACGGCTCCCCGAGCGGCGAAGCGGATGTCATCGACGTGAGCGAGATCATGACGTCGCTGGCCAAGATCGTGGCGGAGATCACCTCCGGCTCGGATGCCGCGGAAGGCCGCCGCATCGTGGAGGAGCTGTCGCGGGAGATCTCCAAATACGACGCCGAATATCGCGAGCATGCGGCGAGCGGCGCGTCGGGCTTTGACGTCCGGCATTAGGGGGCGTTGTAGTGTCGTAGGTTGGGTGTGCGCGGCCACGAGCTTGCCGGCCGAGTCGAGCGCTTGACCCGCGCGTGACCCGACATCCGCCGCGCGGCGTCGGGTTGCGCGCGGATCATGGATGGCAGTTAAAGCCTCGCAGCCGTGCCCGCGCTAACCCAACCTACAAGACCCACTCATTCGACCCTGGTTACCATTCCGGCAACCAAATGCTGAAGCTGCGCGCGAAGTCGAGTAGGATCCGCTCGGGTTCAGCTCGAGGCAGCGCCATGGGATACATTCGGCCGGCCGCTCTGGTCGTGACAGCCGTCTTGATCGTTTCGGGGGCGGCTGCACCGGCGAGCGCGCGCGAGCGCCGCGTGCTCCATCCACCGATCCATGTGGCCACCCCGACCGATCGAAGCCCCATCACGCCCTATGTCTTCCCGTATGGCAGCCACTATCGCTACAATTCGCCGGGGCCGGTCTACTACCAGCTGGAATATTGGGGACCAAACGACAGCTGCCGGCTCTGGCGCTACAACTACCTTTATTGGATCTGCTGACGCGCGCCTTGCTGTCGTTCGGCGTTGCCCGTATCCTGACGAGAATTTGCCAAGGAGCGCGGCATGAAACGCCTTTGCAGGATGCTATTGGTCTTCGGTCTCGGCTGCGCCGGAATCCAGGCCCCCGTCGGGGCCCAAGCCCAGGACAAATATCCGAGCAAACCGGTCAAGATCCTGGTGCCCTATGGGCCCGGCGGCGCGACCGATATCGTGGCCCGCATCGTCGGCGAGCATTTGCGCGATCTGCTCGGTCAGTCCTACTACGTCGAGAACAAGCCCGGTGGGTACGGCATGATCGCGATCGAGGACCTGGCGCGATCCAAGCCCGACGGCTACACGTTGATGGTCGGGAACGTCTCGACCAACGCCATCACGCCGATTCTCTTCAAGTCGAAGTTGAAGATCAATTACGAGCAGGACGTCGTTCCGGTCCTGCGGCTGGTCGATGTCCCAGCCTTTTTGCTGGTTACGACCACGAACTTCGCGCCGCGGACGGTTCCGGAGCTGATCGATACCATCAAGAAGAATCCAGGAAAGGTGCGCTACGGCACCGTTGGGGTGGGCAGCTATCCGGACTACGACATGGCCTTGTTCGCCAAGCGGGCGGGCGACCTCGAGCTGACCGGCATTCCCAACCGGAACGGCGCGCCCGGCGTGATCATCGACATGGTCACGGGCGACACCCAAACCGCGTTCCTCAACGTGGCCAGCACCGCCGCCATGGTCAAGGCCGGCAAGCTCAAGCCGCTGGCCGTCGTCAATCATGAACGGCTGCCGGAATTCCCCGACGTGCCGACCATGCGGGAGGTCGGCTTTCCGGACGTGGGCACGATCGCGTGGCAGGCCATGTTCGCTCCGGCCGGCACCCCCAAAGACATCCTCGAGGCGCTCCAGACCGGGTCCGTCCAGGCCATGCAGGTGCCGGCGGCCAAGAAGGTCTTCGCGGATCAGAACTTCAATATCGTTCCGACCAAGTCGGTCGAGGAGGCCAGGACCTGGCTCGCGCAGCAAATGGCCACTTGGAGCAGGATCACCCAAGAGGTGAAGATCCCGGTGCCCGATTAGCGGCCACATCATGGTGCCGTCCCTTGGCGGGTGCCGCGGCTGACGCATTGGTGGATCAAGCCGATCAGTCACGCCGGTCATGTTGGATCGAAAGCGATAATTCATGAAGGACGAACCGCTCGAGGCTGCGCCCGTTTACGGGATCGTGGTCGAGAAGGATGTCGACATCCCGCTGCGGGACGGCGCCAAGCTCGCGTCCGACGTGTTGCGGCCGGACCATGCCGGCACCTTCCCGGCCATCCTCAATCTCGGGCCCTACCAGAAGGACAAGCTCTGGATTCCGCCCGATGACCTCGAGGAGAAGCCGAGCCCGCTGATGAACTGGGAAACCATCAATCCGGAATGGTGGGTGCCGCAAGGCTATGCGGCGGTGCGGATCGACGCGCGCGGGACCGGTAAATCACCAGGCCAAGGCGAGCCCTGGTCGTTCCAGGAGGCGACCGACTTCTACGATGCGATCGAATGGACGGCACGGCAGCCGTGGTGCTCGGGCGCCGTCGGCCTCGCCGGCATCTCCTATTTCGCGATCAATCAATGGTTCGTCGCCAACCTGCAGCCGCCCTCCCTCAAGGCGATCATTCCCTGGGAGGGCTTCGCCGACCTCTACCGCGACGCGTTGTTTCACGGCGGCATTCTCAACCAGTTCATGCCGAACTGGTTCGTCACCCATCTCTGCCATCATCTGATCGGCCGTGCCTATCGGGACAATCCCGACACGTTTCAAACCAACACGTTGTGGAGGTGGCTGCGCAACAGTCTCGACAGCGGCGCCTTTGCGGGCTCGCAGGCGCAATGGGACAAGATCACGTTGCCGCTCTTTACGGCCGGCAACTGGTCCGGGATGGGGCTGCATCTGCGCGGCAACACCGAAGCCTTCATGCGTGCCGCCTCGAGGCACAAGAAGCTGCGCATCCATTCCGGCACCCACGTGCATGCGTTCTATACCCAGGACGGGCGCCGCGATCAGTTGCGCTTCTTCGATTGCTGGCTCAAGGGCATCGACAACGGCATGATGGACGAGCCGCCGGTCAAGCTCGCCATCCGCCAGGGCGGCGGCGCCGTGGTGTGGCGGCACGAGAACGAATGGCCGCTCGCGCGCACGCGCTGGACCAAACTTTATCTCGATCTGTCGGTGCCGGCGGCCGGCGAAGCCGCCAACAGCGGCACGCTGGTCGAGCAAAAACCGGCCCACGCCGGCTCGCGCAGCTACTTCGCGAGCGGGCTCAGCAAAGTCGGCTCCGCCTCGGCATCTTCGACCCAGCTGGCGGCGGGCGCCATGCAGGCCGGGACGGGGATTTCGCTCACCACGCCGCCGCTCCCGCACGACACCGAGGTGACCGGGCCGGTGGCCGCCGTGCTTTGGGTGTCGAGCAGCACCGAGGACATGGATGTGTTCCTCACCATCCGCAACATCGATCCCGACGGCAACGATGTTTGGGAGGTGGGCCAGCAGGGCCAGCAGGTGCCGGTGGCCAAGGGCTGGCTGCGGGTATCCCACCGCGAGCTCGATCCGGGGCTGTCACGGCCCTATCGCCCGTATCATCGCCATCAGCGCCGGCTTCTGCTTGCGCCCGGCCAGATCGTCCGGGTCGAGGTCGAGATCTGGCCGACCTCGATGGTGTTCCGGCAAGGCCACCGCATCCGGCTCGATATCCAGCCGCGTGACGGCGTCGGCAGCGTGCACTACACGCATTATCATGCCGACTACAATACCGGCACGAACGCGATCCATGCCGGCGGCGACATGGAATCCTATCTTCTGCTCCCGGTCATTCCGCCGGCTGCGGCGGTCGATGCAACGGGAGGCAAGAAATGAAGCAGAAGGCGAGGGGGATCGGATTGGCCATCGTGGGGGCCGGCCGGGTCGGGTTGTTCCGCGGCGAGGTGGCAGCGCGGCACCCCGCGGTCCAGTGGATCGGCATCGCGGAGAAGAACCCCAATCGCGGCGCCGACGTGGCCGGCCGGATCGGGGCCGATTTCGTCACGACCGATTACCGCGAGCTCATGCGCCGGCCCGAGGTCACCGCCGCCCTGATCGCGACCGACGAGCACCTGCATGTCGACCCCATCCTGGCGGCGGTGGAGCGCGGCGTGCCCATGCTGATCGAGAAGCCGTTGGCGACCGATCTCGCCCAATCCGCGCGCGTGCTCAAGGCAATCCAGGACGCCGAGCTCGACGCCATCGTGGGCTACACCCAGCGCTTCCGCCGCAAATGGCTCGGCGCCAAGGAGAAGGTGCGCACCGGCGCGCTCGGCGACGTGACGCTGGTGACCTCGCGCGCTTTCATGAACCGGCTGGTCGCGATCGACAACTACAAGCGCACCGACGACCCGGCCACGATCTCCCCGATGGTGATCTCAGGAACCCACGCGCTCGATATCGTGATGTGGTACATGGAGAAGAAGACGCCGGTCGAATGCTATGCGCGCTCGATCGACAAGGTGCTGGGCCCGCTCTGCCAGGGCATCGACGCCACCGCCGGCATGATCATGTTCAGCGACGGCAGCATCTATCACCTCAACATCTCCTGGGCGCTGCCGGTGACTTGGCCGGGCGCGGTCTACAGCCTGGAGGTCGGCATCACCGGCACCGAAGGCGTGCTCACCATCGACGACACCCATCGCGACATGGTGCTGGCGGTCTCGGCCCCGCAGAACGAGGGCTATGCCCCGGACGGGCGCCGCCTGGTCGATTTCATGGGCAGCTATCCGCCGGGCGACATGGTGCTGGGCGAGCTGCGCGGCCCGATGGCGGACGAGACCGTTTCCTGGCTGAACCGCCTGGCGCTCGGCCTGCCCACGCAAGCCGCCACCGCGGCGGAGGCGCACAATCGGCTGATGCTGACCAAGGCCCTCGACCTTTCCGCCCGCCGCAAGCAGCCGGTCAAGCTTCCGCTCGAGCCGGATGCGGACCTGGCGGCGGCCTGATCGGGCAGCCGATCGACCTGTTGCCAAAAAAATAGAAACGAAACGGTTTCGCATCGCTTCCGCAACCGGTAGCTCTATGAGGTAGGATCCGCCAGCGGAGAGCCCTGCAATGAACCGAAAGGCCAGGCGCGCGACGGAAGTATCCGCGTCAAAGACGAAACAACGGTTTATCGCTGCCGTGGAGCATCATCAGGCCGGACGGCTCGCCGAGGCCGAGCGGCTGTACCGCGCCCTGATCTCCGGCGGGTTGCAGATCGCCGAAGCCCACAACAATCTCGGGTTTCTTTTGGACCAGCGCGGCGACAGCGTCGGTGCGCTGGCCGAATATCGCAAGGCGATCGCGATCAATCCTGCCGATCCAAGCGCTCTCAACAATCTCGGCAGCGCGCTTCGCGATGTCGGCGACGTCGACGAGGCGGAGGCCTGCTATCGCCGTGTTCTGTCGATCAAGCGTGATCATCCGGAAGCCAACAACAATCTCGGTATGCTGCTTTCAGACCGCGGACGGCATTCCGAAGCCCTGACGTGCTATCGCAAGGTGCTCGCCGTCGATCCGGCTCACACCGGCGCGCTTACGAATTCGGCCGTCGCGGTCCGGCGTTCGGGCAATACGGCCGAGGCCATCGAGCTGTGGCAGCAGGCTATTTCGCGCAGGCCCGATTGCGTCGAGGCGCATGTCTATCTGGCCGATACGCTGGCCGATCTCGGCCGGGTCGAAGAGGCGTGCCGGCATGCGCTTGCCGCGGATGCGCTCGAGGTGCCGCCGCGGTCCGCCCTGCGCTACGCTCTCGGGATTGCGCTCGCCAGATGCGGCATGCGCGAATCCGCGATTGCGCGTTTGCGCCAGTGTGTCGCCGGGGACCCGCGTGACCGCTACGGGGCCCGGTTGGCGCTGTCGGCGCTGAACGAGGCCCCGATGCCGCAGCGGGCATCCGAGGAGTTCATCGATCGGCTCTATGCGATAGGCGCAGATCGCTGGGACAGCGCGGCCGGACCTTTTCCGTATCGCGGAGCTGCGCTGGTAGCCGATAAAGTTTGCGGAAATGATCTCGACGTTCTGGACGCTGGTTGCGGTACCGGCCTGGTCGGCGCCCTTGTGCGGGAGCGGTCGCGTCGCTTGGTCGGCATCGATCTGTCGGCCGCCATGCTCGAATTGGCCAGAGCCAAGAACGTCTACGACGAGCTTCACAAGGGCGATCTGGTAGCGTTCATGCTGGCTCGTCCGCAATCTTGCGACGTGGTGACGTGTGCCGCGACGCTGATCCATTTTGGGGATCTCGGCCCGGCATTCGTGGCCGCCGGATCCGCCCTGCGCAGCGGCGGTTCGTTCGTCTTCACCGTATTTCCGAATGAGCGTGACGACGCATTTTCGGTGGCCGACCTCGATGGATTGGGGCAGGGGGGCTGCTTCACCCACGGGCGTGGTTACATCGCGCGTACCGCGATGGCCAACGGCTTTGAGGTCGAGACGATCGAGAACGCCGTCCACGAGTACAAGCACGGCTCACCGACCATGGGCCTCGTCGCCGTGTTGCGCAAGGCGTAGTCTCGATCTGCGGAGATGCGGTCGTGCCTGGTACCCGGCGTGGCGCGAACTTGCGGAAGGTCCGAATGAAACAAGTGCTTCTCGCCCTGACCACGCTGCTCGCCTTGGGTTCGGCGGCATCCGCGCAGGACGTGGCCGCGTTCTATGCCGGCAAGACCATCCGGCTGGTGGTCGGGGTCGATGTGGGCTCGGGCTACGACGTGAACGCGCGGCTGCTGGCGCGCCACATGGGGGCGCATATTCCGGGCAATCCCGCCTTCATCGTGCAGAACCAGCCCGGCGCCGGCAGCGTCACCATGACCAGCCAGCTCTACGCCTCCGGCCCCTTCGACGGCACCACGATCGGGGCCGCCTTCGCCGGCATGCCGACCATTCCGTTGCTGCAGCCGGGCGGCAGCCGCTTCGATCCGACCAAGCTGATCTGGCTCGGCAACACCAACCGGGAGACCCATGTCACCTATGTGTGGCACACCGCGCCGGTGCAGAGCCTCGCGCAGGCCAGGACCCGGGAGCTGATCATGGGGGCGCAGGCGCCCGGCTCCTCGCAAGTCGATTTTCCGCAGGTCGCCGATGCGCTCCTGGGATTCAAGTTCAAGATCGTGGCCGGCTATCAGAGCACCTCGAAGATCAACTTGGCGCTCGAGAGCGGCGAGGTGCAGGGCACGATCGCGGCCTGGACTACCCTCAAGACGCTGAGCTCGAGCTGGCTCGCGGACCGGAAGATCAAGGTCATCGCGCAATGGGCGCTGCGGCCGAATCCCGAGCTCACCGATATTCCCAACGTGCTGGACGCGGCCAAGACGGATGACGAGCGCGACGCGCTTCGCCTGGTGATGGCGCGGCTCGACATCGGCCGGCCGTTTTTCCTGCCGCCCAATGTCCCGCCCGATCGGGTGGCGGCGCTGCGCGCCGCGTTCGATGCCACCATGAAGGACCCGGACTACCGGGCCGAGGCCGACCAGCTCAAGGTCGATGTGGATCCGCTGACCGGAGCCGAGCTCGCCGCTTTAGTAGCGCAGGTCGCCCAGACCCCGGCCGAAACGGTCGCCCGCGTGCGCGCCGCGCTGGAGCATAGATAGGCCCGGTTGCTCGAATTGATTGGTGTTTTGTCGACGCTTCGCCGTCGTCCCGGCGCCCCGTCGTCCCGGCGCCCTAAGCGCGTTTACGCGCGTCTCCGACGCGCCATGGGCCGGGACGACGCCGATACGCGCGTGCGGGCAAACGAAGCGTGATCTTACTCCCCAAGCAATTCCCACGCCTGCGTGCCCAGCACGGTCGCCTTATCGGTCTCCGGGATCGAGAGCGCGCGGACCTGCCGGACGCATTCCCCGGTTCCCATGTCGTACGGATAGTCGCTGCCCAGCATGACGCGCTTGGGCCCGGCGGATCCGACCAGGAATTCGAGACTTTCCTTCGAATGCAGGATGGTGTCGTAATAGAATCGCTCGATCCAAGGCTCCGGCGATTGCTCGAGGTTGACCTTCGGCTCCGGCCGCACCTGCCAGCCATGCGCCCAGCGGCCGGCCTGATAGGGAACGAAGCCGCCGCCGTGCACCAGGCAGACCTTGAGCCCAGGATGGCGCTCGAGCACGCCGCCGAACACCAGGCACGCCGCCGCGATGGTGGTGTCGAGCGGGTTGCCGATGAGATTGTTGAGATAGTAGGAGCGCAGGCGGTCGGCGGCCCCGACATTCACCGGATGAATGAGCAGCGGGACATCGAGCTCGCTGGCGGCGGCCCAGATCGGCTCGAGCTCGGGATGATCGAGATTGCGGCCCATCACGTTGGAGCCGATCATGGCGCCGCGCAGTCCGCGCGTGCGCACCGCCCGGCGCAGCTCGGCGGCGGCGAGCTCCGGGGCCTGCATCGGCAGTGTCGCGATCCCGAGGAATCGATCCGGATGGGCGGCGACCAGCTTGGCGATCTGGTCGTTCTGGAGGGCCGCGCAGGCCGCCGTCAGGGCGGGCTCTTGGTCATAGAGATAGCTCTGCGGCGTGGCCGAAAGCACCTGGAGGTCGACCTCGGCCGCATCCATGTCGGCAAAGCGGCGTTCCAGATCGAAGCCGCCGCGCGGGAACGGCCGATAGGGGGTGCCGGCGATCTCCAGCATGAAGGAATCCGCATCGATCGCCGTCATCCGCGGCGCCACCTTCGGGGCCTCCTTGCGGATGAGATCGATCATCTCCTCGGTCAGGACGTGGGTGTGGATATCAAGGGTGCGCGGCCCACTCATTTGCGACTTCTCCTCGGCGACGGTGCTGGTGGTTTTGGGGACGATGGGGCGGGCCGGCTCAAAAAGACCTTGGCGGCTGGCGCGCCGCGGTCAACCGGTCGATCGGCGAAGCACGCCGTTATAGCAGGATTGCCACGGCCGTGATCAAGGCCGGAGCGACGCTCGTACGGTCACGCATACCCATATTGACAATATACTGTCAATATGGGTATATACGGTCATGATCGGCGTGACCCATAGCCCCGAAGGCGCCGCCCTCACGGCGCTGGTCCTCGAGATTTTCCGTCTCAACGGCGCGCTGCTCGCCGAGGGCGACCGCTTGGTCGGCGACATCGGGCTCACCAGTGCGCGCTGGCAGGTGATGGGAGCGGCCGCATTGTCGCCGGTGCCGCTTTCGGTCGCCGCGATCGCCCGCAACATGGGTTTGACCCGCCAGGCGGTGCAGCGGGTCGCCAACGATCTCAAGCAGGCGGGCTTTGTGCGGTTCGCCCCCAATCCGCACCACCAGCGGGCGAAGCTCGTGGTGCTGACGGCCTCGGGCAGCGCGGCCTACCGCGCCGCCACCGCCCGGCAAGCGCCCTGGGCGAACCGCCTTGCGGCCGGCCTCGATCAACGCCGGATACGCGCCGCCACCACTATTTTGCGCACCATCGCGCAGAGCCTGGATGGCGACCGTCAAGTCGCCACGGAAACACGGGAGCAACGCCCATGATCAGCGGAGAGCTTGCCTTGGTGGCGGCCTCGGTTTTCACCGGCGCCGCGATCTATGTCAATGTCGCGGAGCAGCCTGCGCGCCTGCTGCTGGACGCGCCCGCGCTGTTGGCGGAATGGAAGCCGAGCTACCGGCGCGGCTTCGCCATGCAGGCCCCGCTCGCGTTGCTGGCGACCGTGTTCGGCGTGGCGGCCTATGTGGGCACCGGCGATTGGCGATGGTTGCTGGGGGCCGCTCTCAGCCTGGCCAACTGGCCGTACACGCTCTTGGGCATCATGCCGACCAACCGGGCCCTGATGGCTGCGGAAGCGGCGACCGCCGATCCGTCGGTGCATGCCAGCGTGCGGAAGTGGGGCCGGTTGCATGCCGTGCGCAGCGGGCTTGGCCTCGCCGCCGCGGCGGTGTTCCTGTGGGCGCTGCACTAAAGCGTCCTCCGCCGGTGCTCGGCTTCCGGAGTGGTTGGTGGGCTGCTAAGATTCCGGCGCCCATTCGGGGGCACGCGGACCAGCCCGGGAGCGTCGTGACCAATCCCAAACCTACGCGCCGCGATGTCGTGCGGGTGGCGACCGGCATCGCCGGGGGCGCCGCGGTGGTGGGCGCCGTCGGGGCAGCCGCCTATACGGTGCTGTTCGACCAGAACGATTCCGATGCCGCGATGCCGGCCGTCGCCGGTACGGTCGACGTCGATCTGATGCCGCTGGAGCCCGGTCAGCAGGTCATGGTGTTCTGGCGGTCGTGGCCGGTCTTCGTGGTGCATCGCAGCGGACAAGCCGTGACCATGTTGCGCAATTCCGACCTGCTCGGCCAGCTGTCCGACCCGGAGTCCGAGCAGCTCCAGCAACCGCCCTATGCCCGCAACCCGCAGCGCTCGGTCAAGCCCGAGTTCGCCGTGTTGGTGGGCGTGTGTACCCATATGGGCTGCACCCCGACATTCTATCCGCAGCCCGATGCCAGTCAGCCGCAGGCCGATTGGCTCGGCGGCTACCTCTGCCCCTGCCACGGCTCGAAATACGATCTGGCGGGCCGCGTGTTCAAGGATTCGCCGGCGCCCTACAATCTACCGGTGCCGCCCCATCGCTTCGTCGGCGACAAGGTCGTTCGCATCGGCGAGAATCCGCCCAACGTCAAATTCGATTTCAACGCGATCCAGCAGATTTGATTCAGCATATGAGTGGCGCAAATCTCGGGCATGTTGTCGCTGCTGATCTTCTGCGTCCTGGCCGGCGTCGGCTGGGTCGCCCTCATCGCGTTTGCGATCCGCTAGAGCGGGGGCTGCTCAATTGGTCGCAGCCGCCAGCCCCGATTCGCGCCTTGTTCGACTATTCGGGCAGACGTAACGTGTCATGGTCATGGCTCCGATGAAAATCCGCGTGCGGCATAGCTGAGAGAACCCCGATGGCAAGAGCTCGCTGCGTCCCGCTGCTTCCCTTCGTGCTGGCCGGCCTCGTGGTTGCGCCCACGTTCGGCCGCGCCGATGATTTCTACAAGGGCAAGACCTTCACCATCGTGGTCGGCTTCTCGCCGGGCGGCGGTTATGACGTCAATGCCCGCGCCTTGGCGCGCCACTTGTCCGCCCACATCCCGGGCAACCCCAACATCATCGTCCAGAACATGCCGGGGGCCGGAAGCCTGACCTCCGTGCGCTACCTCGACGTGACGGCGCCGAAGGACGGCACCGTCATGACCATCTTCAACCCGGGTCTGGTCACCCAGTCCATCATGCAGCCCGACAAGGTCCGGCTCGATTTCCGCAAATACGATTGGATCGGCGTCGTCACGCCGGATTTCCGGGTCTGTTACGGCTTCGGCCCGAACGGCGTCAAGAGCTGGGACGACATGATGCATCGCAAGGAGTTCGTGCTCGGCTCGACCGCGCGCGGCTCCGGCAACTACATCAACGGGGCGACGCTGCGGGAAGTGTTCCACGCCCCGATCAAGCAGATCCTGGGCTTCCCGGGCAGCGCCGAGCAGCGGCTCGCGATCGAGCGCGGCGAGCTCGATGGCGACTGCGGCTCCTACAGCAGCATTCCCATTGAATGGATCCGCGACGGCTCGGCGCATAACTTCGTGCGCTTCACCGAGAAGCGGCCGCCGGAAATTCCGGAAAGCGCCGCCTATATCGGCACCTTCGCCACGACCGACGAGCAGAGGCAGATCCTCGACGTGCTCGATGCTTCCGACGAGGTCGGCCGGCCCTTCATCATGTCGAAGCAGGTGCCGCCGGACCGCGTCGCCATCATCCGCAAGGCCTTCAACGACACCATGCAGGACAAGGAGTTCCTGGCCGAAATGGAGAAGCAGCAGCTTCCGGTCAATCCGTTGACCGGCGAGGAGGCCGAGACGATCGTGGCCAAGATGATGACCGCCCCGCCTGCTGTCGTGGCCAAGGCGCAGGCGATCTACGAGTAGGCGGGCGCCACGCGGCAGCGTCTTGGGTAAGCCGGCTGTCCGCCGGGGCGCATGGCGCCCAGCGTTGCCGCACGGGTTGAAACCCCGGTGGATTGCGGGCATGTTCCGCGCGCTTCGCCCCACATCCCAAAATCTCCCAATCAAGGATCAGCCACATGTCGTTTTCCATGTCCAAGGCCTCCCTTCCGGCTCTCGAGCTCGGCCTCAATGCGCTGTCGGGAGTGCTCGACAAGGCGCAGGGTTTTGCGACCGCCAAGAAGGTCGATCCGTCGGTACTGCTCGGTTCCCGGCTATACCCCGACATGTTTGCGCTGACCCGCCAGGTCCAGATCGCGGGGGATCTCGCCAAGAACGGCATGGCCCGGCTGGCCGGCATCGAGCCGCCCCGTTTCGAGGACAACGAGACGACCATCGATCAGCTCAAGGCGCGGCTTGCAAAGACCGTCGCC